>NZ_JBIWEX010000024.1:0-70022 GCF_044762745.1 Psychrobacillus sp. NPDC096426 | reverse complement strand
TTTTTAATGCCTAAAAACAAAGCCCTGGAAATTTTACTGTTCGTAAAATTTCCAGGGCTTTTCATTTTTCAAGGTGGGTTTTGTCCCAGCCTCTTTTCTTATTTCGTTTGATATTGAATAGCAGCTGTTCCTAATGTTTTGGCTGCTGTGAGCATTGCGCGTTCATCGAAGTCAAACTTAGGACTATGATGTGGGTAAACATCTCCTTCTGGCATTGCGCCTGTAAAGAAAAATGTTCCAGGAATCTCTTCCATATAATAACCAAAATCTTCTCCAATCATTAGAAGCTCGGACTCTTTCACTATTTCTACTCCAGGCACATCCCTAGCGATTTTTGCTAAAAACTCGGTTTCTTCTTTATGATTAATAACTGGGGGATATCCACGAGTATATTCGAAAGTATACGTACAATCTGCAGCAAGGCAGGTGCCTTCGATAACACGTGCTAACTCACGCTCCATTAAATCCCTAACGTCTGCATCAAAAGTACGCACTGTACCAGCAAGTTTTGCATTGTCTGCAATAATATTAAAAGCATTTTCCGCAACAAAGGAACCGACAGAAAGAACCGCAGATTGTGTTGGATCTACTCTTCTTGCTACTAATTGTTGTAAATTTACGACAAGTTGAGAGGCTACGACGATTGCATCCTTTGCTTGGTGCGGATTAGCTCCATGTCCACCTTGCCCTTGAATCGTAATTTCAAACCGGTCCGCTGCTGCCATGATTGGACCGGATTTATATTCGATTGATCCAAGTGGGAACAAAGACCATAAATGCGTACCGAAAATAGCGTCGACTCCTTCTAAGCATCCTGCTTCAATCATTGGTTTTGCTCCGCCTGGGGCATATTCTTCCGCATGCTGATGAATAAATACATATTCTCCAGCTAACTGGTCTTTTAATTCATTGATCGTGCGTGCAAGAATGAGCAAGGTTGCAGTATGCCCATCATGTCCACATGCATGCATAACGCCATCTACGGTAGATTTATAAGGGACGTCTTTTTCATCTTGAATCGGTAATGCATCGAAATCAGCGCGAAGTGCAACTGTTTTACCAGGTAAAGCTCCTTTTACTCTTGCGACAACACCATTACCGCCAACATTTGCTTGAAATGGAATACCTAAATCTGTATAAAAGTCTTGAATATACCCGGCTGTTTTTGTTTCTTTAAATGATACTTCTGGATGCATGTGTAAATGACGACGGATTGCGACCATATCTTCAAATGCACTATCTAATTTTTCCGTTAATTCTAATGTCATAAATTTTACCCTCCAATTATCTTTTTACCATTATAACAAAAAAGAAGAATATAAATTATAATGTGCAAGTTTCAATTTTTACTTTTTCAAAAGAAAAAAAGTAAACCGCCACTGAGCCATAGCATTGGGCCGGTTTACTCATGATAATTGCTGATCGCCTTTAAAGCGAAACTATTTTATTGCAAGACTGTTGGGTGTTGACGCACCAAACAGTCTTTTTTAATGTATAGCCTCTCAAATTTAGACTTCTTCATTTGTCGATGAATATGTAGAAACATAGGGAGCGCCAGTGAAAAATTGTTGCTTATCAGCAATCTCATCAAAGTTCATTGGATGGGATTTCGACCATACGTCATAGCTGTTTGGACCAGACCATTCTGTTAAAATAATATAAGTGTCTGATTTGATCGGTTTTAATACACGAAGTGCGATAAACCCTGGCTCCTGTTCAAGGGTTGGTGATAAGTTTGTATACTTATATTCAAAGATGGGTTTACCTTCGTCTGAAAGGGGAATATTTTGAATGGCGAAATAGCCCTTTTCGGAGAAATGTCCGGAAGCTTCTAATATTTCATATTTTCTTGGAGCTTGGAAAATAGTTTTTTTTGCAGTTTCATGGATTAGAACAGAGTTACCTATTCCATGCAATGAATAAATTTGCTCATTGGGATGTTTCTTTTTTATTGACTCCATAAATTCAGGTGTTCCTGAAGTTATATATAAATTCATATAAGTACCTCCTAGTTTTGTTTATTTCTTATACTTTTCCCAAAAATGCACACTTAGAAACCCTTTAACTAATTTTGACGATGAAACGGGACAAATTTATGACAATTACACTATATACCTATACAATAGGAAATAGAACGACTATAGTGGAGACGTATATTTGAAAAGAGACGTACCATTTAGATAGAAGAAAGGCAGGAATTTTAGAATGACTACTTTTAATGATACACTTCTTCGTGCAGCAAGAGGAGAACAAGTGGAGCATACGCCAGTTTGGTATATGAGGCAAGCAGGAAGATCACAACCTGAATACAGAAAAATAAAAGAAAAATATTCTTTAGAGCAAATTACACATGAGCCTGAATTATGTGCATATGTAACCCGTTTACCAGTGGAAAATTACAATGTAGATGCAGCAATATTGTATAAAGATATTGTAACACCACTACCTGGAATCGGTGTAGATGTGAAGATAAAAGCTGGGGTTGGTCCAGTAATTTCGAATCCAATAAGTTCGGTGCAAGATGTGCACAATCTTGGGGACCTATCTCCAGAAGATGATGTTCCATTTGTATTAGAAACAATTAAATTGTTAACAACTGAACAGTTGAATGTTCCATTAATCGGATTCGCAGGAGCTCCATTTACCCTTGCAAGCTATATGATTGAAGGCGGTCCTTCTAAGAGTTATAACAAAACGAAAGCATTTATGATTTCGGAATCAGAAGCATGGTTTGCATTGATGGACAAACTTGCAGAGATGATTATCGTTTATATTAAAGCACAAGTAAAAGCAGGAGCGAAAGCGATTCAAATTTTCGACTCATGGGTAGGTGCTTTAAATGTAGCGGATTATCGTATTTTCATTAAACCAGTGATGACACGCATTTTCACAGAACTTCGTGAGCTAGGTGTTCCATTAATAACATTTGGTGTTGGTGCAAGTCATTTAGCAATGGAATGGCATGACTTACCAGTAGACGTAGTTGGACTCGATTGGCGTTTATCAATTGAAGAAGCACGTGCTAAAGGATTAACGAAACCGCTTCAAGGGAACTTGGATCCATCGTATTTAATCGGAGACTGGGCAGAAATCGAAAAACGTGCGAAACTAGTTGTCGAGCAAGGTGTAGCACAACCAGGTCATATATTTAATATTGGACACGGTGTATTCCCTGAAGTGAATCCAGATACTTTGAAACGTCTAACAACATTCGTGCATGAATATAGTCGAGAACTTATTGCAGCAAAATCTAACTAAACTTTTTTAGAGGTGACATTGATGAAAAAAACAATGGGATTATTAGTAATGGCATATGGAACACCATACGAAGAAGCAGATATTGAACGTTACTATACACATATTCGCCACGGTCGTAAACCAAGTGAGGAACAATTAGCGGACTTAACAGGACGTTATAAAGCGATCGGTGGAATTTCACCATTAGCGAAAATTACGAAAAACCAAGCACAAGCCCTTTGCGATCGTCTAAACGAAGTACAAGATGAAATCGAATTCAAAATGTATATTGGGTTAAAACATATTGAGCCTTACTTAGAAGATGCAGTTGCACAAATGCATCAAGATGGAATTACTGAAGCAGTATCTATCGTATTAGCACCTCACTTCTCTACGTTCTCGATTAAATCATATAATGGTCGTATTAAAGAAGAAGCAGAGAAATTAGGTAATTTAACGATTACTTCTGTAGAGAGCTGGTATGATGAGCCGAAATTCATCCAATATTGGAATGAAAAAGTTAGCGAAGCATTTGCAGCAATGTCGGAGGAACAACGTGAAAAAGCTTGTTTAATCGTTTCTGCTCACTCGCTTCCTGAAAAAATTCTTTCTATGGGTGACCCATACGCAGATCAGTTAAATGAGACAGCTGACTTAATCGCAAAAGCAGCAGGCGTGAAAAACTATGCAGTCGGTTGGCAAAGTGCTGGACAAACACCAGAGCCTTGGATTGGACCAGATGTGCAAGATTTAACACGAGAATTACATGAAGAAAAAGGCTACACAACATTTGTTTATACACCAGTTGGTTTCGTAGCAGAGCATTTAGAAGTACTATACGATAACGACTACGAGTGTAAAGTTGTGTGTGATGATATTGGAGCAACATATATACGCCCGGCAATGCCAAATGATCAACCGCTATTCATCGATGCAATGGCGGATGTTGTATTAAAACAAATTCGTGCGTAAAAAATAGAAAAATGTAATCCTCAAAAGCTATTTCTATTTGCTTTTTGGGGATTTTTTATTGGAAATTTAGTTTTAGTTGTAAAAATGTTGGTCTTAGTTGTAATTTTGAGGATTTAGTTGTAAATTTGGAGCGTTTAGTTGTAAAATTTGAGCAAATAGTTGTAAAAGGATATTTTATCCAAAAAAAACGCATTGCTTTTCTAAATATTTAAAGGTGATTTCAAACTTTTTTCACACGTATTCGGTAAAATAGCTTGAGGGGGTGGGAACTTGAGAAAGCTAAGTATATTATTCATCTTGTTTTTGCTTGGAGCGTGTGCACAGCCCTCATTACCATCCATTGATCCATCGGTTGATTTTGTGGCAAGTTTAAATACGGTGGAAGGAACGATAGATTTCATTTCTGCAGAGCAGGAAGTGATGGAAACTTGGCAACTAGATTCTGCGTATACAGGATTTACGTTAGTGTCAGATGATCTCCTTTTACTATATGGATTTACGCTGAAGGAAGCGGTTCTTATCCAGTTATCTACAGGTAAACAGCTCGCAACGTTGGATGTACAAGAAGGAACAACCTTTGCATACGCTTATGAAGACAATATTTATATAGCAAATGGAAAAGAAAATACTGTAACTCTTTTCGATCAAAAAGGGGAACTCCTCGCTGAGGCGAGTACGGGAAATTATCCAATGTCTATGATTGCACATGGTGGCAATCTATATGTAGTAAATTTTAAAGATGAAATTCTTTCTATCTTTTCATTAGATTTAACGGAAAAAACGAAATGGGATATTCCAAGTTCTTCGCATGGACTGTTAGTAAATGGAAAAGAACTATGGCTCGGTGGTCATGGTGCTGGCAGTAGTCCTAATCGAGTTATTAATAAATATAATATAGCGACTGGAGAGTTGCTCGGTGAAATAGAAGCGCCAATGATGCCGATTAATATGACAAAAGCGGCAAACGGACATATTTTTGCGGTGAGTCATGGAAGTAGCACCGTATATGAGATTTCTAAAAAGGGTGAAGTGCTAGCTTCATTCAAAGCAGGTGCGAACCCTTTTTCCATCGCAACATTTGGAGAGAGCATTGTATTAGCTGGTTATGATGATCATCAACTGTACTTTATCCAATCGGGAAAAGTAACGAACAAGCTACAAGTAGGAAGAGGACCATTTCAGTTAGTCGTAAGGGAGGTCAGCAAATGACAACGATATTAGTAGTAGATGATGAACAGGAAATGCGCAGACTAATTGAATTGCATTTGCAAAAAAGTGGTTTTGATGTGTTACATGCTGAAAATGGAGAAGAAGCGATTAATATGGTTCAATCGTTTACGATTGATCTAATACTCCTCGATGTTATGATGCCTGGGAAAAGCGGCTTTGAAGTTTGCCAGGATTTAAGAAAGTTTACATCCATACCGATTATCTTTCTTACTGCGTTAGACTCAAAGATCGATTTAGTGAAAGGACTTACACTCGGTGGGGATGATTATGTCATTAAACCGTTCACAGCGACAGAATTAATAGCTAGAATAGACGCTATTTTAAGAAGGACAAGAAATATAACGAAAGATGATAAGATTATAAAAGGGATCTTAGTAAATGACCCAGCTGCAAGGCAAATAGTACGAAACGATAAAAAAATTACCCTCACGCTTAAAGAATATGAATTGCTTCATTTGTTTATGGAAAATGAAGGGATTGCTTTCTCTAGAGAGCAACTACTAGAAAGGCTTTGGGGTTTAGATTATGAAAGTGGAACAAGGACGGTAGATACACATATTAAAACACTTCGCTTAAAGCTTGGTAGCGTTGCAGGAAAATATATTGAAACTGTTTGGGGAATTGGTTATCGTTTTGAGGTTAAGCAATGAAAAAACTATCGGTTAAAATATGGATGTTATTGCTCATTTTTATTACAACGACGATTGTGTTTTTAGTCATATTTACGAATTTTTTATATGAAGAACTTTACGTACAACATACTGAAATGTCTATGAAGGAAGTTGCAGAAAATTTACAGCGTACATACGATGGTGGCGTCGTTACGAATGCATTTATTAAACAAACGGAAGATTATAATCGCTTTTCAGATGTGGAAGTATTTACGGTACGAAATCCGAGGGAACTAAGTGCATGTCTCCCTTTCGACATCGACTATGATACGTTAATCGGAGCAGAAGAACGAGCACAATTGATAGAGGGGAATGCGATAACAAAACGGGGGTATGAAAAGCGATTTGACCGGGAAGTCGCATCAGTTATTTATCCACTCGTAGATGAAAATAGATTAGAAGGTATTATTTATGTATATGTACCTTTAACGAGAATTACGGAAATGGCATCGAGTGACGCACTTTTTTTAATAGTAATTGTTTCTCTTTTATTGATATGCTTGGCTTATATTAGCTTGAAGAGTTTGCAAAGAGTGTTAAAACCATTAGCCATCTTAAACGAAGCAGCGCTTGATATGGCTGCCGGAAAGTATGATACACGCGTTGAAATCGAGTCTCAAGATGAAGTGGGAGAGCTAGCACGAAGTTTTAACCAAATGGCGACTTCCATTCAACAAGAAGACGACAAGAAGCGAAACTTTCTCTCTGTCGTTTCCCATGAACTTCGCACTCCGATTAGCTATATTAAAGGATACGGAGAGGCATTTGAACAGCAACTTATACCAGAAGAGAAAAAGGCTGAAATATATACACTTATCACGCGGGAAGCAAATCGTATGCAAAAGCTGACGAATGATTTGTTGACCGTTGCAAGATCGGAGTCAATTGAAAATATAGAAACTAGTCCGCTCGTTTTAGCAGAAACAATCCGTGAAGTAATACAGCTTGTAAAACCAATGGCAAACGAAAAAGAAATAAAGTTTGTTATTTCAATAGATGAAGAGACAATTTTATGTGCAGACGAACAAAAAACAAAGCAAATCCTTATTAACATTTTAGAAAATGCCATTAGATATTCGTCTAACAGTTCCACAATCGCAATTTCGAATAAAACAACGAAAAAAGAAACAATGATTGTAATTGCAGACGAAGGATGTGGAATTGAGAAGGAGCATCTTGGTCATATTACGGAGCGTTTCTACCGTGTAAATAAGGCAAGAAGCCGGTCAGATGGAGGAACAGGATTAGGGTTATCCATTGCTGCGCAATTAGTAGATGTACAAAATGGTAAACTTGCATTTGAAAGTGAAGTAGGAAAAGGAACTACCGTATATATTACATTACCAATTTGGGAGGATTCATTCGCATGAAAAAACAGATAGTGGCATTTATATTAACGGCAATGGTGTTAACAGGTTGTGGGGCAGAAGAGGCAACTCATTCAAACCATGAGGAAACTACATTTCAAGAAATCGTTGTACAAATACAAACAGCTGAACAACTACCAGTAGGAGAGCCAGTTGTTTTATCTGCTAAAGTTTCCCAAGGAGAGGAAGTAGTCGATGATGCAGATACAGTAGAATTCGAAGTGTGGGAATCTGGTTTGCGTGATAAAGGGGAAATAATCGAAGGGACATTAACAAAAGATGGTGTATATGAAGCAACTTATACATTCGATCATGACGGAGTCTATTATATGTTTGCTCACACTACGGCAAGAGGTCTTCATACAATGCCAAAACAAAAGCTAACAGTTGGAAACCCAGATCTGAGTACCGTATTACCAGACGAAAGCGATGATACAATGCACGACCGTCATTAAGAAATACTTGCAAAAAGAATACGCTAGGAGTAATATAATGACTAGATGACCGAAATGGTTTTCTGGTCATTTCTTTTTTGAAGAGAAATGGAGTGTTGCTAAATGGATCGAAAACAAGAAATTTTAGAAGCTGCTACGAGATCTTTTTCGCTTTTCGGATATAAAGCTACGACGATGGACCAAATAGCGAAAATCGCAAATGTTGGTAAAGGAACAATCTATACTTTTTTTGAAAACAAAGAAGTCCTATTTCAAGAAATTGTCATGAGAATGATTTGCGAGATGAAGCAGGAGGCAACGGATGCTATTCAAGAAGGTGCTTCTTTTCAAGAAAATGCCCACGCCGCGTTGATGAAAATGTTGGAATTTCGAGAAACACACCAACTATATGCCAAAATCGTGGATGAAGAAAAAGATTGGCGAACACCGGCTGTCAAACAAATGCTACATCAAACAGAGCAAGCAATTGTGACATTCATTAAAGAGAAGATTGATAAGTATGTAGCAAAGGGTGAATTGAGACAAATAAATAGCGAGCTTGTAGCATACTTATTATTTAAGGCATATATTGCTTTTATTAACGATTGGAATGTGACACATAACGAATCATTATCCGAAGTAGAAATTGCAAATTTTTTTCAGGAAACAATTTTTCACAGTCTCTTAGTCTGAGACTTCTTTTTTTGGTAATGATTGACCAGATGAATAAAATGGTCAAATAGTTTTGGAGGGGATAATTTGATTAAATCAGAGTGGAAACATATTTTTACCGATAAAAAAATGCTCATCTCTATTATTGCTGTATTATTTATTCCAGTTTTATATGCAGCAGTGTACTTATGGGCTTTTTGGGACCCGTATGCTAACTTAAGTAATCTACCAGTAGCCATTGTCAATTCGGATGAAGGTGCAGACTTCGAAGGTGAAGAGCTTTTACTTGGAGACGAATTGGTAAATAAGTTAAAGGAAAGTGATCAATTTAACTTTGTTTCCGTGAAAAAAGAAGAGGCAGAGCAGGGATTATTAAATCGGGAATATTATTTATTGATCGAAATACCGGAAAATTTCTCGCGGCATGCAACTACTTTGTTGGATGAGCATCCACAAAAAATGGTTCTATCCTATAAGGCGAACCAGGGAAGCAATTTCCTTTCTGCCCAAATTGGAGAAACGGCAATGGAGCGAATCCGTACTGAGGTGAACGAAGAAGTAACGGCGACTTATGCCAAGCAACTTTTCGACTCCGTTACAAAATTGGGAGACGGTTTCGCGCAAGCTTCTGACGGAGCAGGCCAATTAAAAGATGGTGCAACAGATCTTAGTAACGGTGCAAGTGACTTAAAAGGATACTTGGAACAATTAGTAAGTAGTACAGTGGAGTTAAAAGACGGAACAAATACGGTTGCATCTGGTATTCAAGCCGCAGCAGATGGTTCTAGCCAATTGAATAGTGGATTAGCTACTCTTTCAACAGGAGCTACTCAACTAACAGACGGTATAGACGGAGTAGCAACTGGAGCAGCATCATTAAAATCAGGAATTGACGAGTATACAACTAGTGTCGATAAATTGAACGAGAGTTACCGATTACTGAGTGAAAAAGATAAAGCGTTCATCGATTCTTTACAACAAATACAAATCAGCACCTCCTCATTAAATGATAGCACTAAGGAGTTATCGAAAGGTTCTTCTGAAGTGACGTCTGGCATAGAGGCTCTGTCTGAACAAATTTCCAAAATAAGTGTAGGGCTTCCGGAAGAACAAGCGGCTGCACTAACGGAAACATTGAAACAAGTACAGTCCGGAAGTTCCGCTATAACAGCTGGATTAGAAAAACTTTCAACTGGAACAGCCGCTTTATCACATGGCACAACTGGGACACTTGAAGGAGCAGTGCAATTAAATGCAGGTTATGCACAAGCAGGGCAAGGAATTGAACGTTTACATGAATCGTCCGTTGCACTAGTGGATGGTGCGTCTAATTTAACAGATGGAACAACTATACTTGCTACAAAAATGAACGAATTTAATGCGGGAGTACAGCAAGCTTTTAAAGGTTCTACTAATTTAGTGAGAGGATTATCTCAATTAGCAAATGGCACCTCCCAATTACAACAAGGAACTGGAACGCTTGTAGAGAAATCAGGTGAACTTGCAGATGGATCGTTGAAGCTAGTCGATGGAACGAAAGAGTTAGTAGATGGAACAGATTCTTTACAAACGAGTTTACAAGAAGCTAGTGATGAGGCAAAAGAAGTGAATGCGACGGATGAAACGTATGAAATGGTTGCTTCCCCAGTAGATGTGAACGTGGAGGAGGTAAACGCTGTGCCGAATTACGGAACAGGTTTAACACCTTATTTCTTATCACTTGGCTTATTTGTTGGTGCGCTAATTATTTCGGTAGTCTTTCCATTTGTACAGCCAGCTATTAAACCAACGAGTGGGACCTCTTGGTTTATAAGTAAAACAGTAGTACTTGCGGTAGTTGGAATTTTACAGTCTTTAATCGTCGTTGCAATTGTACTATTTGGACTTAAATTAGAAGTAGAAAGCGTTGGTATGCTCATATTAATCGCTATTATTACAAGTTTTACGTATTTAGCGATTGTTCAATTGCTTGTATCGATGTTGGATAATCCAGGTAGGTTTGTTGCGATTCTTATTTTGATTCTTCAGTTGTCTACAAGCGCAGGTACTTTCCCATTAGAATTGATACCAAAGCCGTTGCAAATTTTTAATAAGCTGTTGCCGATGGGGTATTCAATCCAAAGTTTTAGAGCGGCAATATCAACGGGAGATGTTAGTTATTTTTGGTACAATAATAGCGTTTTAATCGGATTTATGATCGTATGTTTAGCATTAACACTCGGTTTCTTCCTGTTATTGTTCAAAAACCGTTACACTAAACAAACTGCAGAAGCATAAAAAAAGCGCTTGTCTCTGAAACTGGGGATAAGCGCTTTTGCTATTCAAAAAAAAGAAATGAAAGGAATGGTGATTTTACAGTAAACGGCAACACCTAAAGCATAAAAAAACCAACTAGAAAGGGGAGTATCTAGTTGGCATATCTAATGAAATTAAAGACTACTGCATTTGTCACAGTGATTTCCATAGCACTCATGTTGTTCTTCGATGGTCTCGCCGCATGTAGCGCATTTCTTTTTGGGCAGGTTACGGAAAAATTCAAGTACGTTTTCTAACATATTTGTTCCACCTCCATCTGTTATATAACTGTTAAAGTTAAATACATTGTAATATAACACAAAATATTTTGTCAACACATTAATTCGTTTTTTGTTAAAATAGGAGTAAAGGAGAGATAAATATGTATTTTATTGATAATAAAGGTATTACGGACCCACGCATTAACCTAGCTATTGAAGAGTATGCACTAAATACAATGGATGTTGAAAAAGATTCATTTCTTTTATTTTACATAAATCAGCCTTCCATCATCATTGGAAGAAACCAAAATACAATTGAAGAAATTAATACAGATTTCGTAGAAAAGAACGGGATTATCCCTGTCCGCAGACTTTCAGGTGGCGGCGCTGTGTACCATGATTTGGGGAATTTGAACTTCAGCTTTTTAACGAAAGACGATGGAGACAGCTTCCGAAATTTCAAAAAGTTTACTCAGCCAGTTGTGGATGCATTGCAGACAATGGGTGTGAATGCGGAATTATCCGGACGCAATGACATATTGGCAGAAGGAAAAAAAATCTCAGGAAATGCGCAGTTTACTACACGTGGAAGAATGTTTAGCCACGGTACATTAATGTTTGATACAGAAATTGATGCAGTCGTGTCCGCATTAAAAGTAAGTAAAGAAAAAATTGAATCAAAAGGTATTAAATCAGTTCGAAGCCGTGTAACGAACATTGCTGATTTACTTGCAGAACCAATGACGATTGAACAATTCCGTTCCGAAATTCTTTCCTCTATTTTCGGCGGTGAGGAAAATATTCAATATTGGGAGCTTACAGAGAAAGATTGGGAAAATATCCATAAGCTTTCGGAAGAACGTTATCAACAATGGGATTGGAACTATGGTAAATCCCCTAAATTTAATATGAAGCATTCGCATCGATTCCCTACAGGTGGCGTAGATGTGCGTTTAGAAGTGAATAAAGGTATCATAGAAGAAGTGAATATTTATGGTGACTTCTTTGGTGTTGGAGATATAAAAGAAGTGGAACAATTACTAACAGGCAAAATGTATAGTAAGCAAGCGATTGAAGAAGCACTGGAGCCAATTGACGTACCGAAATATTTCGGAGGTATTTCGAAAGAAGAACTAGTACAACTTATTTATTAACTTTTTGCTGAAGATGCAGGAGTCTAACATACTAACGTATGAGAGACTCTTTTTTGATATAATAAGGAAAGAATAATGTTTCAAAAGGAGGATATAAATGATGATACACCGTGTATTAGTAGTAGAAGATGATCGTAAAATCGCATCGCTTCTTGCAGATACTTTGAGGAAATACCATTATGAAGTACAAACAATTGAAGATTTCGATCATATTATCGAGGAGTTTACAGCGTTCGATCCTCATATTGTGTTATTAGATGTGAATTTACCGTCTTATGACGGCTACTATTGGTGTCGTCAACTCCGTCAGCTAACCACGTGCCCGATTATTTTTGTTTCGGCAAGATCAGGTGAAATGGACCAAGTATTTGCACTTGAAAATGGTGGGGATGATTTTATCACGAAGCCTTTTCATTACGAAATCGTCCTAGCAAAGATAAAGAGCCACTTAAGAAGAACATATGGTGAATATGCAGCGAAGCAAGAAGAGCGTGTGGTGAAAGTAGGGAAATTGCAGCTTTATATGGAACGTATGGAATTACATACGTCAAAAGAAGAAATTCCACTTCAAAAGAAAGAATGTACCATTTTAGAATTATTACTGAAAAATCACCCAAAGCTCGTCACAAGAGAGCAATTACTAGAAGAACTATGGGATGACCAGTCATTTGTGGATGAAAATACACTTAATGTAAATATGACAAGAGTGCGAAAGAAAATGGCTGATTATAGTGTTTTATCTACAATTGAAACAGTTAGAGGAGCGGGATATCGTTTGAACCTAAGTCCGGAGGAAGCTTAATATGTTTCGGTTATTTGTAAAGGAACATTTACTATTTATCATTTTTCAATTTTCATTAGTTCTATTTGTCATGCTACTGTACTGGTTGGATGGATTTCGAAACCTAGACACCGCTGTCTATTCCATTGTTATTAGTAGTATATTGACGCTTACTTTTTTAGGGACATTGTTTGTGAAAAAATATACGTTTTATAAAAAAATCCTCTCTGTCCCAACCCAAATCGAAGTTATTTTGCAACGAGCAGCGCAGTCCCCAGAAATCAAACAAGTAGAGAATTACTTACAACATATATATCGTTTATATCAAAAGGAAGTACAACTTTTATATGCTAGACAAAATAGGCATTTACAATTTATGAACAGTTGGGTGCACCAAATGAAGACCCCGATTTCTGTCCTCGAACTAATGACACAAAACAGTGAAGAGATTGATTCGAAGAGTGTAGTAGAAGAAATGGATCGACTCAAGCGAGGGTTAGAAGCAGTTTTAATGAATGCGAGATTAGACACGTTCGAAGAAGATATGCAAATTGAACGGATAGATTTAAAACAATTGGTAACCGAAGTAGTAACGGAGAATAAGCGGTTATTCATCGGCAATCATTTATTTCCAGTAATTTCGATGGAGGACAATTGTATGATTACATCGGATAGAAAATGGATCCGTTATGTCATTGCACAATTTGTAACGAATGCGGTTAAATATACATTTGAGAAAAATAAAAAAGTATATTTTGAAACGAATATCGAGGAAAAACAAATAATTTTCTCTGTTAGGGATGAAGGAATTGGTATTCCTGCATCGGATATTAAAAGAGTGACAAAGGCATTTTTTACCGGAGAAAACGGTCGTAAAACTGGTGAGTCTACTGGAATGGGATTATATTTGGCACAGGAAATTTGCAGCCGTTTAGGGCATGAAATAAGTGTAACATCGAATGTAGGGCAAGGTACAACCGTATCGATCTTATTTGAAAACAAGAAGTAATGAAGCGAGGTGGGCAAATGTCTATATTAATACTGGAGGAAGTAACGAAAGTATATGAAGGAAAAGTAGCGCATCTAGCGATTAATCAATTAAGTTTTGAAGTAGAAAAAGGAGAATTTATTGCCGTAATGGGTCCTTCAGGAAGTGGAAAAACGACATTATTAAATATTATATCGACCATCGATCGACCAACTTCTGGAGAAATTACGATTAGTGGGTTAAAACCGGCAGAACTCCCTAAAAACGACTTATCGCTTTTTAGAAGAAGGGAACTTGGTTTTGTGTTTCAAGATTTTAATCTGTTACCTGCACTAACAGTGGAAGAAAATTTAGTATTACCACTAACACTTGATGGCCAATCGATAGAAGTGATGAAAGCAAAAGTACAACAAATTGCAGAACATCTTAACTTAACGTCTATTTTAGAAAAAAGACCTTCCGAGATTTCTGGTGGTCAGGCACAAAGAACAGCTATCGGTCGTGCGCTAATACATGAACCGAGTATTATACTTGCGGATGAGCCTACCGGAAATTTAGATTCGAAAGCAGCAAAAGACGTATTAGAAATTCTTTCACAAGTGAATAAAGGGAGTCAAACGACCATTATGATGGTCACACATGATCCAATAGCAGCAAGCTACTGTGATCGAGTGTTATTTATAAAAGATGGGGAATACTTCAATGAGATTTATAAAGATGACAGAAGACAAACTTTTTTCCAAAGAATACTAAATGTGTTGTCTTTATTAGGTGGAAATGTAAATGACCTTTCAACAATTCGCTTATCATAACGTTATTCGTAATAGTCGGATATATGCCGCATTTTTTATGGCGAGTATATTTTCGGTTATGGTGTTCTTCGTTTACTCGATGCTGATGTTTCATCCAAATATTGAAGATCAGTTTTTACGAGATGTTGCTTTTGGGGGAATGCTTGTTGCACAAGTCATTCTCATCATTTTTACATTGTTTTTTTTGTTTTATTCGATGAGTGCCTTTTTACAAGCTAGATTACACGAGTTCGGGGTTCTATTGAATTTAGGAATGGAAAGGCAACAGTTAAATCGTTTGATCTTTTTAGAAACGATGATTTTAGGATTTATATCCATAACGATTGGTATCTTCTTTGGATTTGCGTTTTCTAAATTTTTCTTCATGATCATTCGAGAATTGTTTTTACTGGACAGTTTGCCTCTTTACTTATCATGGAAGCCATTTGCTTTGACGATTATTGTATTTTTATCACAGTTTATCATCATATCGATCAGTAGCGTTGTCTTCATCCGGAAAAAAGAGATTGTCCAACTTATTAAAGGAGATGGCAAACATAACGCAGTTGCTTCGTATAAAAAGGGAAATGCTTTTTTAGGATTAGGGTTGCTTGCCGTAGCGTATAGTCTCGTTATTTTCTCTGTTTTCTTTATGAATATATTTATGATCTTACTGATTATTTTAATGGCTTTTATTGGAACGTATTTCTTTTACACAGATAGTATTTTATATATACTCGACATCATTCGGAGAAAAGAACGTCTCTATTGGCATTCTTTTCGTCTCATCGCTTTTGCGGAGGCTTCGATCAAAATTAGGGAAAATGCGCGCATGTTTTTTGTCGTGACGATAGTGTCCACGATTGCGTTTTTATCTGTAGGTGTAGTGACTTCTTTCACTTCATTTACTGCACAATATCGGGAACTAAACCCGGTTAGTATTTTCTATGCTAGTGATTGGGACAACCCATTTGAAGAAGCGCATATTATGAAATTATCGCAAGAACTGCAAAGGGAAGGCTTGTCTTACGAGCTCGTGAAATTTAATGTAAAAAGACAAACCTCCTCTAATTCGCGTGAACAAGTGAATATAATAAAGGAATCAGAGGTCAATAGTTTGGCGGTTGCCTTAAAAATTCCATTGATCGACTTGAAGCAAGGAGAAGCTTTATTGGTTTCAAATACCCAAATAGACTTTGAAAATATTCGTAGTGGAAAGGAACAAACAGTTCTGGAGGAAAGTAGCATACCTATTCAAATAAAAGGGATGTATAAATACTCGATATTCCCTTCTTTCGCAATAAAAGATAGAGCATTCATTATTAGCGACGAGGACTTTTCTCTCCTAACGGAGCCACTATTTGGCTATAGTCTAGAAGAGTCTAAAACTACTTTTTTTGCATTTCATGTATCTGAATGGTTGCGTACAAAAGACGTTGGGACGGATTTAGATAAGATTATGACTGAAACGATGGGTATATCAGGAGTTAATCCAAATCCGTTTTATTTTGTTAATCCTGGATTGAATTTTTCCGTTATTCGTGCCACGTTTGCATTATTATTGTTTACTGGTTTACTTGTAGCAGCGGTTCTCTTACTTGCAGCTGGAAGTTTTGTCTATTTTAAACTGTACACAGATTTAGAAAGAGATAAAAAACAATATGATGTACTTAGAAGAATGGGAGTAACAGATCAAGAACTAGTGAAAATCGTAAATCGACAATTGGTGCCACAATTCTTTTTACCATGGGGACTTGCAATGGTGCATAGTACATTTTCTTTTATTTTCCTACAAGCTTTTTGGGTGGATCTAGCAGCGGTTTCTATTGCAATGGAAATGTTAATAGTACTAATTGTGTTTACTGTTATTCAAATATCTTATTTTTACTTAATTCGTTGGAGATATATAGCACATATTCAAGAGTAAAAGAAGATTGAATAGTCAAAACTTTTTTTATATAATGAATTTAGGGGAATATGAATGAATACTCATTCAAATAAAAAATGGGAGATGGGAAAATGGGTTTAGCTTCACAAGTTCAACAAATTGCCTCAATGCATCCAGAAAAAATAGCGTATCACTTTATGGGAAAAGACACGACTTATGCAGAATTTGACGAATCAGTCGAGCGTTTTGCACATGGACTTCAAGTATTAGGAATCCAAAAAGGAGACCATGTAGGCTTTTTACTTGGCAATACGCCACATTTTTTAATTTCTTTATATGCAACGATGCGTTTAGGGGCAACTGCGGTACCGATTAATCCTATTTATACACCAGATGAAATTAGTTATATTGTGAAAAATAGTGATGCCAAGGCGATTATTGCGCTTGATGCGTTATTACCTTTAGTAGAACAAGCGGCTAGTGAATTTACGACTGTGGAAAACTATATTATTTGTGAAACACAAGCAGATACGATAGAGAAGTTAGCTGGACTTTCGAACGGTTTGAAAGAAAAAGTGAAATCGTTTTCATCATTACTTGCAATTTCTGGGGAACATGTGAAGCCTGTTGAAGTGTCAGAAGATGATACGGCGATTATATTGTATACATCTGGTACTACTGGGCATCCCAAAGGTGCGATGCTTACATATAATAATATATACTCGAACGCTCGCGACGTAGCAGAGTATTTGAGTATTAATACAGAGGATCGAGTTATTGCGACGCTTCCTGTTTTCCATGTATTTGCCTTAACTGTTGTCGTGAATGCACCATTACTAATGGGAGCTACTATATTACTAGTTCCTAGATTTAGCCCTCAAGATGTCTTTTCCATTGCAAAAGAACAAAAAGCGACTGTTTTTGCAGGGGTGCCTACCATGTACAATTTCTTGTACCAATTCCCAGAAGATAAAGTGGAGGATTTCTCAGGTGTTCGTTTAGCAATTTCTGGCGGCTCTTCATTGCCGGTTGCATTACTGCATAATTTTGAGAATAAGTTTCATGTGCGGGTATCAGAGGGGTACGGGTTATCAGAAGCATCTCCGGTAACTTGTTTCAATCCGATTGATCGTGAACGTAAGCCTGGCTCTATCGGGACTAATATTTTGAATGTGGAAAACAAAGTAGTGAACGAATTGGGAGAAGAGGTTCGAGTTGGAGAAGTTGGGGAACTGATTGTCCGAGGACCTAATGTGATGAAGGGCTATTATAAAATGCCAGAAGAAACCGAAAATGCGATTCGAGATGGTTGGCTATATACAGGGGATCTTGCTAGACAAGATGAAGAAGGGTATTTTTATATTGTTGATCGAAAGAAAGATATGATTATCGTGGGAGGTTATAATGTATATCCACGGGAAGTAGAGGAAGTTCTGTTTGAGCATCCAAGTATTATAGAAGCGGCGGTTGTCGGAGTGCCAGATCCTACATTTGGAGAAGAGGTACTTGCATTTGTTGTGAAGAAAGATGCTTCTTTAACGGAAGAGCAATTGCAGGAATACTGTGGCGAAAAACTAGCAAAATATAAAATTCCTAAACGAATTGAGTTTTTAGAAGAATTGCCGAAAAACACTACCGGAAAAATTTTACGTCGTTCGTTAAAAGGACAAGGACAAACTGTTCAATAAAAGAAGAAGCCGCTTCTTATAGGAGTGGCTTTTTGGTTGGTTTAGAAAAGATAAGGTAGACGGTATGGCAGTATTTAGGGATAATGCGTATTCGGATAGGTTCTTCGGGTTTTTCGTGTTGAGCGGTCTTTTTGTCGCGCTCGAAGGCGTTCGCAGTGGATTTGTCTCGTTCAACCATATACTGTAAGATTTGAAACCGATTAGATAGCAATTTTCGTGGATTGGAGCGGAAGGGTGGCGACTCCGACGGGATTAAGTGAGATAGATAAGACATCACAACGTACGCGAAGCGGCGGTGAAGGCTCTTCACTCACCCCGCGGAAAGCGTCCGCCCTGCAGCGGAAATCATAGTGGTTACCTAATAAAACTTGCTATGACACATTATCCCTATACTGTACACTTCTCACAGACTTCGAAAACAATATACACCAAAAGAGCAATTATTCTTTTGTGTTTAGAACAGATATTCATCAATATAGTATATAAAGCAGGAAAAAGGTTTCGAGTGTCGAAGTATATGAAAGAGTCGTTTGAAAGAGAGGAATGGACAAATGAGTAAAAGAAAATTAGAAGCAAAGGATCTATTTAACTTGCAATCTGTTACAAATCCCGTTATTGCACCAAATGGGAAAGAAGCAGTATTTATTCGCACGGAAATGGATGAAAAGGATAATACATATTATGCCTATTTATATCATGTAAATGTGGAAACGGAAGAGATAACACAATGGACACATAAGAAAGAGCGTATATCTTCACCGAAATGGTCTGCAGATGGTAAATACATTGGATTCCTATCGAACCGTGAAGAGAACAATCAAGTATATATTCTTTCAACAAGTGGCGGGGAAGCAAAAAAGTTAACGGAAGTTGAAAAGGGCGTTTCAAGCTTTCTTTGGTCATCATGCGGCAACAAAATTTGGTTCGTGGCACCTTTAAAAGAAGGTAAAGCTTGGTCTGATAAAGAGAAAAAAGAAGAAAATAAATTGCCAGAAGCTTATGTCGTAGAAAAAATGAAATATCATGCAGATGGTGTTGGCTTGCTACCAAAAGATACATATAAACAAATTGGGTATATAGATCTCTCCTCGCAAGAAATAACACAGTTTACAAAAGGAGCCTATAATTACAGTTTACAAGCTATTTCACAAGATGGAAAGAAACTAGTAATGGGCGTTAACCGTGAAGAAAATCAAGACTTCACATTCCGCCAACCATTATTGTTAGTGGACATAGAGTCTAAAGAAGAAACTGTACTGGTAAATGAAGAAGGCTATTACGGTGGAGCAGCTTTTTCCAAAGATGACAAGTATATTGCCTTTACTGGCAGCAATCGACAATTTGAAAATGCAACGCATGCGGAAGTGTATGTATATGAAGTGAGTTCAGGATCTCGTCAAGTGCTAACGGAAGGAATTGACGCGCCAGTAGGAGATTATTCTGGTGGAGATGTTCAGCAAGATGCAAGTGCACCTGCTGTAGTATGGACGAATGCGAACCACTTGTACTTCCAATTGTCTACAATGGGCGACGTACGACTTTATTTTGCATCATTAGATGGGGCGGTGTATCCTGCAACATCTGAAAACGAACATGTATATGGGTATGATATAGATCCTACAGGCACATTTGCACTTGCGACAATAAGTAACGCAATATTTCCCGGGGAATTATTTAAGCAAAATTTAGCGACTGGTGAAAGAATTCAGCTTACAAGTTTTAATGAGGAATTGTTAAATGAACTAGAGCTTTCCCAACCAGAAGCAATTGTATATAAAAGTTCCAAAGATTGGGACGTTCATGGATGGTTAATGAAACCAGCAGAATATGAAAAAGGGAAAAAGTATCCACTAATCGTAGAAATTCATGGTGGACCACATACGATGTATGCCAACACATTTTTCCATGAACTCCAATTGCTAGCTTCAAAAGGGTATGGCGTATTATATGTGAATCCGCGAGGTAGCCATTCATATAGCCAACAATTTGTCGATGCAGTACGTGGCGATTATGGTGGAGGGGATTACGAGGATATTATAGCAGGACTCGATCATGTACTCGCTGAAAATGACTGGATTGATGAAACGAGACTAGGTGTAACTGGTGGTAGTTACGGAGGGTTTATGACAAACTGGGTTGTTGGTCATACGAATCGCTTTAAAGCGGCAGTTACGCAGCGATCCATTTCAAACTGGATTAGTTTTTACGGCGTTTCTGATATTGGCTATTATTTTACTGAGTGGCAAATTGGTGCAAATATGAAGGATATAGAGAAACTTTGGGATGCATCTCCATTAAAATATGCATCGAAAATAGAAACGCCACTACTCATTTTGCATAGCGAAAATGACTATCGTTGTCCTATTGAACAAGGTCAACAATTATATGTGACGTTAAAAGCGATGGGGAAAGAAGCGAGTTTTGTACGTTTTCCGCAGGCAGATCATAATTTATCTAGAGTCGGGCTACCAAATTTGCGTCAAACTAGATTAGAGCAAATTACTAATTGGTTTGAGAAATATCTTTAATAGTGACAAACCCCTTCATTTCTTGTATGAAATGAAGGGGTTTTTGATGAATCGATCGAACCATCAATCATTTGTATTATTGCTTATGGAATCCTTTATTATAATACATAAAAACGAGTGAAATAATCCAAATAGGTCCTACCATTAATGCAATTCGAGTGTCAGGGAAATACGCCATCAGTCCAAGCACTAATATTAAGAAGGCAAGCGCTAAGTACGACCCAATCGGATAAAACAATGCTTTATATGTTAACTTTGAAACTTCCGATTTAGATAATCTCTTTCGAAAGTTTAATTGAGACAATAAAATGATTCCCCAAGTCCAAACTGCCCCGAAAGTTGAAATACTCGTGACCCATATAAATACTTTTTCAGGGACAAGATAATTCAATAGAACACCGACTAATAGTAATAGGGCAGAAAATAATACTGCTCTTGCAGGTACACCAGCCCCATTAATTCTCTTGAAGCTAGGAGAAGCCTGTTTTTGTTCCGCTAAGTTAAATAACATACGTCCTGTACTGAAAATACCGCTATTACAACTAGAAAGTGCTGCCGTTAAAACAACAAAATTAATAATTCCAGCGGCTGGTCCGATGCCAATTTCTTCAAACATTAATACGAAAGGACTGCCATTTTGGCCAATTTCATTCCATGGATAAATAGACATAATAACGAAAAGAGCCCCAACATAAAAAATAAGAATACGCCAAAAAACAGTGTCAATTGCACGAGGAATAATCGTTTTCGGATTTTTAGCTTCGCCTGCTGTTACACCAATCATCTCAACGCCTAAATAAGCGAACATGACCATTTGTAATGACATGAAAATTCCTCCAATCCCATTTGGAGCAAATCCACCATTTGACCACAAGTTGCTAAACCCAACAGCTATTCCGTCATTCCCAATACCAAAAATGATCACCCCGAGCCCTAAAAAGATCATTGCTAAAATTGCGACAATTTTAATGAGAGCGAACCAAAATTCGAATTCCCCATAAGCTTTAACGGCAATTAAATTGACTATTGTCATTATAATAAGTGCTGCTAATGCCCAAATCCATGGAGGTGTATCGGGATACCACATTTGCATATAAACACCGACAGCTGTAATTTCAGCCATACATGTAACAACCCATAAAAACCAATAATTCCAACCAGTGATGTATCCCGCAAGTGGTCCTAAGTAATCCCTAGCATATCTACTAAACGATCCGGATACGGGATTATGTACCGCCATTTCTCCAAGTGCACGCATGATTACTAATATTACAAGTCCACCAATTATGTATGAAATAAGAATTGCTGGTCCTGCTAACCTAATGGCTGTTGCAGATCCTAAAAACAATCCGACCCCAATTGCTGCTCCTAAAGACATGAGGGTGATATGCCGCTGTTCAAGCCCTCTTTGTAATTGCTGACTCCCACCCAAAGTTGTGTCACTCCTTTTCTATTAATACTTTTGTTGTATAACACTTTAACATAACGAAGTGCATCTGTGATACGGTCATATGAACGAAATTGTGATAATATTAAGTTTATGTAAGTAGGACGGGGGTCATGAAAATGCAAAATATTATAATAAGACCTATTAAAGAAACAGAAATAATTCGGTTATGGGAATTAAGCGCAAAAGAAACATCACCTGAATGGAAAAAATGGGACGCCCCCTATTTTCCATATGAGCCAAAAACATTAGCACAATTTCTAGAAAAAAAGGATCAACTGATTAACCAAGAGGATATGTGGGGTATTTATGTAGACGATGAACTAGTAGGATCACTTTGCTACTATTGGGAGCATGAAGAATCGCTTTGGCTAGAAATGGGCATCGTTATTTATGAGCCACAGTATTGGAGTGGCGGAATTGGAACAAAAGCACTTCGTATGTGGATTACGCATTTATTCCGAGAATTACCCCTTGTACGTGTAGGTTATACAACATGGTCTGGGAACGAACGCATGATCAAAGTTGGCGAAAAATTAGGAATGACGATGGAAGCACGTCTTCGTAAATGTCGTTTTTATAATGGTGTTTACTATGATTCTATTCGAATGGGTATATTAAGAGAAGAATGGGAAGGACAAGTATGACAGCACTGCTTGAAATGAAAGGCTTAACAAAAAATTATTGGCATACAAAAGAACAAACGAATCGTACTTATTTATTTTCAGATTTAAATGCAGCTATAAAAACCTCTGAGCGTATCGTTTTACTCGGTAACTCTGGGCAAGGAAAAAGTACGCTTTTACGCATGCTTGCACGATTAGATAATGCCGATAGCGGAGAAATACGTTTAAACCGGGTTCATGCGCGAGACATAGATCCACGTATTTGGCGTACGAAGGTGACGTATGTAGCACAGCAAGCAACAATGCTTCTAGGAACCATTGAGGATAATTTAAAAACGGTCAGTAAAATACATAATGAAACATTTGATGATAAGCTTGCTCGAAAACTAATGAAGGACGTTGGACTAGAATCGATTGATTGGACCAAGAAAGCGACTGATTTATCAGGAGGAGAGAAGCAACGAGTGGCTTTAGTTCGTTCTTTATTACTCATACCTTCTATTTTATTGCTCGATGAAGTGACGGCGTCTCTTGATCAGCAAAGCAAAGCATTTGTAGAAAATCTGTTGATCAATTGGAGTAAGGTTAGAAAAACCGCTTTCATTTGGGTAACGCATGATATGGAACAAGCAAAAAAGGTTAGCGAACGAATATGGTTTATGGAAGATGGTACACTCGCAATTGATTGCGAGACAGATACATTTTTTAAAAAACGGAACTTGTTGGCTAGTTCGGTGACATTATGAGTTTATTGGCATTAAGTTTTACTTTATTATTTGTTGTTATTACGATGCTTTTGTCTGTTTGGCAGAAGCTTGATCTGGAAAAGGATATTGCAATAGGTACGGTGCGCGCAACGATTCAGCTACTCGCCGTTGGTTATGTGCTGCAGTTTATTTTTAAATCGGAAAATATGTTCTTTATCGTACTGATTATATGCGTCATGATAGTCGTTGCTGCGCTCAATGCAGCAAAACGGGCAAAAAGTATGACGGGAATTGTTTGGCGAATTATCTTTTCCATTGCAACGATGGAAATATTAATGATGGGACTTCTACTTAGTTTAAAAATTATCGAAGCAACCCCCCAGTACATTATTCCTCTTAGCGGAATGACGATTGGGAATGCGATGGTAGCTTGTGGATTATTTTTGACGCAATTAAAAAGAGAAACGGAAAGCTCTAAAAGTGAAATCGAAACGTTATTAGCACTAGGTGCAACAAGTCGGCAGGCGGTGCAAGATGTGCTGAAACGATCGGTTAAGTTTAGTATGATTCCAACGATTGATGCAATGAAAACAGTTGGACTTGTGCAGCTTCCAGGGATGATGACCGGAATGATTGTTGCAGGAGCGGACCCAGTAGATGCCGTACGCTATCAAATACTAATCATCTTCGTATTTACAAGCTCCTCCGCTATTACGAGCATGATGTTGAGTGTTATTTGTTATAAAAGGTTATTTACGAAGGATTTGCAGTTGAAAAAGTGGTAAGTAACAACTGAATCTATTCGGTTATTTTCGGAAATAAACAGTTAAATAGTACGTCTAATATTGCATACTATTTTACGATTAATGAAAAATGGTTGTTTTTTATGACTAAAATTTCCTTTTACAACTATCGCTTCGATTTTTACAACTAAATACACTAAAATTACAACTAATACAGCTATTTTTACAACTAAAAGTATTTCCTATAAAAAATGCAGGGGGGAATCAAATCTCCCTGCATTTTTTATTAATAATCGTCTGTAATGCCGATAGAGAGACTCTTTTTTTGTTTGACAATTTGCTAAATTATGTTATAAATATTTATGTTAAGCCTAATTCAAAGTAATTGAATCGGAATAATGTAGTTTTAAAAAGGGGTCATGACATGGGCAGGGAGTTTGTCGATATTTTTGATGATTGGGCGGATTCATACGAGGCTTCGGTTTCTGGAAAAGATCCGGAGTATCGAGATGTATTTGAAGGATATGAAAAAATATTAAATAAAGTTGTATCGAGTGTTTCAGGCACTGTCATCGAATTTGGAACCGGAACCGGAAATTTAACAGCAAAGTTAATAGAAGCAGGGATTTCGGTCATTGGTATCGAACCTAATATAAAGATGCGTCATGCAACAGCCACACGATTTCCTTCTATTAGAGTTATAGATGGAGACTTACTGCAATTTGAAGAAGGAACAGAACGTATTGATGCATTTGTAAGCACATATGTATTTCATCATTTAACCGATGATGAAAAAAGAGAAGCATTGCAAAAATATGCAGCACTTCTATCGACAAATGGAAAAGTTGTTTTTGCAGATACTGCTTTTATATCAAAGGATGCAAAACTAGCCCAAATTGCAAAAGAAAGAGCTCGTGGATTCCATCATGTAGCAGATGATTTAGAAAGAGAATATTATACGACGATCCCAATCTTAACAAAATTGTTTGATGAAGCGGGTTTTCAAGTGCATTTTACGAAAATGAATGATTTTGTTTGGTTAATGGAAGCGGAAAAAATATAAGGAGCGATAAAAATGCAAAAAATGAATGTAGAAAGTTTTAACCTGGATCACACAAAGGTAGCAGCACCATTTGTCCGTTTAGCAGGCACAAAAGAAGGAATTCGTGGAGATGAAATTTATAAATACGATATTCGTTTTAAACAGCCAAATAAAGAACATATGAAAATGCCAGCTCTGCATTCATTAGAGCATTTGATGGCGGAAAATATTCGTAATCATACCGACCAAGTAGTAGATCTTAGTCCGATGGGATGCCAAACTGGATTTTATTTATCAGTTATCAATCATACAAACTATGATGAAATTTTAGAGATTCTGGAAAAAACATTACAAGATGTGCTAAAAGCAACAGAAGTACCAGCTTGCAATGAAGTGCAATGTGGATGGGCAGCGAGTCATAGCTTAGAAGGTGCCAAAGAAATTGCGTCTGAAATGCTTGCTAAAAAAGATGAATGGCGACAAATTTACAAAGAGGAAGTATAATGAACTATTTTCGTAGTGTCCAGGAGTTAATAGGAAACACGCCTATCGTGGAAATTACACATATTACTATTCCAAATAATTGCAGAGTCTTTGCAAAGTTGGAGTATTTAAACCCAGGTGGTAGTGTGAAAGATCGACTTGGTTTATCTTTGATCCAAGATGCGCAAGAATCCGGAAAGCTAAAGCCTGGTGGAACAATCATTGAGCCGACTGCTGGAAATACCGGAATAGGTATTGCGCTAGCTGCAATTGGAAAAGGGTACAAAGTAATTTTTGTCGTTCCAAAGAAGTTTAGTATCGAAAAACAAACGTTAATGCGTGCATTAGGTGCAGAAATCGTAAATACAGAGACATCTCTTGGAATGCAAGGCGCAATCGATAAAGCAAGTGATTTAGCTGCGACCATCCCAAATTCTTTTTCCCCATCCCAATTTTCGAATCCGGCGAATCCAGCTACTTACGAAAAAACACTTGGACCGGAAATTTGGAGAGATTTAGAAGGGCAAATTGATGTGTTTGTTGCAGGAGCCGGCTCAGGCGGGACGTTTATGGGTACGTCTACTTTTTTAAAAGAGCGAAATGCTCATGTGAAAACGGTCATAGTAGAACCAGTTGGATCTATTTTGAATGGTGGGACTGCGGGTTCGCATGTGACGGAAGGGATTGGAATGGAGTTTTTACCACCATTTATGGATCGTTCTTATTTCGACGCGATTCATACTGTACGCGATGAAGATGCTTTAGCACAACTTCGAGCGTTGTCTCAAAAAGAAGGTTTACTTGTTGGTAGTTCGTCAGGAGCAGCTTTTTATGCGGCATTGAAAGAAGCAGAAGTTGCAAAAGAAGGAAGCCATATTGTCACTATTTTTCCAGACTCTAGCGAACGTTATTTAAGTCAGAAAGTGTATGAGTTATTTAAGGAGGAGAAATAAAACATGCGTGCAAAAACGAAACTGATTCATGCAGGTATTGTTGGCGACGAAGCAACTGGTGCTGTATCTACACCAATTTATCAAGTGAGTACGTATAAACAAGAAGCGGTCGGAAAATTCAATGGGTATGAATATTCTCGAACTGGAAATCCTACTCGTCATGCATTGGAAGTATTAATAAGCGAGTTAGAAGGCGGAGTTGCTGGATTTGCATTTGCTTCTGGGATGGCTGCAACCAGTTCAGTAATGATGCTTTTCAATAAAGGGGACCACGTTATTTTAACAGATGATGTCTATGGCGGGACCTATCGGGTCATGTCGAAAGTATTAAATCGTTTTGGAATAGAGGCTACTTTTGTAGATACGAGTGATCTAGCCAAAGTGGAATCAACTATTTTTAAAAATACGAAAGCGATATTTATGGAAACACCAACGAATCCTTTATTAAAAATTACCGACATGGAAGCTGTTGCAAAACTTGCAAAAGAAAAAGGGTTACTTACAATCGTAGATAATACATTTATGACACCTTATTTCCAGCAACCAATTGCACTGGGAGCAGACATTGTCTTGCATAGTGCGACGAAATATATTGGTGGGCATAGTGATGTAGTGGCTGGTTTAGCTGTTGTAAATTCCGAAAAGCTTGCGACCGATTTACATTTTGTACAAAACTCAGTTGGAGCAGTGTTAGGACCTCAAGATTCTTGGTTATTAATGCGCGGCATTAAAACACTAGGACTTCGTATGGAAGAGCATCAGTCGAATGCTCAGCGAATTGCGGAGTTCTTTGATGAACATAAATTTGTGGAGAAAGTCTATTATCCAGGTTTAGTGCAACATCCAGGTCACGAACTGATGAAAAAACAAACGACTGGCTTCGGTGGAATGATTTCCTTTGATGTGGGAAGTGAGGAAAAAGCTGATGCGTTATTAGCGAAGCTTCGATATTTTACCTTAGCAGAAAGTTTAGGTGCAGTGGAAAGCTTAATCTCTGTACCAGCAAGAATGACACATGCTTCAATCCCTAGGGAGCGCAGGTTAGAATTAGGTATTACGGACGGGCTTGTACGAATTTCCGTTGGGATTGAAGATGTGGAAGATTTAGTGGAAGATTTAGCGCAAGCACTAGTATAATCAATTAATGTACGCCACTTGGATATAGTGGTGTGCTTTTTATTTGTCATTGAAATGACTACCTTCAAAGCCTAGTTAGACTTTGAAGGTAGCCGGAATTTCTAATATCGATATTCATTTAGTTCAGTATTTCCATCTCTTTAGAATTTAAATGATTTTCCCAATACTGTCGTAGTTTTCGTTTTCCTTCATTTACAGAAGGATGGAACTGGATATAAGCATCTTTTCGGGTTTGTCCGATATGTTCAATAGAAGCTTGGATTAATCCTTCTTTATTAGGTACCCCACTATTATGAACAATCGATAAACCTGCTGTAATTCCTTGACGGATTGCTACTTTGGCACCTTCGATTCCCGTAATGTTACCTGCAACATACAGACCATCTAGTGCGGTTTCCATACGGTCATTATGAAGAGGTACATAGCCACCTAATTCCTCAATATGATAAAAAGGACATCCAGCTACAGCAGCCAATTCTGCCAGAGGATATAATCCACCTGCAATACAGACAAAATCAGCTCCAATTTTCTCTTCAGTACCTGCAATGATTTCTCCAGAAGGACTAATGGTGGCAACTTTCACCCCTTCTACTTGACCATCTCCATATATTTCAATTACTGCTTTACGAAGCATGATTGGAATATCCCACATTTTCACGCCACTCTTCGGAAAAAAAGAGATACCCATCTTTTTCATGAACTCATTCTTCATCAGTTTACTTCCGAGTTTAACAAACGCAGAAGGGGCCATATGAGAAACATGTAATAATGAATTCATGACATTCATGGGATTTCCTGATTCTTTAGTTATTTTGTTCATTTTAGGTAAAGCAATACATTCGACTCCAATACCGGCAAGTTTGAGTTCCATCGCTATTGCGGATGAAAGGACGTTAATGCCTATAATTACACCATTTTCTCCGGGTTTAACTCGATGCACATTTGTCATAACTTGCGCAGCTCCAACAGACATGACGCCAGGAAGTGTCCATCCTGGGATAGGTAGTGGGGCTTCGGCTGCCCCAGTTGCGAGCAATAAATGGGAAGTAGTATATGTTTCGGTGTTTGTATAAATGACCCATGTTTCATCCATTTTCTCGATATTGGAAACCGGTGTATTTAGATAGATTTTGACACCGAGTTCAACGGCCCTTTCATATAACTTTTGGGATTCCTTTATACCATTCCACCAATTTCCGTTAGGTTCTTCATACAATTGCCCTAGTAACCTACCACCAGCAATCATATATTCATCGAGAACTAAAACATCCAATCCATTTTCTGCAATGGTAATAGCAGCAGATAATCCTGCAGGACCTGCGCCTATAATAATGACTTTACTCATTCTCCGACCTCCAATCTCTTACTGATGTTAGGAAGGTTTCGCCACTTGAAACATTCATGCCTTCTTTTAAAGGGGTTAGACAAGCTCTTACCCCTTGTTGTCCATCGACAGTTACACGACATTCAAAACAATGACCAATGTTACAATAAATACCACGTGGTGTCCCGCTTTCTTCATGAACTCGTAATGTGCGGATGCCATTAGCTAACAGAGCAGCAGCTAATGATTCGTTTTTCAAACCCTGTAATACAGTGTTATTAAAAGTAAAAGAAATAACATTCGTTTCGTCTATTTTATCCAATACTGGATGATTAATAATTCTTCTTGTCATCTCTCCACAGCTCCTAAATCACCGAAACTTATAGGTCTAATTGGTGGTTGATATTTTAGCGTAATCTCCGTACTAATTCTTTCGGAGGAGGAATGGGCAATGCTATCAACCATATTGCGACAGGTTCTCCCCCCACAATAGCCCATACCAGCCCGCGTTCGAAGCTTCAGTTCCCGAGAATTACAGTTATACGTATTTGCGGTTTCTACTAATTTACCGTAAGTTACTTCTTCACACCTACAAATAATCATTTCTTTTTCCATCGATTAAAATCACCTCATACTTAGCATTTTTAGTTTACATATTAATAACTATGCAAGAATGAAGCCAAAATGTTGCATGTATTATTTAATACCTAATTTGTTCATGCGGTTATAAAGGGTTGCTCTAGTAACTTCTAAATTTTTGGCGCAAAGCAGCTTGTTCCCATTTACATTATTCAGTTCTCGAAGAATAATTTCTTTTTCATATTCTTGTAGTTGATCATTTAAGGACTTGCCCTCATTCGTAAAGGAATGATATGGAATGCTGTCACTATCCATATTTATCGATGTTGTAATTCTTTCCATTTCAATAGGTAGATCATCGATTTTAATTTCACCGTTTTCGGAAAATACAACTAAACGTTCGATGATATTCCTCAATTCGCGAATATTGCCTGGCCATAAATATTGAAGCAAAGACTGCATGACAGCTTGTGATATACCATGAATCGGTCGATTGTATTTGACGGAAATTTCATATAAGAAGTAATGGGTCAATTCAATAATATCTTCTAAGCGTTCCCTAAGTGGGGGGACTCGGAAGTTGACTACATTTAAGCGGTAATAAAGATCTTCCCTGAACTTTCCTTCTCTAATAAGTTCTTTTAAATCACGGTTTGTCGCTGCGACCACCCTAAAGTCAACCTCTAATTCTTTTGTTCCCCCAACTGGATAAAACTTTTTTTCTTGTAAAAGCCGCAAAATTTTCACCTGCATTTCCAAGGGCATTTCGCCGATTTCGTCCAAGAATAGTGTGCCATTTTTAGCAAGTTCTACTTTCCCTTTTTTCCCTTTTTGATCTGCGCCGGAAAAAGCTCCTTTTTCGTATCCGAAGATTTCACTTTCAAACAGCCCGTTTGGGATTGCCCCACAGTTAATTGCAACAAAAGGTGCGTTTTCCGATTCACGTAAATGGTGAATTGCCTTTGCAAACAGTTCTTTACCGACACCACTTTCTCCATATATTAGGACAGCAGCATTTGTCGAAGCCGTTTTTTTCGCAATTTCGATAACCTGTTTTAAGGCTGGACTATTTCCTTTTATATAAGAAAAAGGGTTAATAGCAGGTAGCGATTTCCTTACTTCTTCTTCTAAGTGAAACAACTTTTCGGATGTCATATAGAGCTCATTATTTAATCTAATTTGGCTTGTTATATCTGTTTCTGACACCACTGCCCCAATAATTTCCTCATTTAAATAAACAGGATTTGAATTGATCATAACGACTAAATCCTTTCTAGCGTGATGTTGACTATGATAAACGGAAGTTCCTTTTTTTAATGTGTTTAATATCTCTAGTTGACCCTCATCAAAAAAATTAGTTATTGGATTTCCGATAATTTCTTTTTCTTTGAAAGAGAAGATTTTTTCAGCTCCTTTTGTCCAATAAAGGACGTTTGTATCGTGATCAATAACGGTACATGATTCATCAATTGTATTCAAAATTGTGTGTAAGTAGGCCTGTGTGCGATCGTATTCATTCAAAAGGTGTTTAGAAAACACATCATAAGTAAGAAACCCTACATAATCATTATTATCATTTACGACAATTACAAAGTCGTATTCCGCTAGTGAAGCAAGCACTGCTTCCATGGCGCTGTTTAAGGAGATAGTTTTGCAAGGAATATATATTATTTCCTTTGTGGATTCAGAAATTTGAACACAATATGGTTCTTCATCATTTGAGATAAATACTTTTTTGGGTGCTTCTTTTTCTATTCGTTTGACTAAAATGGACTGATTCTCTATTGAATTTATTTTCACAAAATTTTTATCTATCAATTTCTTTAGTAGAAATTGTCCGTAACTCATTTAATTAGCCACCTTTACTGTCAAATTATTTTGAATTGTATAATTTATTTTACACGAGAAGATTGAAAGTTCAATAGAAGTAATAGAATGTTGATGTTTTTTGTTTGGCACAGTACTTGCATTAAGTAATTATGAATCATTAAATGGGAGGTGGAATGATGTGGGAAATGTTCAACATAGGGATGTTGTCGTTATCGGTGGAGGCATTATTGGGGCGGCAATTGCCTACTATGGCTCTAAGGCAGGTCTAGATATTACGATTCTTGAAAAAAATGAACTCGCAAGTGGGACATCCTCCAAGTGTGATGGAAACATACTTGCGATTGATAAAGATCCTGGTTTTGACAGTCAAATGTCCTTGAAAAGCCAACAACTTGTCCATTCTTTAAGTAAGGAACTTGAAATACCTTTTGAATACCGCAACCCTGGAAGCATTTTAGTTTGTGAGAACGATGCCGAAATGGAAGCGGCAAAAAAATGGGTAAGTAGCCAGCAAGATGCAGGATTGGATTTTAAAATGTTGGATCGTGATGATCTTCGAAATGAATCCAAATACTTCGCGGATGATTTATATGGTGGTCTAGAATGTAAAACGGACTCTACTGTAAATCCTTATATGCTAACGTATTCAATGTTTTATAGTGCGGAAAAGCAGGGGGCTAATATTCATACAAATACGGAAGTAAAAAATGTTACAACTAACGGTTCCGGTCAATTTATGATCGAAACGGACAAAGGTAAGTTTTCGGCTAATAAAGTCGTGAACGCAAGTGGAGTATGGGCTCCAAAGATTGGTGAAATGTTAGATTTGGACATTCCAATTATCCCGAGAAAAGGTCAGCTTATTGTTGCTTCGCGACAACAACCGGTCGGATTACGAAAAGTGATGGAGTTCGGCTACCTTATTTCGAAATTTGGAGGAGAAAGAACCGTAGATCCTTTCACAGAGAAATACGGTGTTGCACTTGTGTTTGAGCCGACGGAAAGCCAAAATTTTTTAATCGGAAGTAGTAGGCAATTTGCTGGTTTTGACACACGAGTTGATCATGAAGTGACAAAGTATATTGCGAAGCGCGCGGTTCGTTTTTATCCCAAAATTGCGGATATGACTATTATTAGAACATATGCAGGATTGCGACCATGGACAGAAGATCATTTGCCGATAATTTCACAAGTGGAACATATCCCAGGATTTTATATTGCAGCAGGGCATGAAGGGGACGGCATTAGTTTAGCTGCGGTAACAGGAAAACTGGTGGAAGAAATGATAAATGAAAAAGAAACCTGCATTCCAATTGAGCCTTTGCAATTGAGACGTTTTAAAGGGATGGTGACTAACTGATGAATTTCCAACGAATATTCACAACAATTGATACACATACAGGCGGAAATCCGACAAGGACTTTGATCAGCGGACTTCCTCCACTGAAAGGAAATACAATGTCCGAGAAGATGTTGTATATGGAGGAGCATTACGATTGGATTCGAAACTTTCTTATGAATGAACCGAGGGGACATGGGGTCATGTCAGGAGCTTTAATGACAGATCCTTGCCACCCTGATGCCGATGTAGGTGTTATATACATTGAGACAGGCGGTTATTTACCAATGTGCGGTCACGATACAATCGGTTTTTGTACAGCACTCGTTGAAGCTGGATTAATAGAGGTACAGGAGCCTTTTACAAATATTAAAGTGGATACACCAGCAGGACTTATCGATGTGAAAATCAAGGTAACGGATGGAAAAGCCGAAGAAGTGACGTTTGCCAACGTACCTGCATTTCTGTTGAAGTCAATTGACATTGAAGTGGAAGGCATCGGAAAGGTGGAATGTGATATTGCCTATGGCGGTAATTTTTATGGAATCATCGATGCACGCAAACACAATCTAGCTTTAATAGAGCAAAATGCAACAACTATCATCAATAAGGCAATTGACATACGAAACGCAATCAATGCTTCTGAAGGAGTCGTCCATCCAGAGTTTCCTTTTATCAACGGGTTGACGCATATTGAATTCTTTACGGATCCCGTGCATCCGAATGCGGATGTAAAAAATACAGTTATAGTGCCACCAGGAGGAATTGATCGTTCCCCATGCGGAACAGGTACTTCTGCTAAGCTTGCGACGATGTATAAAAAGGATGAAATTGGTTTAGATGAGCTTTTTGTACATGAAAGTATTGTTGGTACACTTTTTAAGGCAAGGGTACTGGAGGAAACGAAAGTGAAAGAATTGGATGCAGTAATTACTGAGGTGACTGGTTCCGCTTGGATAATGGGGATGCATAAGTTTTTCTACAATGAAAAAGATCCGCTTCGGGAAGGATTTTTACTCATCCCTCCGATGCAACATGAACCAGTGAAGGAGGGTGTCTAAGTGAACTTAGAAAAATTGTTTAGCACAATCGATACGCATGTAGTCGGCGAAGCATTCAGAATCGTTATCCAATCCCCCATTACGTTTCTAGGAAGTGATATAATGTCCAACCACGATAAGTTGAAAAACAACTTTGAAAACGAGAAAAACTTGTTGTTGAATGAACCGAGGGGCCATCGCGGCATGCATGGTTGTGTAGTTACTTCATCTAGTATAGCGGATTTTGGGTTATTATTTTTCAATCACGAAGCGGTTACAAATTTTAAGTATGAAGGATTACTTGCGACAGTAACGGCATTAATTGAAACTGGGAATTTGAACAGGAAGAAGGAAGATATTTATACAGTCGAAACCGAAAACGGCATTTACACGGTAAAAGCGAATGTAAACAAGCAGGAAGTGGCTTCCGTTTACCTTGAAGGTGAAGCAAGTTCCGAAGTCAATTTCACTCCAGATTACCTTTCTATAAGAGTGGATAATGGACGCAACTACTTGCTCTTTACGTTACCGGAATCCATTCCGAATATCGAATTAGTTCATCTAGCTTCATTGAATAATTGGGGAATGGCGTGTGCGACGAAACTGACTAAAGAAAACGTTGATTTTGAAGGAGTCATAGTCGTTGAATCAGAAACGTCTCCGAATAAAGTTAAATCGGTCACATTTGAAAAAGATGGGTATATACTTCGATCACCTGGAATCGATAGTACGATTGCAATCCTGGCTTCATTATTGGACAGATCTGTTAGCATTAGCGAAATCGAAAATGAAAGTATTTTTGGGAGCTCATTGAAAGCAAAAGTACTTTCAGCAAGTGAACGTCGATTTTCAATAGAAACAGAGGCATTTGTTACAGGCACACATGAATTTATATTGGACGAGGATGATCCACTTAGGAACGGTTTTTTATTAGTGTAATGAAGAATTTACACTAAATTAAAAAATAGGAGGAATTTATAATGGTAAAACTTGAAGGGGTATTCCCAGTATTAATTACACCAATGATAAACGAGAAGGAAATTGATTGGGAAGGATTTAAAAATAATATTGAACACTTCATCAATGAAGGCGTAACGGGAATCACTATAAACGGCAGTACAGGAGAATTCGTTAGCCTAACAAAAGAAGAGCGATTTAAAGCGGTGGAAGTTGCTGTAAAACAAGTAAATGGCCGAATTCCACTGGTAATAGGAACAGCTGCTGAAACAACAGCTGATGCGATTGAATATACACAACAAGCAGAAAAAGCTGGAGCAGACGCAGCGCTACTTATTAACTCGTATTATGCGCATCCAAAAGAAAATGAAATCTACGAACATTTTAAAAGTGTTGCAGAATCGGTGAAATTTCCGATTATGATTTACAATAACCCGTTCACGTCAGGTGTCGACATTAGCACTGAAACAATTTTGAAAGTAGGGCGTGACGTCGACAATATTACACATGTAAAAGAATCGAGTGGAGGCATAGGAAAAACTCGTGATATTGCAAGACAAGGCAAAGGATTTATAAGAGTATTTAGTGGTTCTGAGGACCTTGCGCTTGAATCACTGCTTGTTGGGGCGACCGGCTGGATTTCTGTGTCGGGCAACATTGTACCGCGTCTTGTAACAGATATGTACAATCATGTTCAAAACGGGGAAATGGACGAAGCTTGGGCACTTTATGACAAAGTTCTACCGCTTTGTAAATTTTTAGAAGATTCTGGTAAATACGTCCAAATTGTAAAAAGAGCGATGGATCTGCAAGGGTTAGCTGGCGGACCTTGCCGCAAACCAAGGCTTCCACTCAATGAAGAGGAAGAAGCGAAATTGAAGGAACTTCTACAAAGCTTGGAAACAGTCACAAACTAAGAAAAAGAGGTGATATATTATGGAAGCAATTGACTATAAATTAAAACCGAAAGTTCAAGAGTTCCTAGAAGGAGTGAAAGGACTTTACATTAACGGAGAATACGTACCGACAATTAGCGGAAAAACGTTTGATGTTATTAACCCTGCTACGGAAGAAGTGATTGCGAAAGTAAGTGAAGCACAAGCAGAGGATGTCGATGTTGCGGTCACTGCTGCACGGAAAGCTTTTGATGAAGGTGAATGGACAAAGTTGGCGACAGCAGAACGCTCACTACTAATCTATAAGTTTGCAGAACTCCTAGCAGAGAATAGGGAGGAGCTAGCACAACTTGAATCACTTGATAACGGGAAACCATATGCAGTTGCGTTAGCAGACGATGTTGATGGCACTGTTCAACACTTCAGATACTATGCGGGCTGGGCAACGAAAGTATTAGGCCAAACAATTCCGGTCTCTCCGGATTATTTAAGCTACACCGTTCATGAACCAGTAGGAGTAATAGGTCAAATTATTCCGTGGAACTTTCCACTTGCAATGGCTGCTTGGAAGCTCGGTTCAGCGCTCGCTGTAGGTTGTACGGTAGTTATCAAACCTGCAAGTGAAACACCGCTTTCACTTCTATATGCGGCGAGATTATTTAAAGAAGCTGGGTTCCCGGACGGCGTTGTGAACGTTGTTCCAGGTACTGGTCGGATTGCAGGAGACGCGATAATCACACATAAAGATGTGGATAAAGTTGCATTTACTGGATCAACAGCTGTTGGAAAAGAGGTTATGAAAAAGGCCGCAGACCAGATTAAAGGAGTTACGCTAGAGTTAGGTGGTAAGTCGCCAAGCATTATTTTGGAAGATGCAAACATTGAAGAGGCGATTGAAGGTGCATTTAACGGTACGATGTACAACCACGGTCAAAACTGTAGTGCTTGTACGAGGGTTTTTGTTCACCGCAAGCATTATGATCATGTCGTAAATACATTAGCAGAACGTGTAAACGCTTTGAGACTGGGCCCTGGAATGGATTCAGGAACGGAAATGGGTCCACTTGTTTCTGCAAAACAACAACAAACAGTCCTTCATTATATTGAGCAAGGGAAAAAAGAGGGCGCACGACTTGTTGCAGGTGGAGGAAAAGTGTTTGAAAAAGGCTACTATGTCCAACCAACGATATTTGCAGATGTGAAAGACGATATGGTTATTGCACGAGAAGAAATTTTTGGTCCTGTCATGTCGGTATTTGTTTTTGATACGGTAGAAGAAGTTATCAAACGTGCAAACGATAGCGATTATGGTTTAGCGGCTAGTGTATGGACGGAAAATATTAAAACAGGTCATTATGTTGCCAGTAAACTTAAAGCTGGAACAGTTTGGATCAATGACTTCGGTCTAGAATGGGAAACAATGCCGTTTGGTGGGTACAAGCAATCCGGAATTGGTCGCGAAATGGGTGGAGAATACGGACTTGCCAACTATACAGAAGTGAAAAGTGTCTTTGTGAATATAAAACAATAATTGTAAATTACTAATTTGACTTGATGAAGATGATCCCGAATGAATATTCTGGGATCATTTTCTTAAAGGGCTGTTTATTCTATCTTTTGAAAGTGGTTACAAGCTCTGACTGTTTCTTAACATACAACTTATATTTAGGGGGGAAATAAGTGGAAGATATAGTTAATTGGTTAGTGGATCAAGTATGGAGTATAGGGTTAGTCATCTTCGTATTGGGTGGAGGATTATTTTTCACTATTGTTACACGTTTTGTTCAATTAAGATATTTTAAGCAAATGATCAAATTGATATTTGAAGGAAAAAGCTCGGAGGCGGGAATATCATCTTTTCAGGCTTTTTGTTTAGCCCTCGCAGGTCGCGTGGGTATTGGTAATATTGCTGGCGTGGCCACTGCAATTGCGTTCGGAGGTCCAGGAGCGGTTTTCTGGATGTGGGTAATGGCAATATTAGGAGGAGCAAGCGCATTTATTGAGTCGACACTTTCACAAGTATACAAAAGTAAAATTGGAAATGAATATCGAGGAGGTACCCCTTTCTTTATCGAAAAAGGGTTGAACATGAGATGGTTCGCGGTAATAATGGCCGTTGTAGTTACCCTTTCATATGGAATTTTAGTACCGGGAATTCAAGCAAATAGTATTGCGGTAGGGTTTGAAAATGTACTTGGATTGAATAAGAATATTACAGGAATACTAATGGTTGCTTTGCTTGGAATCATTATATTCGGTGGTGTGAAGCGAATTGCTAGTGTCGCTGATAAAGTGGTTCCTTTTATGGCGTTAGGTTATGTGGTTGTAACATTCATTGTTTTATTTGCAAATATTTCAGAAGTTCCTAAAATGTTTTCGTTAATTTTCTCCAGTGCATTCGGTGTGAATGAAGCATTCGGGGGAATTCTCGGTTCAGCGATTGCTTGGGGAGTCAGAAGAGCGATTTTTTCCAGCGTTGCCGGAGTTGGTGAAGCAACATACAGTTCTGCCGCTGCTGAGGTTACACATCCTGCAAAACAAGGATTAGTTCAAGCTTTTTCAATCTATATCGATACAATTGTGGTATGCACTGCTACAGCGTTCATGATTCTTGTGACTGGTATGTATGATGTGATACCGATTGGAAAACAAGCCATTGTTAAAACGATGGGAAATATTGAACCAGGCCCCATTTATACGCAACAAGCAGTAGAAACTGTTTTTCCAGGTTATGGGGGACTATTTGTTGCCATCGCTATTTTCTTTTTTGCGTTCACTACACTTATGGCCTATTATTATATCGCCGAAACAACCCTTGTGTATTTAGATAGAAAACTAAAAGCGCAGTGGTTGAAAACGGCTTTGAAAATTGTTTTTTTAGCAATGGTATATATCGGTAGTGTGAAATCAGCAGCTTTTATGTGGGCTCTGGGAGATTTAGGTTTTGGAAGTATGGCTTGGCTCAACATGGTTGCAATTTTACTTCTGACAAAGCCTACGATAAAGGTATTGAAGGATTTTGATGTACAGATGAAGGCAGGAAAAGATCCGGTGTTTGATCCATTAACGGTAGGAATCAAGGGTGCAGATTTCTGGGAAGACAGATGCAAAGAGATGAAATTAGATTCGTTTAAAGAAGAGAGAGATGGAAAAGCCTCCTGATTGAAAGAATGAAATAAAAAATCCTTGCAGCTGTATAGCGGTAACAATAATTAGTTGCCGCCAAACAGTTGCCAGGTCAAAATTAAAGGACTTGAAGTTGTTTTGGGAAAGTAGTTAAAACTTCTGCATTACCATCTTCGTTAATGTAGACAATATCTTCAATACGGACACCACCGACATTGGGGATATAAATACCTGGTTCAATTGTGAAAACTAGGCCGGCTTCTGCTAGTTGTTCATTGTTTTGATGGATGGAAGGTTCTTCATGTACTTCAATACCTAAGCCATGTCCAACACGGTTATTGAAGTAATCACCATATCCATTTTGATGGATAACATTTCTAGCTGCGATATCAAATGACTTTAATGAGACACCTGCTTGTACTGCTTGAATTCCAGCTTCATTTGATTGCAAAACGATATTATAGATTTCTTTTTGCTTTTCAGATGCTTCGCCAATGATAAAGGTTCTTGTAATATCGGAACAATATCCATCTTTTACCACGCCAAAATCGATTAATAAATAATCCCCCTGTTGGATAGTTCGTTCTCCAGGAGAACCATGTGGTAATGCAGCCTTTTCGCCTGTCAATACAATAGTTGAGAAGGAAGGACCATCTGCACCAAACTTCCTCATAAGAAACTCCAATTCCCCGGTCAATTCAGATTCTGACATACCAACTTTCACTTTTTTAGTACCTTCTTCTAGAACTTTTTCAATAATTCTTATAGCCTCTGATAACTTTTCAATTTCCTCTTTGGTCTTTTTCATTCTTTGTTTGTTGATGAAGGGTTGTACATCGACTACTTCTACATGTGGGAAATGGGCTAGCAAGCTAATATAACGATCGTAGCTTAAGTTCTTTGCTTCAATTCCAACCGTTTTCGATAGTTTGCCAAACGATTTACTAACAACCTCAAATGGTACTTCCTCATCCGAGATCGAGATGATTGTAGTTATATCAGATTCTTGTACTGCAGCTTCTTTGTCCAAAGCAGGAACAAACAAATATGTCTCATCTGTAGAAGCGTTAATGATCAAAGACATGAATCGTTCGTGTGGGTCTGAATTGAATCCTGTATAGTAGTATACATTTGCCGGTGCAGTAATCATGACAGCACCGATATTTTGTTGAGCAAGATAAGTCTTTAAATGCTCCCGTCTTGTTTCGTAAATATTACTCAATATCATAAACCTCCTTTATTTGTAGTTAATACTGATTATGCAAGAGTGATGCCATTTTGGCAATTAGAGTTGGCATGGGTATTGCATTGTTTCTTGAAAGGCAGTTATAAATACAACATTGGGGGCGAAAAAATGAATAGAATTGAGAAACTTCAAAAGCAATTGGACGAATGGAATATCGATGGATTAATGATTAACGGGGACTGGAACCGGCGATACATATCGGGATTTACAGGCAGTAATGGAGTTGTACTTGTTACCCATAATGATGCAAGACTGATAACTGATTACCGCTATTTGGGACAGGCGAGAAATCAAACTAGCTTGGACATTGTTTTGCATAAAGAGCATACGGGTCACAAGCATAAGATTTACGATGAGGTAGCTAAGCAAGTCAAACAAATGAACATAAAACGTCTAGGATTTGAACAACAACATTTGAATTTCGGTAACTACTCCAAACTAAAAGGACTAATCGATTCCGAGTTGATCCCAACATTTGATGTAGTGGAAAACATACGTATGGTGAAATCACTAGATGAAATCGAAAAGATTAGAACTTCCTCTAAGATTACGGATAATGCATTTGTACACATATTGAACTTCATACGTCCGGGAGTTACAGAGCTCGAAGTTGCAGGAGAACTAGAAAACTTCATTAAAAACAATGGTGGAATCACATCTACATTTAGTCCAATTGTGGCGTCTGGAAATAGGGCGTCACAGCCTCATGGTCGGGCAAGTGACAAAATAATTGAACAAGGTGATATGATCACGATTGACTTTGGGGCTAATTATAATGGATATTGGTCTGATATTTCCCGCGTTGTGTCAATGGGAGAGCCGAGTGAAAAAATGAAGGAAATCCAACAGGTCGTTCTTCAATCATTCACAAACTGTGCGACCAATATAAAAGCAGGCTTAACGGATCGGGAAGTAGATAAGTACATGAGAGATATTCTAATCGAAACTGGTTTCAATGAATTCTCTGGCACAGGAACAGGTCATGGAATTGGACTTGAAGTACATGAGAAACCGCTATTTTCTGTAGATTCAGAAAATATTCTATTGCCTGGAATGGTAGTCACGATAGAGCCAGGAATCTATTTGCAGGGTATCGGGGGTGCTAGAATTGAGGATATGCTCCTTATAACGGAAGATAGTTGTGAAGTATTGTCGCCATCTGCGAAAGAATTAGTTATTTTATGATCATAAATAGGCTATTGGTACTCATATTTACTCGAGTATCAGCAGCCTATTTTTTATATTAATAGCCATCAAAATAAAGCTATTGGTTTAACTGTAAAAATAGATAGACACTTAAAAGAATATTCTAACAATTTAGACGTTTTTTAGTTGAGTAGTTAAAATGAACAAGGAACTATAAGGGGTGATACTACATTCTGCATTTTGACCTTGTGAATAAAATGACTTTGGCATAAATATTGCAATAGCTTTAATATGCATTAAACTTTGATGCTGAAATGTGCATAAAGAAAGATCAAAATGAGGTGAATGATGATGTCAACTATTTTAGAAGTAAACAATCTCAAAACATACTTTAAGAAAAATAAACGCATTGTTCGTGCAGTCGATGGAATAGATTTCAAGATTAATGCAGGTGAAATAGTTGCCCTCGTAGGAGAATCAGGATGCGGAAAAAGCATGACGTCTCTTTCTATTATGGGACTTGTTCCATCTCCAGAAGGGAAAGTAGTAGAAGGGGAGATTTTGTTAGATGGCGTTAATCTTGCACAATTACCCGAAAAGAAAATGTATAAAGTTCGCGGGAAAGAAATCGCAATGATTTTCCAAGAACCGATGACATCTTTAAATCCAGTTCTTACAATTGGTGATCAAATATTGAGTGTTATTATTTATCATTTAAAATTGCCAAAAAGAGAAGCGGAACGAAAAGCGATAGAAATGCTCGAGTTAGTAGGTTTTTCCGAACCTGGAAAATTGCTAAAAAGTTATCCGCATCGATTATCTGGTGGGATGAGGCAACGTGTGATGATTGCGATGGCAATGTCTTGTAATCCAAAACTTTTAATTGCCGATGAGCCGACAACTGCATTAGACGTTACTATTCAGGCACAAGTATTAGAATTGATGAAAGAGATTAGTATGAAGTTTTCTACATCGATTCTTTTGATAACGCACGATCTAGGTGTTGTTTCTGAACTAGCAGACAGAGTCATTGTTATGTATGCAGGGCAAATTGTTGAGATTGCAAACATCGATGATTTGTTCGATAATCCCTTTCATCCCTACACAGTCGGGCTCATTAACTCTGTTCCAAAAATTGAAGGTGAAATAGAAAGGCTTCAAGCGATTAAAGGAAATGTTCCTGCACCTGGAACCATCATCGAAGGCTGTAAGTTTGCAAAAAGATGTAATAAAGTATTTGAACGTTGTACAAAAGAAATACCTACTCTAAGAAAAATGGACGGATCTAGATCTGTTCGCTGCTTCTTATATGATGATGTGGAGGGAGAATAATGGGTTCAACAAGTTTATTAGAAGTTGCTTCACCTCTTAACGCGGAAGAAGTAACCAAAGTCATCAAAGAAGAAACATTATTAGAAGTACAAAATTTAAAAATGCATTTTCCAATTAAAGCAGGAATAATTCAACGAGTAGTCGGTCATGTAAAAGCAGTTGACGATATTAGTTTTCGTGTACGGAAAGGAGAAACACTAGGAATCGTTGGGGAATCAGGTTGCGGAAAGTCTACGATGGGCAGGGCACTCATTAGACTATATGAACCAACTGATGGAAAAGTGCTGTATGACGGTATAGATATTACAAAATTGCCAGAAAGAGAATTAAGACCACTCATTCGCAAGAAAATTCAAATGATTTTTCAAGATCCCTATGCTTCATTGAATCCGAGGAAATCGTTAGGGAATCTTTTGAATGAACCATTAAAAGCACATGGGTTATACGCTAATTTAAAAGAACGAAATGAAAAAATAAAAGAAATACTTGACGTAGTAGGATTGCATTCATCTTCTATGAATCATTATCCAAATGAATTTTCAGGAGGACAGCGTCAAAGAATTGGAATCGCTAGAGCAATCGTTTTAAATCCCGAGTTAATCATTGCAGATGAAGCTGTTTCTGCGTTGGACGTATCTATTCAGGCGCAAATTATTAATCTATTAGAAGATTTACAATCGCAATTTAATCTTACGTATATATTTATCTCACATGATTTAAGTGTTGTAAGGCATATTGCAGATCGTGTAGGAGTGATGTATTTAGGGAAACTCGTAGAATTAGCGGATAAGGATGATTTATATGCGGAAGCTCTTCATCCTTATACGCAGGCTTTACTTTCTGCGGTACCAACTATTCGACAAAATGGAAGTGTGAACAGAGATAGGATTATCTTAAAGGGAGATATCCCAAGTTCATCTAATCCACCTACAGGATGTGTTTTCCATACAAGATGTCCAGCAAAAATAAAAGCTTGTGAAACAATCGTTCCACAATTAAAAGAAGTCCAGCCAAATCGATTGGTCGCCTGCCATTTATATAATAATCCCCAAATAGTGTAATAGGTTGTTCGTTAACTTATTTGGAAGGGGGGATGTATTCAAAAATATTGGTGTAATTTGAATGTAATAATAAAAGGGGGAAAATGAAAATGTTAAAAAATCGTTTTTTATTATTCATCATCTTTTTGATCATGCTTATTGCCGCAGCATGTTCAGATGGAGCAGTGAAAGAGAGCGGTAATGAAGCGAATAGCGGAAAAGAAGATAACCAATCAGAGAATACACAAACAGAAGAAAAGTCTGGTGGTAGTTTAGTTTTAGGAACTACAGCGGCACCGACTTTATTTAATCCGTATTACTCAACAGATACTTCTAGTTCAACGATTGAAGGTTTCATTTTTAGTGGATTGGTAACAGTAGATACCGATTTTAATCCTGAAGGAGATTTGGCTAAGAGTTGGGAGTTCTCGGATGATGGGTTGAGATGGACCTTTCATTTACGAGAAAATGTGAAATGGCATGATGGAGCTGACTTTACGGCGGATGATGTCGTCTTCTCATACGGCATCCCTTTACATGAAGACTATATCGGACCACGTGGATTACCGTTTGAAATTATCGACGAGATCAACAAGATAGATGATTATACAGTAGAATTTGTCCTTTCGGAACCATATGCACCATTCATCACAATTACAGCGCAATTTGAAGTATTGCCAAAGCATATTTTAGGAGATGTTCCTATAGCGGAACTGGGTATGAACAAGTTTAATACGAAGGAACCAATTGGAACAGGTCCGTTTAAATTCAAACAATGGAAAGAAGGAGAATATATCGAGCTTCAAGCCAATGAAGATTATTATCTTGGAAAACCAAAATTAGATACTATCATCTATAAAATTGTTCCCGATATGAATACATTAATGGCACAGTTGCAAGTTGGGGATATAAATCTGACAGGGATTTCACCACAATATATTGAGACGGCTAAAAAGTTAGAGGAACAAGGAAAGGTTGTCGTAACATCAGGACCTTCTAATGCTTTCGAGTATATTGGCTATAACTTACGTAACGAATTATTCCAAGATAAATTAGTTAGACAAGCTCTAACGCATGCGATTGATAAAGAAGCAATTGTCCAAGCTATTCTGGACGGATCGGGAGTAGTAGCACATGGACCGGGTAGCCCTGCAAACTGGGCGTTTAACCCGGATGTACCAAAGTTTGAATATAATCCTGAAGAAGCAAAAAGAAAGTTGAAAGAGGCAGGATGGGAGCCTAACAAAGACGGTATTTTAGAGAAAGACGGTAAAAAGTTCGAGTTTGTCTTAAAAACGACATCGGCAAATGAAATACGTCAACAAATTGCAGAAGTTGTTCAACAACAATTAAGTGAAATCGGTATCAAGACTTCGATTGAATTGCTTGAATGGAGTGCGTATGTAGAACAAACAAGTCCACCATTATGGAATTTTGATGCAATTGTTGCTGGTTGGTCTATTGGAAGTGACCCTGACCCAACTTGGTTCTGGCATACTTCAGAAATTGAAAATGGCTTAAATTATAACGGTTTTTCGAATGAGCGAGTGGATGAACTTCTATCCGAAAATACGAGAATATCTGATCTAGAAGAAAGAAAGAGAATTATTGCTGAAGCCGATGCAATTGTTGCAGAAGAACAGCCAGATACTTTCTTATACTATGTAGAAGGCAGTTTAGCAAATGCACCTAATCTGCATGGACCAAAGTTTAATGCAGCTAATACTTATTACAAAATCCATGAATGGTATATAGACTAGTTCGCGAAAAAAATTCAATGTCAAAGGTGGCGAGCATCTCCAGTATGTAGTTCAGTGGGGATGTTCGCATTTCTCCTATTTCGAACATTAACAGCTACTAAATAAATTACTAAAAGGAGTTGGCTAGAAATGACTACATATATAATAAGACGAACGTTAATGGCTTTCCCATTACTTTTTCTTATAACGATCATTTCATTTGCCATGATGCAAATGGCACCTGGAGATCCGACGGCTTTAATGATGGATCCGATGATCAAGCAGGAAAATCTAGCGGCATATAAAGAAGCATATGGATTAAATGATAATGTAGTTGTGCAATACATCAGATGGCTAGGGAATATGATTCAAGGGAACTTTGGAGAATCACTTATTCGACAAGGTGTACCTGTCAGTGATCTCATATTAGCAAGGCTACCAAATACGCTCATATTAATGATTGTATCATCTGTTATTGCTTTTTTAATTTCTATTCCACTTGGTGTCATTTCTGCAACTAAACGGAATTCATTAACAGATTATTCCATTACTTTCGTATCTTTTTTAGGAGTTGCTACACCTAATTTTTGGATTGGACTTGTTTTAATTATGTTTCTGTCTGTACATATGGGCTGGTTTCCTACTGGCGGTGTAGCCACTCTTGGTGAACCTTTTAGTATATGGGATCGTATTCACCATTTAATACTCCCCGCATTTGTACTTGCGACTGCGGATATGGCGGGTCTAACTAGATATTCTCGGTCTAGCATGTTGGAAGTGCTTCGACAAGATTATATCCGTACAGCGAAAGCAAATGGTTTCAGAAGTGGAACAGTGATTTTTAAACATGGACTTCGAAATGGACTAATACCGATTATAACAATTCTAGGATTGATGTTGCCATCGTTTATTGGAGGTTCTGTCATCATTGAGAGTATTTTTGCTTGGCCGGGGATTGGCTTACTTTTTGTAGAAGCAGCATTTCAGAGAGATTATCCGGTGATTATGGCAGTAGTAGTTATTGCAGCTTCGTTAGTAGTAATTGGTAACTTAATTGCAGATATACTTTACGCTATTTTTGATCCAAGAATTGAATACTAGGGGGAGATGAAATGACACTTTCAGGGCGAAATTTAACGGTAAACGAACCATTACTTATAGAAGAAAAACATGACCATGTGCACGAATCCATTTGGAAAGTCATGTTACGTAAATTTATGAAAAATAAGTTAGCTGTTATTGGAGCAATTTTGTTAATAATCATTATCGTATCTGCTATATTTGCACCATGGTTAGCGCCGCAAGATCCAAGTAAACAAGTATTACTAGACAAGTTAAGTCCACCAGGAGAAAAGTATATTTTAGGTGCGGATAATTTAGGTCGTGACGTATTAAGTAGGTTGCTTTATGGGGCGAGAGTATCTCTCATTGTTGGTTTTACATCTGTTGCAGGTTCCATTTTTATCGGGACAATGATCGGTGCTGTGGCAGGTTATTACGGAGGAAAGCTCGATGCAATCCTTATGCGTTTTGTCGATGCTGTTATTTCATTTCCATCCTTATTTCTTCTCATAACACTTGTGACAATCTTTGAACCTAGTTTAATAACATTAATCTTTGTTTTCGCCATCTTTGGTTGGACTGGGACGGCGCGCTTAGTTCGAGGAGAATTTTTGGCACTTCGATCATCCGAATTTGTATTAGCTGCACGAACATTAGGGATTAAAAATTCTAAAATTATCTTTTCGCATATACTACCAAATGCGATGGGACCTATTATTGTTTCTGCGACACTTGGGGTGGGAGGAGTAATTTTAGGGGAAGCTGCCCTTAGTTACCTTGGACTTGGTATTCAACCACCTATTCCTAGCTGGGGAAATATGTTACAAAGTGCGCAAAACCCACAAATTATGCTTGGTGCATGGTGGTACCCGCTTCTTCCAGGATTTATGATTCTGATCACTGTATTGTCCTTTAACTTTGTAGGAGATGGACTTCGTGATGCGTTTGATCCAAAAATTAATGAATAAAAGAAGACTGTCTAGAATGTTGTTCATTTTAGACAGTCTTCTTATTTTTTTATACACTTTAATTCATCTCTAGGAATTTATATATAAAAGTATAAATATCCGTATGTTCTTCGATTATCTTGGAAGTTGGTTTTCCTAGACCGTGACCCGCATCCTTTTCAATTCTTAAGAGAATAGGAGCTTCACCAATTTGAGCCTCTTGAAGGGTAGCCGCATATTTTTTCGCATGAAGCGGGACAACCCGGTCGTCTGTATCAGCTGTAGTGATTAATGTGGCTGGATACTTTTGATTTGGCGAAATATTATGGAGCGGAGAATAGGCATAGATTGTTTTGAAATGTTCCGCGTTCTCTTCTGCATTGCCAAACTCCGATGTCCAAAAACGTCCAACTGTGAAATGTTGATATCGAAGCATGTCCGTCACAGGCACTTGGCAAATAACTGTATTATACAAATCAGGTCGTTGGTTCATACAAGCCGAAACTAAAAGTCCCCCATTACTACCTCCCATAATCGCTATTTTAGAAGAATTTGTATAACCACTACTAATTAACCATTCAGTCGCTGCAATAAAATCATCAAACACTTGTTGCTTTCTTTCAAACGTTCCGGCTTGATGCCAATCTTCACCGTATTCACCGCCGCCTCTAATGTTCGCTACAGCGTAAATACCTCCATCCTCGATAAACATTGCAATTGAAGCAGAGTAGGAAGGGGTCATGCTAATATTAAACCCACCATATCCGTATAAGAGTACAGGGTGCTCCCCATTTAGCTGGATGCCTTTTTTATGAGTGATAAACATCGGGATATTCGTTCCATCGGTAGATGGATAAAAAACTTGTGTTGTTTCAAAGCGAGCACTATCTAAACTCACTTTCGATGAAAAAACGGTTTCTAAAGTGTTAGTTTGAAAATCATATCGTATAACGGTCGTCGGTGTTAAATAGGAAGTATAACTAATGAACATTTCTTTATCTCGCTTATTGGTGCTAATATTTGTCACTGTAATCATAACTGGTAGATCTAATACCTTATGAAACACACCTTCAAGGTCATACAACTTTATTTGATCTTTGGCATGGTGCATATACGTAATGGCTAGTTGATCATCTACTATTTTAATAAATGACATGACATCTTGTTGTTCAGGAATAATTTCTTTCCAATTTTTCATTTCTGGCTCGTTAATGTTCATTGCCACTATTTTTCCATTCGGTGCATCTTTATTTGTATAAACAAAAAAAGTAGATCCTTTATTTCCAATAAAAGAATAGTAGGCATCTCCGGCATCTGCTAGAGGAATAAAGGATTCTTCACTTTCAACCCCACGATAATAAAGGCGACTCTTATTTTCTGTACCTTTCCATGATTCAAGTAAGACATATTTGTAATCATCTGAGATAATTGGTCGGAACGCCAGCTCTTTATCATCCTGTCTTTCATGGATTAATTTATCCTCCGATTGAGATGTATTTACGACGTGATAATAGAGACGATTATAATTACTTTCATCTACGGGTTCTACCGTTCCTTGTTCAGGAAAGCGACTGTAATAGAATCCGGTACCATTTTCGATCCAAGCAAGACTACTAAATTTACATCTTGTGATTGTTTCGGGATATTCAACACCTGTTTCCATATTTCGAATTTTTATTTCTTGCCAGTCGCTGCCATTCTCGGAAATTGCGTATGCCATCAACGTTCCTTCTTTATTGAAGGAAATGTTTGTTAGTGCAGTTGTGCCTTCTGGATTCAATGTATTTGGATCAATTATTACTTCTGGCTTAACATCTGTAAGTGATTGTGCGCGATAGAATACAGGCTGATTTTGTAAGCCATCATTTTTTTGAAAGTAGTAATACGAACCTTCCTTTTGAGGAATAAAATACTTTTCATAATTCCAATGCTTAGTGAGCTTGTCTTTTATGCTCGCTCTTTCTTGTATTTTGCTGAAATAGGCTTGTGTTTTTTTGTTTTGGTTGTCTCCCCATTTTTGTGTTTCAATACTATTATCATCTTCTAGCCATCTGAAAGGGTCTTCCACAATGGTGCCATGATAGTTATTACTAACAATCTCTTTTTCCTTTTTTATTTGCATCTGATTAGCTCTCCTTTTTAGGTTGTATTTTTACATTAGTAAATATATGCAAGTTATATGCCAATAGCTCTTTAAAAAATATAAAGGAGATACTACTAGTTTTGGAGAATATAATCAATCGACAGGGAAATAGGTTTAAAAGAAGGGGAAGTTAGACATGAATAGTAGAAAAGAAGATAAGGAAGCCATTCATTTTCGTGCATATGCAGCAGAAGATTTTGCAAGCATTCATCAATTAAATATAGAAGAAGAATGGAATAATCTTGTTACAAAAAAGGAAGATACCAAAAACGCTTGGAGCAATTCGAATATTGCATACGTAGCATGTGCAAATGATCATATCATTGGATACATAAGAGGAATAACGGATGGTACTATTACACTTTTTGTTTGCGAATTAGTAATTAATAAAAATTATCGTGGGCTTGGGATAGGAACAGATTTATTGAAGTTCGTACATACTAAATTTCCAAAAACGAGGATGGAACTTTTAACTACTAGTTCATCTAGTAGTTATTATGACAAACAAAGTTTTAGGAGCTTTTTTGGTTATCGTAAAACGTTTGAGGAATGGTAATGGGTAATAGTTAGAATGGAATGTTTTTAACAATGGGTAGAAATCGGAAGTCAACTTAACTTGGAAACGTGATCTTCAACTTTCTAAACAGGACTTACTAACAAGTGTTCACAGTTTCTGTTTTTGATAGATCTACATTGTATATATCATATCATTTTCTTTAGCATAATATAAAAGGGAATGGGCAAGATCACCTATTCCCTTTCTTATTATCTTACAGGTAAGCATAATGGAATGTACTTGAATAGGATAGGATATGTCTTACCAAAAAAATACGGAAGCTAAAGCGATTCCGGTAATTGCACCTAGTGCAATACCAAAGCCAGCACCAAATCCTTCACCAAAAAAGCCATAACCATACCCACCAAATCCTGCATCTGGTCGAATCCAAACTTTATTTCTGCTAACTCTAGTAATTTCACCTGTGTAAACTCTACCACCACGACAAGTTATTCTCACTCTTTGCCCATGATATCTACAACATTGATTATATAAATCAAATCGACTCATATTCGTCCTCCTCTCCCATGTATGTCCTACTAACATATGCGGTTCATAATATTACACGAAAGACAAACGTCTAACGAATGATGGATTACAAAAAATATCAAGTTTCTAAAATAATTTGAAGTGTAAACATTTGATAAGGAAAAAAGAAAAAAAGGAAGAGATGCATGCCAGTAATTCAAACGCAGAATATGCTTTATAAATTTGTTGAACTTTGCGAAGAGCAATCGGGAAAAGGAGCAACTTCTAGACATTCCGAGATAATATGTGAGCCACTCATGAAATTATTCCCCACTGTAAATCAAGATGTAGTACAGTATGAACTTCTAAGGAATGGTTTATTTAAACCGGAGGAATGGCGGAACATAAAAGATACAGTCAAACGAATGGAAGCGCAAAATGTGTGGCAAATCGTGAAACAGGAATATAAATTATTAAGAAAACGGTGGAATGGTCCGAAAGTATCCATCTATATTTTCCCAATAGAAAATGCAAATGGAAACTCAAGAAAGGACATTCCTAAAAAAAATGGCATAGCTTATAGAGGGACATTATTTTTGTTTTTATCTCCCGATCTCCATACGGAAGAAATAAAGGCTCTCTTTGCACATGAGTATAATCATGTGTGCCGACTAGATTATTTGAATCTAGCTCCAAGTATGATTTCTTTAAAGGATTCTCTAATTATTGAAGGACTTGGGGAATATGCGGTAAAGGACTTGTATGGTGAAAAGTGGTTAGCACCTTGGATAAGTTTTTATGCATTTGAAGAAGCCCTCGCTGTTTGGAGAAAACATTTTCTCCCCTCGCTAAATATTACAGGGGTTAAACATCATCAGGTTTATTTATTTGGTAAAGCTGGGAGTCGCTTGCCGAAATGGATCGGTTATCATATAGGCTTTCAAATTGTAGACAGTTTTCAAAAGAAGCATGGTCCCTTTCCGAATAATGAGTTATATAAGAAATCTTCTGAAGAAATAATCGCTGGTTCCGACTTCCCTATTAACATAAATGACATTTAAATACCCGGTAGCCAATGAATTGATTGTTCTGAAGTGTTAATTGATGATGTTCCTCCCAGAGGTCGAAGAATTTTGAATGGATATTTTTGGATTGATTGATGTCATCCAGTTCACTTAGTATAAGTGCAGATGGAGTTGGTATAATTTCAATTTTAGTGAACCCAGCTTGCTGTAATTTTGATCTCCACTCTTCTTCATTTAAAACTTCACGTATTCCGTATAAACGACGTATTTCTTTTCGCAATGCTTCGGGTAGATTTTGTTCGGCTGTCATTTCTATAATAATCATTCTACCCGTGTCTCTTAATACACGCGCTAGCTCATTTAATGTTTTCGAAATGTTAGTAAAGACGATTACTGATTCGGCAATAGCTAAGTCGAAGGAATCATCTGCTAAACCTAAATTTTCAGCATTTCCTTCTATCACATTGATAGGAGGTTTATTATTTTTCAATCGTTTCTTCGCTTTTTCAACCATAATGGGGTGATTGTCTATCGCAGTCACTTGGCAATGAAAACTTTTAGCTAAAAAAGCAGCAGTTTGCCCCGTCCCACAACCTACATCTAGTACAGCTTCCATTGGCTGAATGTTTTCGCCTCCTAATATAGACTCGGTCAGAGCAAATCCTCCTGGATGTGCACCCCCAATTCCAAAATAAGCTATTAAATCTAAATAATCGTTAGACAATGAAAATCCCTCCTAGTCTTTATACAAGTATAGTATGCTTGTCATATACTTTGGTACTGTATGAAGTGGAAAGTTTTTGAGTTTTTGCTATAAAAAGAATGTGTAATAGAAAGGGAGAAGTATTGCTACCATGAAAAAAAGAGTATATCTATTACTATTTTTTGTAGTTATTGTTCTTATTCCATTTTGTTATATTGAGTTGAAGAAAAATAGCTTAGAAAAGCAAGTGGAGGCATATTTAATAGAAGACAAGGGGTATGATTTTCAAGAAATCCAATCAATTGAAGGAATATTTTCCAAGTTACCTGTATGGAGTGTATGTGTAGTGTTTGAAGATGAAAGTGATATCAATTATTATTACCAAATCGAGTCAGGGAAGGTATTTCAAGTTAGGGAATACCCAAGGAACAATGTTACTGGCTCATTTCTAAATGATTTTATCGAGGGAAGAATTAATCTAATCCATACGGAAAATAGCAGATAAGAGATTCAGAAGTTATCAATTGGAGCGAGGGAAATCAGCGACTATCGAAGACTAGGAATTGAACAAATTTAATCAATTACGCCGGGGCGTAATTGATTTTTGGGGGAAGAAAGCATAAGAATTTAAAGTATTACACCTGAGAAATCGCCTTTTAGCACTTCTTTTTCAGCCTGATTTTTACATAAAAAAGATGCAGTAATAGCTGTTCTATTATTTTTGTTTTCTAGTCTTTCATATTTTCCAATTTTAACTTCACAAATTATAGTATCTTCCGTAAACACAGGTCTTAAGAACTCAAAATTCATCGTACGGGCCAATACATTATTATCTCCACCCACTTTTGTTGGCAGAGTTGCCGTCAGTAATCCTTGAACTACAAGTCTACCCTGTTCATCTGGGGTTAAATGATGAATCCCTTCGTCTCTTGAAACCTTCGTAAACAATTCCACATCTTCTACTGTAAAAGTCCGTTCAAATACAATAATATCGCCTACTTTTAAAGACAATGTTATTCCTCCTTTATTTCCTTTAATCATAAGCCTCACATTTTTTAGCTATGGGAGAAATCCTTACGTTTCCAATCTTTCGGTTTTATGTTATTGATCGTCCATTTCGTTTGAGGGGCTTGGTATGGAGTGTTAGCCATTAATGTATGATCATGCCAGCTTGCTGCTCCGGAACGAATCATTTCATCGAGCAGGATTTGAATAAATTCTTCCGGTTGAATCTGTAAAGAGTAGCGTGCAAAATCCTGAAACCAGCCGCACTGCAACAGGTAGTCATCGATATCTTCTTTTGCCAATCCGTTTTTTATGATTAATGTGAATGAAAAAATCCTTTTGCAGGCATGCCATGAAACTTTTTCTGGCGATTTTAGCCACTTTTCAAACCGTGTCCTTGCCGCATCAATGGCAGCTTGAGGATTCTCCATTTGAGGGCCATGGCCGGAATAAGCATGCTTGATCCGCAGATTGGACAATCGTTCCAAACTTTCTAAAGATCGTTGGATAGAGTTAACACCCTCTCGAAAAATATTTAACCAACCGATGTCATTTTTATGAAAGAGATCCCCACAAATCAATATCCCTTCTTCAGGTTCATATAAAGAAATATGCCCTAACGTATGTCCCGGTGTGTGTAGGACTTTCAAGATTCTGCTTCCTGTATCAATTTCTTCGCTATCTGTCAGCTTTATATCGACTCGATAAGGTTCTACAGGTTGATCTAACCATTCAGCACTACAGGCTTCAGTGTCACAACAATTAATTAAATCCGCTTCCCATTTATGAGCAGCAATCTTAACACCATAGTTTTTTTGAAGATGAAAATTGCCTCCAACATGGTCACTATGATAGTGCGTGTTCACAATAAGGTGTAATTCTTGTGGCGAAACGCCTGCTTCTTTCATTAATTGCTCTGTATTATCAACATCACTTCCAAAACCAGTATCAATAAGAATCGGGAGCTGATCCTTAATAAGGATCATATTTGCACTTGGAAATTTTCTTTCAAAGAAATTAATGTTGGATTTTTTCAGAAGTCATTCCTCCTTATATTCATTGATTGAAAGATTATGATTGAGCGTTCGCTCAAATACATTATACACAATTAACAGAATAGTATAAATATATTTACTAATTTCATTTGTAAATCAGTATCTATGTATAGCAATTTCCTTTTAGGCTAACAAATAAGTAGACACTAATATTCTGGAAATATATTACAGGTTTTTGGTATCTATATTATAAAGTTAATAGCTTTAAACTCGAACAGAAACTTAGCTAGAGGAATCTTTGATAATTACTCCGAAATTGATTTACATACGAATGTTACTCCTGATAGGAAAGCTGATTATATTAAATACAAACGAAATAGAGCAAGAAAAGCGTACTATAATGTGGTACGTTTCTTAGTAGTACTGTATTGGAATAGCGTATAGGAAGAATTGGTATAAAATTGATATGGGGTGAGCCACTTGTGGATACGGTTGTGAACTTTGTTCTTTTTTTACTAGCAATGACATCATTGCAGGCTTTTTTTCATACTATATAGTTGAGGTGAATAAATGCCAAGAGTACAGTACAAAAGTTCAGACGTTGACTTAGTGGCAAGGATGATGAGGGCAGAAGCAGAAGCTGAAGGACAGCAAGGAATGTTATATGTTGGAAATGTAATTGTTAATCGTGTTATAGCCGATTGTATAGACTTTAGTGATTTAAGATCAATTGAAGATGTCATCTTTCATGTACAAGGAGGAAATTTTTCTTTTGAAGCTGTTCAGAAAGGTAATTTGTTTTATCAAAGAGCGAGAGGTGTCGAAAAAAATTTAGCCAAAAAGGTTTTGGATTTTTGGCGAGACCACCCAGCAAAATATGCGCTTTGGTACTTTAATCCATATGGTCCATGCCCTCCAACATGGTACGATCAACCTTTTACTGGTCAATATAAACAACATTGTTTCTATGAACCTGCACCAGGAACATGTGATAGTGTTTATAGGGGGTAGGTAGGTACTGTTTTCATTCGATGCAACCCAACAGTTGTCAGTTGAAAAAAAGCTTAAAACCTAACTGCAACCTATTTTTTCTCACGAAATAGAAAGGGAGTTCCTGGTTAACGGGTACTCCCTTTTTTATATATTAAACAGTTTGTGCTCGCATTATCCAAGGCAGCGAAAGCATAAAACAGACGCGACTCTATTATTTTTAGATCCATTTTTTGCCCTGAAAAAATGGATGACATATTTTTGTATTGTTTTTGGATGTGAGATCTGATTACAGACCAACAGCTGGAAGCCTAGTGGCGTCCCCCTACGGTCTTAATATTCCCTTAACAGGAGACTGAAGATTGGAGCAATTAAAACTTTTGATTTCACAAAAAAACTTGTTGAATATTTATACACAAGGGTCTATATTGTATACATATCAAAAAAGTAATCGAAGTCGAACAAGACATTTTATGCTATTAATAGTTAGCGTTTAACTCTTTGTTATCAACTAGAATAACTTAGGAAAAGCGAAGGTGAGCAGTTTGAGTAACTGGTTAGAATTATATGATAATATGGGAGATTATTTGGCACCAAGTATGGCAAAAGATCACCCAAATATTCCTATTGTGAAGGAAGAAGGTTGCTACTACTACGGTGCAGACGGCAAAACCTATTTGGATTTTACATCGGGAATTGCGGTAGCTAATACAGGGCATCGTCATCCAAAAGTTGTACAAAGCATTAAGGATGCGGCGGATCATCTTGTACATGGTCCATCTGGCGTTATTATGTACGAATCTATTTTAAAGCTATCCAAAAATCTAGGCGATGTTTTACCAGGAAATTTAGATTGTTTTTTCTTTGCAAATAGCGGGACGGAGGCAATAGAAGGTGCTTTAAAACTTGCGAAATTCGTAACAGAGCGCCCGTATGTTGTTTCATTTACTGGTTGCTTCCACGGTCGTTCCCTTGGGGCGTTAGGTGTGACAACATCGAAAAGTAAATATCGTAAGTTTTTACAGCCATCGCATTTGTCTTATCAAATTCCATATGCGGATGTAAAAGGTTGTCCAGCTAGAGTGGACCCTGAAGTTTACTGCGTAGAACAGCTAGAGAAGGATTTTTCACGTCTTTTTAAACACCAAGTGACACCTGAAGAAGTGGCTTGCGTCATTTTAGAGCCAGTACTTGGGGAAGGTGGATATATCATTCCTCCGAAAGCATGGGTAAAGAAAATTAGAGAAATCTGTGATGAGCATGGTATTTTATTAATTTTCGATGAAGTGCAAACAGGCTTCGGTCGTACTGGCGAATGGTTTGCTGCACAATACTTTGGCGTAACACCGGACATTATGGCAATCGCAAAAGGCATTGCATCCGGTCTACCATTAAGTGCAACTGTCGCTTCCAAAGAATTAATGAAAAAATGGCCACTCGGAATGCATGGTACCACATTTGGGGGAAATCCTATTGCATGTTCAGTTGCTTTAACAACTCTAGAAATACTTCACGAAGAAAACCTTGTGGAAAACTCAAAGGTTGTTGGAGCTTACGCAACGGAACAGTTAAAAAAACTTCAGACAAAATATCCAATTATTAGCGATATTCGTTCAGTGGGGTTAATGATAGGAATTGAAATTTCCAATCCAGAAACGGGTAAGATCGATGGACAAGCAGTAATGAAAATTCTGGATTATGCATTAGAAGAAGGCGTGCTTTTCTATTTATGTGGTAACGAAGGGGAAGTCATTCGAATGATTCCACCTTTAACAATAACAAAAGAACAAATAGATGACGGTTTAAAAATGCTTGAAAAGGCAATTAATCGTTATATGGAAGGGAAATAATAGAATGAAAAATAAATTATTTATGATCATGCTAGTACTAATAATGGCTTTACTAGCAGCTTGTGGTACTAAGTCAGACAACGGAAAATCATCCGGTAGTGAAGGAACAACAGAGGACAAAAAAGTATTAATAATGGGTACATCTGCAGACTATCCACCATTCGAGTATGTTGACACAGCACAAGGGGAAGAAATTATTGGATTTGACATTGACCTTGCAAATTTAATCGCTGAAAAACTAGGTTTTGAAATGAAAGTTGAAAATATCGACTTCAACGGCTTAATCCCAGCAATACAAGCTGGCAAAGTAGATTTCGTTTTAGCGGGTATGAGTCCAAACCCAGATCGTGAAAAAGTAGTAGACTTCTCGCAACCATATAATGAAACGCAGCAAATGGTTGTTACGAAAAAAGATAGTGGTATAAAAACATTAGAAGATTTAGCTGGTAAAACAGTAGGTGCACAAATTTCGTCTATTCAAGAAGATCTTGCAAAAGAAGTGGCAAAAACGGTAGATATGAAAGTAGAAAGCCGAAACTTAATCCCAGAAGTAGTACAGGAATTAATGACGAAACGCTTTGATGCTGCAATTATTGAAGATATTGTAGCTGAAAACTATGTAAAGCGAAATCCAGATTTAACTTATTTCCCTGTTGAGGTTGACGATGTGGACTATAAAGCAGCTGTATTTCCAAAAGGTAGCGAACTAAAAGCGCAATTTGACCAAGCAATTCAAGAATTAATCGATAGCGGTAAAATAGAAGAATTAAGACAGAAATGGTTTGTAGTAGAAGCAGAATAACTTCAACTTCATTTAAATAGTTCGAAAAGAAAGGAGGGCAACGATATGTTAGATTTTAGTGCAGTCGTTCCCTCTATTCCTTATATATTAAAGGGAATAGGTGTTACGCTCCAAATCGTTATTGGGGCAACTATACTAGGAATGGTGCTTGGTATTTTACTGGCACTTTGCAAAATCGGAAAAATTGCAGTACTACGGTTAATAGCAGATTTTTATACATCCATTTTCCGTGGAACTCCGCTTGTCTTACAATTAATGATTATTTACTACGCAATTCCACAGCTTTTTGATATTAATATTGATCCAATGCCAGCAGCTATTCTTGCATTTGGTTTAAACTCTGGTGCATATATTTCAGAAATTATCAGAGGTGGTATTAATGCGGTCGATAAAGGTCAGCAAGAAGCATCACTTGCATTAGGTATTCCCTATTCAAAAATGATGAAGGACATTATCTTACCGCAGGCGATGAAAAATATTATGCCATCATTAATGAATGAATTTATCACATTAAATAAAGAATCTGCAATTGTAACGGTAATCGGTGCTTTAGATATTATGCGCCGTGCTTATGTTGTTGGTGGTTCAAATTATCATTATTTAGAGGCTTTAATGATTGCTGGTGTGATTTATTACATTATGACGCTCATTTTAACATTCCTTGGTAAAAAGCTAGAAAAGAGGATGAGTAGAAGTGATTAAAGTAGAGAATTTACACAAATCATTCGGTAAAAATGAAGTGCTAAAAGGCATTTCAACTGAAATTAAAGAAAAAGAAGTAATTGCAATCATCGGTCCATCCGGCTCTGGAAAGTCAACATTTTTACGTTGCATAAACTTATTAGAAGAGCCTACGAATGGCGTCATTACGATTGGCAAAGATGTTGTAACGGACAAACGCACAAACATTATGAAAGTACGTGAAAATGTAGGGATGGTATTCCAACATTTCTACTTGTTCCCTCATAAAACGGTACTTGAGAACATTACGTATGCACCAAGAAATGTGCAAGGTATTTCGAAAACAGAAGCGATTGCAAAAGCAGATGCGCTATTACGTCAGGTTGGTCTTTATGAGAAACGTGACGCCTATCCAAACCGCTTATCAGGTGGGCAAAAGCAACGTGTAGCTATTGCGCGTGCATTAGCGATGAATCCTTCTGTTATGTTATTTGATGAGCCAACGTCAGCACTTGATCCAGAGATGGTAAAGGAAGTTCTTGAGGTAATGAAGTCACTTGCTGATTCAGGTATGACGATGATAATTGTAACCCATGAAATGAACTTTGCACGTGAAGTAGCAGATCGAATATTATTCTTAGATGGTGGTCAACTTGTGGAAGATACGCCACCTGCTCAGTTTTTCACAGAGCCAAAATCTGCTCGTGCTAAAGAGTTTTTAGAGAAAGTTTTATAGTAGATGCCGAGCAATCCCTTTTATAAAGGGGTTGTTTTTTTGTTCATTCATCTTGTATGCTTGAAGGAAAATTCAAACAAATGAAACTTATCCCCATTTTAAATAGTATAATAAATAGAAAGTTCTTCCGGTTGGAAAAGGTGATTTAAATATGCAATGGGTAGCAATTATTTTGATTTATAGTCTATTAATTTTTAGTACCATAATGCTAGAACGATTTATTAAAAAGAAGTTTCAGCTTCCTAAGAAGCTGAAAGGTAATAAGAGAACTTTTACCGAAGTTCTACTTGTCATAATCGCTGTAATTGGTTGTGTTTTGGCGAATATATCGAGATACGAGAATGGAAACTTTCATCCTATTAATCCAATTCCAATGTATTTATGGCTTGCAATATATATGTTAGTCTTATATGGCTTCAGGGGATTTATAGCTAGACGATATGCGAAAGAATCTAACGAACACTATTATCAATTCACTTTTGCAATTTGGATTCCGATTCTTCTAATACTTGCTTTTCATATTTCTAAAAATTTATTTGTATAAACTAAGGGGAGTGAGGATACAGAAATGAAAGCAATGCGAATGAAGAAGTTTAAAAACATTCTGAAAGATATAAGTGAATCCATTCTAGCAGAAGTGATTTGGAATATAGTAATTTTCATACCAAGAATAATAGTTCGTATGTGGAAACATTTTTACTAATTAAATAAGAAGAGAGTGATTGGATAATGAATAATTGGCTATATACTTTATATTTTGTAGTGTTAGGCATTATTTCTTTTATAACAGGTGAAGTTGTTACTTTTGTGATGTTAGGGCTTATTTTGATTAGCCTAACAAATATACATTCCACTTTAAAGGAAATGTTAAAAGCGAATAAAGAAAAAATCAATGAAAGAATAGATTTCAAATGACTCGGAATAAAATAATTAAACCGATTCTACTCCTATTAATCATGGTTTTCACGGTGATAGGCTGTGCCAATAAAGAAGAAGAAGAAGCTTTAACAAAAGTGACGGGGATTGGTCTCTCGTATAGTGAGTATTTTAAGTCAGTGGATGCACAAGATGAAAGGAAAAATGTAGCATATTATATGCCATTACCAATAGATGAAATGCTGAATGTTGCACCTAATTCCATCCAAAATACGGTTCATCCTATTGATCCAAAAAAATTACCTTTTGAAGTAAATGAACAAAAGGCATATCTCGTTACTTCAATAAATGAAAAGGGAAATTTGCAAAATCAACTCCAGTTCACTTATCTTCACAATAATGAGTATGAACAACCAGAAGAGTTTTTTATCCTATCCGTTACAGAAGTAGATGAAAATCCACTGGATAAATATGATTTTTCGAAAGAACAAGCGGATACTGTAGGGAACGAATTAAGAAAAGAAAAATTAATCGACGATATCCCGATTTTTCACCAAGTGATTACAACAGATGGCGCACTGACTTATAGATATTATTCGTTCGATGAGAAGGAAAAACGATTAGTAACAGTAGTCACCACGGCTAACGAATTATATGGATATTATAACGATTATCTCTATCATGTCGGATATTCAACAAAAAATAACAATAAGAAAGAAGTACAAGATAAAATTTTTCAACTAACTCGTGCGTTTATAATGGGAGATGGAAGTTTGAATGAGTAAAAAACATATATTTAAAGAGAACTTGGAGAAATACGCAGATCCTGAAATGTATGACCATCTTTATGAAGGTTACCAGAAGGATTTAAACATAATCCTAGAATGGGCCAAGTCAGATTTACCGATTATTGAATTGGCATGTGGCACAGGTCGACTCACCATTCCTATGGCGAAACGCGGCTTCCAAATAATTGGAGTTGACATACACGAGGGAATGTTGGAACGTGCGAAACAAAAGGCGAAAGAGCAAATGGTATCGATTGAATTTATTTTGCAAGACTGCTCACAGCTGAGTATACCCGTAAAAGGTTCACTAGTTTTTATGACGGGGAATTCCTTTCAGCATTTTCTAACAAATGAAGTACAAGATGCCTTATTACAATCTGTTCGGCAGCATCTAGTAAAAGATGGACTTTTTATATTTGATACACGGAATCCTTTATTAAATGAGTTGGCGGCAGTGGACGAATATGAACAGAAGTATATTGATATAGAAGGAAATCAAATTATTGAATTTCATCGGGATGAATACGATTCACTAACACAAATCTTACATTGTCATACAAATCGGGAAATTTATGAAGGACATGCCTTGCTAGCGAAAGAGCAAGATGGTATTTCTTTGCGTTTTTCATTTCCACTCGAAATGGAAAGGATGCTTAAAAACAATGGATTTGAAATTCTAGAAGTATATGGTGATTGGGATAAAAATGAGCTGAATGAGAAAAGTATTTCTATGGTGTATGTGTGTCAGGTTAGAAATTGAAAAGAGTCAAGTTCTATTTTTAAGGCTATGTTAAAATTGTTGGTTAATTACCAAGCGTGGGTCGTGTAGACCTCGACACACTTGCATTACTAATAAAAGAAACCATTCATTTCAAAGATGTAAAACTCACCACTAGTCTAAAGTAAGTAATCTTTTAACTTAGGATGTAGTATTCTTCAAAAAAAATAATTTATAAAGTATAATAGGTGAGTATTTAATTAAAATAATTTCAAGGGGTAAAGATATGGTTTCAAACAAAACGAATGCACAAAAAATGGCTTACGAATACATTCAAGAACGTATGCTGGATGGAACTTATAAAGGTGGAATGAAGCTCATAGAAGAACGTCTTGCGGATGAGATTGGTGTTAGTCGTACACCAATTCGTGAAGCAATTAAAAGACTAGAGCAAGAAGGTTTAATTAAAAATAAGCATATCTATAGTCCCACTGCACAGGATTTGATATACATATATGAGATGCGCATAGCACTAGAAAGTTTTGCAGCAAAAAGAGCAGCGAGAAATATGACAACAGAAATAATAATAGAACTTGAGAATACGATAAAGAAATCTCGTCATTCGCTTATGGAAGGACAGTCTAAAAAAATATATAATGCAAACCAACGCTTTCATGAATTAATTATAAATGAATGCCAAAATCCATTAATGATTGAAAGATTAGAAAAAGCTCAGACAATTTTCTATTTGTTTAGCTTAAGGCTTGATATATATAATCGTCCACATTTAATAGATGAGCATGAAGAAATTCATAAAGCCATTAAGAATAGGAATGAACAACTTGCCGGCGAACTAATGGCCGAACATTTATATAAAGACATGAATTTTACTCTGGAGATTATTGGTAGGAAAGGACAGTATTAGAGTATTAAGCGATTTAAACTTTAAATAACGTTTAAAAGTAGGAATCAGCGTAATAATGCCAAATGTTATTTGAAATTGCTTATTACGTTGTTGAAAATAATATTCAAATACTTATCTTGATGGCATTGCTATTTAACTAAATGAAATATTATAGTCTAATGTTTCGAAGTCCTTCGAAAATTTATCTCTATACAAAATCAATAGGAAACTATAGATTGACTATATTCGCATAAAGTCTGTTAAAGGAGCTTCAGAAAAAGAATAGCCCTTTAATTGAGTAACTGTTATTGATTACAAAATCAAATTTATCATTTGCTACATCTAATGTATGCCCGTTACATTAATGTATTATTGTCCATCCAAGTAATATTTGCGGTACTTTCTCGATAATCCCAATAAATATTAAAGATCAATTCACCACGAACAACATAAGACGTTCAAGCACCTCCATCGCATATGCTTTTACGGTGTATTTTCCATCAGGCGATGTCTCTTCTGTGAAATATTCTTCTGTCGGTAACCTATTCTTATCAAAGAATGCACTATAAACTTCATACCCGACCAATGCAATAAATAACAAACTAATTCCCATGAACAATTTTCTGTGAAATCTGTTTTTCAGATTCACTGTTACTTCTTTATGTTCAAAAGCAATAGTCCCCCTTTTAAGAAAGTCTTTTCAAGTAACCTTCACAACCTTGTCCAGTTACATTATAGATGGTAACTTTACATTATAGTTAATAACCTGATATTAAAGTTGGTAACTTTACATTAAAGTAGGTTACTGATATTTATAAAAGAATGTTAAAATAGCCATAGATTGTGAAGGGTTTCACTTAAACTAACGGTGCAGTTTAGTTGAAGAGTGTTGTTTAACATGCGTTCAACAATCAGTCCATTTTACCGAGAAAGAATATCAAGGGAAATTGAATTTTTTATGGTAATTACAGAATGTATTTGCGAAAGATTGCAATTAAACTCAAAGTTTTAGGAAGGAGAGAGTTACATGATTTCACTTCGGAAAATTACATTAGAAAATCGAAGGGAGGTATTCAAGTTAGAAGTTGCAGATGACCAACGCCGTTTTGTTGCATCCAATCTCTCAAGTGTTGCTTCATGTTATGTTCTTGCTACCAATGGAGGAAGTCCACTTCCTTTTGCAATTTATGCTGATGAACAGATAGTGGGATTTGTTATGATTGTTTATGGCATTACTGGTTACGAGCTTCCGAAAATCGCTAATAACAATTATTGTATATTGCGTCTTATGATTGATAAAAGATTTCAAAATCAAGGGTATGGCAGGGAGGCTATGAAAAAAATATTGGAGTTCATACGCACATTCCCTGTAGGGCATGCTCAATATTGTTGGTTAGCATATGAAGCCGAAAACATTGTTGCTAAAAAGTTCTATGAAAGTTTTGGGTTTCGTGATAACGGTGAGATATGCGAAAATGAACCAGTAACTGTGTTAAATCTCTAACCCTTATAAATTTCAACTTACATATTCAACTAACGGAGGCTTTAGTTAAATATTCGCTTTCCGAAATAATCAATATTATTACTGCGTATTTTTAAGTTAAAACCATAACATTGGGTTACTAACTATAATGTAAAAACCTTAAAGTACAATTGGATGGGTTACCAACTATAATGTAAATTAAAATTATTTGAATCATCCGTATTTCGTTGCTGTTATTGAATTTTGGAGTTACCAACTATAATGTAACTGGACAATGAATGTTATAATTAAGGGAATTTATTGCAGTATTAAAGGTGGAGGTTGAGATTTTTTAATTTATGGACAAAAAGGAACAAGTAATATTAGAAGTATGGAATGATAAAATATCTATAAACATTACTGGGATGAAGAAACTAGCATTTGTAGACTACACTCCTGAAATGTATGACCTAATCAGAAATGCAAGATTTAGAATTCCTGATACCGAGGAAGCTAAAGAAAATTATAAATATCCGTATTCAAATGAATATAAAAAATCATTACATCAGATCTCATTTGATTATTATTTCGGGGAAGAATTGCGGAAAGAAGCATATAGTAAAGATTATATAATTGAGCACCTTGATAACGATGGATTTAATTGTTCAATATCAAACCTTTTTTTATTGAAGAAAGTTAAAAATACTTATAAAGGTTGGAATTTTGACAAGGTAGTGGATACAAGCAAGGATATTGCAGCACTGACGGTATATCATGTTTTAGAAAACAGAACATTTCAAATAACTATTGCATTCAATACTTTATACTTAAATGATCACACAGGAAAGTCACTTGAAAAAATTCGATTGCTTTATCAGTATAATTATGAAATTGTACTACAGGATGCTGAACAAATAATTGAAGCTATATCCAATAGAGAAAGTATCAACTTTGAAAGATGGAAAGATATCTACAGGTTTAAAGATATTCGTATCGAGTATGCACCTGAATTACAGTTAACGGAAGAAGAGAAGCAACAACCACCTGGTTCTTTAGTGATTAGAGATGGTCATTACTATTTGCTTGTTGGAAAAACAGATACTTCAGTTGGACTCGTCACCTCAATACCTTATGATAAAAATTGGGACATTGATTGAAATAATAGTGGTTATTGATAAACTTTGTAATGGAAATTACTTAAAGGGTGCTTTAGGTAAATATTCGCTCATCAGTATTGAATTACTGCTTATTGTATTGTTGAAGCGGTAACATTAAGAAAAACATTGGGTTACCAACTTTAATGAAAAATAACCTTGGAGTAAGATTGGATGGGGTTACCAACTATAATGTAAATTAAAGTTTTTTTAAACATCCGTATTTCGTTGCTGTTATTGAATTTTGGAGTTACCAACTATAATGTAACTGGACAAAAAGTGTCCAGTTACATTAAAGTTAGTAACTTTACATTAAAGTCGGTTACTGATATTTATAAAGAAATTTTAAAATCACCTCTTTAGTTTACTGAGAGGTGATTTTTTGTTGGATACTTATGTTAAAATAGTTAATGATTGTGAAGGATTTCACTTAAACTCCCATGAAAATTAGTTCCTCAAGAAACAATGAAAAATGACAATACTTAAGAAGACCCCTACTTAATCGTTAAAAAAAAGAGGAGAGCGTAAATAAGTCTATGGATTACGGTTGACTGGATTAAGGTCAGTATCAGTATTGACAAATCCTAACCATTTTCATGCTCTGTGGTGAAGCACTGATTTTGCGCTTCATGGATGGCTAACGGGTGCTTTACTTCAAGAAGGAGTAAAGCCTTTTTTCTTATTGAACTCCCATGAAAATTAGTTCCTCAAGAAACAATGAAAAATGACAATACTTAAGAAGACCCCTACTTAATCGTTAAAAAAAAGAGGAGAGCGTAAATAAGTCTATGGATTACGGTTGACTGGATTAAGGTCAGTATCAGTATTGACAAATCCTAACCATTTTCATGCTCTGTGGTGAAGCACTGATTTTGCGCTTCATGGATGGCTATAGAAGCAGTTTAGTTGAACAAGCATGTAACTTTAAACCATTTGAAACGTATGTAGTATTAAGTAAAAATACACAGATAAACAATGATTTAGACGGGGGGAATAGAAATGGATTTAATAATTGGAATAGCTATTGTACTAATTGTGTCTTTCTCTTCAAGCATAATTGAAAAAAGGTTAAAATCTATTGAAGAACAAAACAATCGTGTAATAGAAATACTGAAAGAAATTAGAGATAAAAAATAAATTGATATTCCACTAACGGGTGCTTTACTTCAAGAAGGAGTATAGCTTTTTCTTATTGAACTAACGTCGCAGAATAGTTTAAGATGTGTGGGGGGGTAAGTTGTTATGAAAAATAAAAAAACAGTAGCAATAGTGGCTATTGTCATTGTGTTTATTTTTATTTTAGTAAATCTATTAAAGAAGGATTTATGGGATGTTAATGCAGATTTATTGAAAGAAGAAGTGTTGTCTATTGAACAATCTGTCGAAACCGTAAATTTAACCGATATAACCCCATTTGAATGGGATTTAGCTTATTCCTTTGACCCATACATAACAAAAGATACGATATATAAAACAGTCGGTTATAAATGGGATAATATCAGTGAAACAGTAAGTGAAGGAATGAACCAAATTGTTTTTTTGAAGGATGAAAAAGTTGTATGTTATTTGTATGGATACCCACAAAATAATGGATATGGGATATATTTTACCAGTCAAAATAAAACAGAGGCGACTTCTTTCTCGGTTCTTAGTAACAAGGATGACTTGATATTTGAAGTAATAAGAAGTGATGATATTGTGATTTTATCGAATAATTAAGGTGCTTTACTTCAAGAAGGAGTAAAGCATTTTTCTTATTGAACTATAACAGCAGTTTAGTTTAAGTAACAAATCGGGATTATTATGGTCAATTATGGGGGAGGTGTATAAATGAAATTAGTGATTCAAGCATTTATAGCTTCGGTAATTATTCATTTAGTTTATATTGTTTGCACGATAGGAATTGGTTATATAAAAACAAAATTCTATAAACCAGATATATCAGGTGAGTGGGAGAAAGTAGACTATCTTCAAAATGAAGTAGCATTCGGTATGGTTATTTCCCCCTTTTTCTTTGTCTTTTCTTTGGTAGGAATAGCAATTATATGTGGAATTATTATATATCTATATAAAAAACTCTTTAGCTAACGAGGTGCTTTACTTCAAGAAGGAGTAAAGCCTTTTTTCTTATTGAACTAAAGCAACAAATATATGATGAATCTGAAAGAATGCACTTTCAATTGGGACATTAATCATAAGTTTTATTCCAAGCCAACGCATTAAGGCTTGGAATTTTATTTTTATTAATACAAATTAGACTTTCTTATATTATAAATCGTCTAATATATAGAAAGGGGATGCTTATGGACCAACTAGATGATGATAGGTTTCAATCTATTGTTTATGAACATAATGATTATTTACTTCAGCTTAGCTATCTTTATGTGAAAGACTGGGATACTGCAGAAGATATTGTACAGGAGGTATTTATCAATTATTGGGTTAAGTCGGAGCAATTTCAAGCACAATCAAGTTTGAAAACGTACTTAACACGAATGGCAATTAATCAATGTAAAGATTATTTAAAGAGCTGGCGTTACAGGACACAAACATTAACCAATGTTTTTACTGAGATTATTCGACCCAAAAATCAACTTATTCTAGAAGATGAACAATTGATTGTGGCTGAAGCGGTCTTATCGTTACCTATTAAATTTCGAGAAGTCATTATTCTATATTACTTTAAAGAACTGACTATACAGAACATATCCAATACTTTAAATACCTCAGAAAGCACAATTAAGTATCGACTAAAAAAAGCAAAGGAACGATTGAAAGAGATGTTGTCTACTCAACAATGGGAGGTATTTATAAATGAATGAAATAAAAAGACAATTAAAAATGAAAATTGGGGATACGACACAACAACAGAGAAATGTTGTTCAAAAAATCCGACAGCATTCAATTCAATCAAAAAAAAGTAATTCATTAGTTCCTGCTATAGTAAGTATAGTCGTTTTAGCAGCAACACTTATTTTTGTTTTCTCCGTTATTGGTGAAAAAAGTGGGATTAATACTTCTTCAGCAAACCTTCCTGACTCAATTACAATGATTAATTCTTTAAGTGGTGAAATAGTGGAACTTGATTACGGTGAGTATATTGGTTTCCTGGATTACATAACAGAAAATAACTATGGCAAACAAGAAGATGTACTATCAACCTTAAAATATACACCGATAAAAAATAAATTTTCATCATCATATCTTGTAACATTTGATTGCGGAAAAACTGTTTGTGCTAGTGCGTATCTGAATTTAGAGAGCAAAACAAGTACAATTGCTCCTTTAGGGGAAGGTATTCTTACAAGTGAAATCACCTATTCTCCAAATCAAGAAAATGTCATGTTTTTACTTTCTAATAGTGAAAAAACAAAACAAAGAATAGTCATAATCAATCTTGGATTTAGCGGCGAATCTAGAATACCATCTTTACATCATAAGTATTTTAGTAATTACAACTTGCCTATTACAAATGTTCAGTGGCTTACTGACAATAAAATTAAAGTGACAGTTGCTGATTTAGAAGAAACAACTGACGAAGTCATAAAAAAATGGGAACAAGACATAAATAGACCTACTAAGACTATTGAAGTGCCATTATCTAAAGATTAATTAGTCTTTTGATAATCTTTTACACTATGATATGTTTGAGCCAAACAGTTAATTTGTGGTTACTATGAAGAGCTTGTGAAGGTTTGTACTTAAACTCCCATGAAAATTAAAAGCTTCGATTTAGAGAAAAAGACAATACGAAATCAGACGCATCTCATTTATTTTTTAAAAAATGCAGCGCCTAAATGTGGATCAAATTATGGGTTGGATTAGGAGGCGTTTGGTTCAGTGATTGTAACGTTGTAACCTAAGTTTTCAAGTCTTCGAACAGAATATCGTACAATCGATTGTTCTTTTTGCTTATCAAAGTAATCTTCTCCCAAATCTACGTACATCTCTTTGCGGGTTAAGAGATAATAGGAGATTCTTAAAATGGCATGAGCGACAGTTACTCCTGCCCGTTTTTTACCTTTTCGGGATGCAGTACGTCTATACAATGCTCCTAGATATGTTTTGGAACCTCTGACAGAATGAGCGGCTTCTATTAAAGCAGATTTCAAATATTTATTTCCTTTTTTCATGTTGGTTGATTTTCTCTTGCCCGCACTCTCATTATGTCCAGGTGTTAATCCTGCCCAGGAACATAAGTGAGCCGCACTGGAAAATTGTTTCTCCACTTCAGTTCCGACTTCAGCTATAATCTGTTCCGCCATACGAGTGGCAATGCCAGGGATAGAATCCAACCTTTCAATATCTTCTTGATGGGAGGATAATCTAGTAGTCACCTCTTGGTTTAGCAGCTCAACCTGTTCAGATAAAAAATCAATATGAGTTAGAATGGTTTTTATCATTAACCGTTGGTGTTGATTAATATACCCACAAAGAGCGAGTTCAAGTTCAGTCTTTTTTTTCTTCATTGATCGTCGTGCTAAACTTGCTAACTTTTCGGGATCGTC
>NZ_JBIWEX010000023.1:0-82541 GCF_044762745.1 Psychrobacillus sp. NPDC096426 | reverse complement strand
TACTTTGACAAGCAAAAAGAACAATCGATTGTACGATATTCTGTTCGAAGACTTGAAAACTTGGGTTACAACGTTACAATCACTGAACCAAATGCTTCCTAATCCAACAAATAATTCCATCCAGATTTTGGCGCTGCAATTTTAAAAAAACAAATGAGCCGCGTCTGCTTTCGTATTGTCTTTTTCTCTAAATCGAAGATTTTAATTTTCATGGGAGTTTAAGTACATTCCATACTATAACACTACTTTATTTTTAGTGCTGTTTGTATCCTTTAAGAACTTCACTGTTAGTATTTCTCGATCTTTATTTTTATTTTCATTTTTTCTTCGCTAGTTGTTACTGTTTCTGTTTCAGAAACATTCTTAATAGAATCTTCAACTATTTGTTGAATCAACGTAGCATCAATTTTTGCATCCTTCGGGAAACCTACTGAAACTGTAAATTCATCAGCACCACCACCTAACATTATTGCTAGTGAATCACTTTCAAGTTCCGTTTGCTCTGTAATAGATAATATTATTTCATTTTGTAATTCAGAAAATAATTTCCCCTGAGAAACTACTACTTCCTGCTCGCTTTCTAATACCTCGGTTGTATTACATCCAACTAACAAGATTGAACAAAAAACAATTCCTGAAATTATAGCCTTTTTCATCATTTCTAAATTCCCCTTTCAAAAATAAATTGCACTTCCACAACAGTTTAATATTGGTCTGTTGTTGCTCCTAATGTAGCGCCGCGAATCATAGATTCATCACTAAACTTTATTAAATCACTTGGTTTTCCTGTAACTATCACACCAATGATTTTTAGGTTCTGAGGTTCTAGTTTTATTTCGCCCTGATTAGTTATGTTAGTAATAATTCTATCTGCATCTTCTTGATAATCACCACCATCTTCCTTTACTCTCTCTAAGATTGATATAAAGTTAGAGGCAGAATAGGTTTCTGCATTTCGGTTATATGAAAAGCCATATGCTTGAAAACCATGGATAGTAGCGTCTCGGAAATTCTTATCTTTGTTAAAATTATTATCATTTTCTATTTGATCTTTACTAAACGTATCTACCCAATACCATGCTAATTGTTCTTTAAATACCTCATTTACTTCTTCAATGGAGTAACCATCATCAAACGAAAAAGCCATTTCTACAACTTTGTTATCATCAATCACATTAAGTAACTTTCTATCATCAAATATTTGCTTATAATTTACTTGTGGATGAAAAAATTCAACGACTCTTTCTCCTTCATAATACATAGGAATTCGCTCATCATCTGAGTAGCCTAAGCCAGAAGGACCATTATTTGAAATAAGTCGAGACGAACCGAAAATAGTAAAAACTTTTTCCTGTTCCCCCCATGGAATTGGTACTCCTCCAACGACTTTTACTAACTTCGTTTTTGCTGTTGCAGAAGTTAGAGAATAATTAAATATGCCACCTCGCTTTTCGATGTTGGCGCCCATAACTCCGTTCCAAGCCGAATCTAAGTCGGTCTCCTTTTCCATTTTCATTTTCATTACTGTATCGCCAATAAAATATAGCCCAAATAATACTATGACACTAATAACTAATGAGATGAGCACCATTTTTATTATTGAACGTCTCTTTGCTTTTTTTACCAAATCCTCAAATTCAAAATCTTTAGAAAAAAACTCATTTTCCTTGTTCATTTTCATACCTCCTATATTGTTCTATAAATTCTTTTCTTGCCCTATGGAGAACAGTCTTAACAGATCCTTCTTTCATGCTATACAGTTCTGCTATCTCTTTTATTTTTAGTCCTGTACTATATTTCAGAAGAAGCAACTGCCTGTATTTTGGTTTTAATTTCGTTAAGATTTCATGTATATCTCTTTCTAGTTCACTTTGCATGAGGACTTTTTCAGGTGTTTCTTCCTCAAATATTTCCTGTACGTTGAATTTCAATAATATATCTCTTCGTCTAGATTTCTTACGGGACAAATCATAATATTGATTTACTGCTACTCTAAATAGCCAACTTTGGATATTATCAATCTGGACTGAGTCTATGTATTGTAAAAACTTATACGCAGTATCTTGGATAATATCTTCTGCATCCTCCTTTGAAGCACCCATTTTTATAAGGTAAGAGTAAACAAATTTTAGTATCTCATTTAATTTTTTCCCCATCATGGAATCATTCATTTCAAACCTCCTACCTTTAAAACGTTTCAAAACTAAAAAGGTTAACAAAAAAATTACAAATTTGGGTTACTTATTTCCCTTTAACATATATTTCTTGAGTTAAGAAATAAAAAAAGAACTTGGCAAGAAAGTTTTCGCTTCTCGCCAAATTCATTAGAAAATATATGATTACATTTAAACAATCTTCGACAGCCAATGGCTATTTATAGTTAGTTCACCCCTTTGTTTTACCATCATTTGTGGTACGGTTCTCCGTATCACATACTAACGATGAAAAAAGAAAAGCCCATTAACCCTTAGAACAAATTATTTTAAAATTTTAATGGAAGTCTTGGAATCTTTTATAATTTCCCAACTCATTTTCTTTATTTAACTTCTATCCATCTCTTTATCTCAATTACTGTTCGATCTGGTTCATCCCACTGCACCATATGCCCTGTACCTTCCATTGCTATCACCGTAACATCATCCAAGTCATCCTTTAGTTGTGATATACCGATCGCTCTTGCCTCATCTAAATTCTCAGGTTTAGAAGGATGAATAAGTAGTAAGGGTACCTTAATGTACGGATATGTATCTGAAAATGGTTCCTTAAAGAAGGCTTTAATAATGGACAAAACGGTAAATTTAGAAACTATTAGCTCAAATCGTTCATCTGTTTTTTTGAAAATTGATGATACATAGTGTTCTTTGTTAGTATCCCATTTATTCGTATATGTTTGATATTCCTGAACAACACTAGCCCAATCACTAAATACAGCTTGATTCATATAATCATTCCACCCATTAAACGCATGGTCAAATGTCATTTCCTTCTGGTTGTGCGGAAAGGTGAATCCCCCGTCCAACAGAATAATACCTAAAACGGTGTCGGGATAATGTTTGGTATAATGTAGGGCCAGATCAGCTCCCCACGAATGTCCCATCACATAGAATGGTCCTGGCACAACTTGCTGAATCACTCGTTGATACCACTTGGCTAATTTGGAGAACATATAATCACTTTCTTTATAGAAGGTGGCTGTTTCTCCATGGCCTGGACTATCAAATATAATAAGATGAAAATCATTTTCCAAAAGAACTGCTATTTCGGCAAAACTAAAGAAACCATTACCTGCAAGTCCGTGGAAACATACAATGGTTCCTTTGTTTATATCGCCCCACTCGTAGTAATTTACTGTGCTTCCATCTATTATTCTCTTGTAATTTTGCAAAAGGTTCCCTCCTATTCAAACACTCCAGCATAGAAGTTATATACAGTTGTAAGGTTACGGGTGATTCCATTTACACCTTTCCAGTTTGCATATTCAATAGGCGTGACAAATTCTGAGATGAAATCACTCAATGATATGTTATTTTGTTGCGCATACTCTACCTTTTTAATTAAAAATGACAAGTAACTCATTAATGTTTCACCCAACGCTAACGTCCCTACTTCACCATGTCCTGGGACAACTGTATCCATATCCATTTGTTTTACGTTTTCTAGAATAGTCAAAAATTCTTTTGGATTATTAATTGGCAAATGAATTTTTTCTGTGATGATATCCCCCATGAATGCTATCTTGTCAGCGGGTAAATACAAAAAGGTATCACTTGGTGAATGCCCTCCTCCTAAGCAGTGGAGCTCTACTGTTCGTTTCGAACCATGTATAACCAAATGTTTTTCAAAGATTACGGAAGGCAATACAGTTTCCAAATGAGGCAGCTCTTCTAACACTTTGGACATTTCTTCATATTGATTTAATAGACTGATCTTTATTATTTTATCTTCCGTTTTTTCTATTTGATTTCTTAAATTATGTAGATATTGTTTCGTTTCATCTATTTCCTTCTCTACATCATGAATAGTATTTTGTTCTTTAAACCATTTATAAGTTGATGAAGTAGAAATAATCGTAGCATCTTCAAATACTTGATTTCCAAACACATGGTCACCATGATAATGACTATTTATAAGATATTTCACCTTTTTCCCACATATCATTTCTGCTTGTTTCCTTAACTCCTTAGCAGCTGAAGGGGTACTAAATGAATCAAACACGAGCAACTCATCCCCTAAATCTACAACACCTGCATTACTCCAAGCTCCTTGACCAGGTTTGGCTATTGCTGCATATACTCCTTCTGCAAGCCTATATAAAGTGAAATATTCTGTCTCCGTCATGAAATTAACCATTCAATGCTCCCCCCTGTCTAACTATAGGTATTCGTCATTGTTATAGAAATCCCTTTTACTTCTTGATTTATTTGAATACTCGTCATACTAATAATTAATTACTATTATATATTCTGAAAACAACTCTGATGAAATACAACTCTATACTGCATGTATTGGAAGGACTATATTAGAAAAAAATGCAGTTTTTTTATATTGATAGGAACTCAATCTTTACCTGTTAGATTGAGCTCCTCCCACAGAAAAGGTAAATTCAACTGTACAACAGCATTTCGAAGTATTATAAAATTTGCAAAAAGAGGGAAAACTCCTTTTAGCAAGTCGAACTTTAAACAATGATCCAGTTGGAATAGTTGTAAACACTTGAAAAGCCAATATTTCACATGTATACTAGAAGTAAGATTTGAATAAAATAAAAAAGACCGGCTGATGTTGCTGCATCAAACGGTCAATTATAATTGCGGTTCCCTCAAGGGGATTGGCTGGTTGATAGGATTAACCCATCAGAGCGCTAACTCAAGGATGGGTTATTTTTTTGGTTAAATGACAGAATCACTACGACTAATGTCGCAAATGCTACTGCGAACATCAATGCTTCGAATACTGACATTGGCACCACGGGCCCGCACGATGCGGGTCATGCGGATGCTGCCACAGGATGTGGCACAATTAATCCGCCTTTCCTTTATTCTTTCGGGAGTGAGCCAACCACCCTTGAATTACCTTTCTATTATCCTCTCATTATACCACACATACGTTCTGAAACATATTATTCTCAACACATTGTAGGGACATATTTTCAACGACTGAAGGCACAAATCATTCAAAATACGAAGCCCTGTCTTAAACATATAGACAGGACCTCGTATATTTATTTCAGAATGGTTGTTTTTAAAAACTCTTGAGTTCGCTCCTCTTTCGGATAGCTGAAAAATTGCTCTGGGTTACCGCGCTCAACAATTTTTCCATCGTGCATATACACAATCCAATCCGCTACTTCTTTAGCAAATTCCATTTCATGGGTGACAACAACCATTGTCATTCCTTCTTCAGCCAATTCTTTCATAGTTGTTAAAACCTCTCCCACAAGCTCAGGATCGAGTGCCGATGTTGGCTCATCAAAAAGCATAATTTCTGGTTCCATCGCAAGTGCTCTAGCAATCGCCACCCGTTGCTTTTGCCCACCTGATAGTTTACTTGGATAGACATCTAACTTATCCTCCAAGCCTACTTTACCCAGTAATTGTTTTGCTTTCGAGATAGCCTCCTCTTTGGCAACACCCTTTACCATGATAGGTGCTTCGATAATATTTTCCAAAACAGTTTTGTGTGGGAATAGGTTGAAATGCTGAAACACCATTCCTACCTTTTCCCTAATCTTATTGAGGTTATCGGTATTTGGGTCGACTTCTTTTCCTTTAATAATAATATTACCGCTATCCTTTTTTTCTAAAAAATTCAAACAGCGAAGGAGAGTACTTTTCCCTGAGCCGCTCGCTCCTATTAAACAAACGACATCGCTCTCGTAAACTGTCATATCGATACCTTTTAATACATGTAAGTCTCCAAATGATTTATTCAATTGATTAATTTTAATCATTTCCTTTGTGTCCAATGAGCTCATCTCCTATCTGTCACTTACTGCTAATTTCAATTCAAATCGTTTCACTACGAATGTCAACAGTGCCACTAACAATAAATAGTAGACTGCTACGATGAGTAAATAGGTCATTTCGTCAAAATTATTGGACCCTAGTGTTGTCGCCACATTGAACAACTCATTCATGGAGATAAATGCGGCTAACGAAGAATCTTTTAAACCAATAATAAATTGGTTGCCTAAAGGCGGCAGCGCTCTTCGGAATGCCTACGGAAGAATAATTCTTCTTAATGTCAGTACTTTTGTCATCCCCAAAGAGCGTCCTGCCTCCATCTGACCTTTATCGACTGCCTGTATGGCTCCACGAAGGATTTCCGAAATATATGCTCCATTATGTAACGCCAAGGCCAAGGATGCAGCCCAGAAATCAGGAAGGAGGAAAAGCCCACTAATTCCGAAGTAGAGGATAAATATTTGAACAATCAGAGGTGTTCCACGGACTAAATAGACATATGCATCTGAAATGAATTCTAATATTTTTATTTTAGATATTTTTAATAAGGCAAAGAAAAGTCCAATAATTATTCCGATTAAGATAGAAACTACAGTAAGCTCTATTGTTACAAGCATGGCCTTTACGAATACACCTTTTGTTTCTATAAGTGTTTGAAAAAAATGTAATAAACTTGGCAATGTACCTACTTCCTTTCTTTCTATAGTATTGATTTATTCTGTTTTTTTGGTAATGTCCTCATCAAAATATTTGATGCTGATCTGACTTAGTGTTCCATCTTGTCGAAGCTGCTCTAGCGCTTCATTTAAACGCTCCAATAGTTTTGGGTTATCCTGGGGCAGCACGATCGCTTGTTCACTGCGCTCAATTAACTGCTGTCCTTTAATCATAAACCCTTCCTTTGCAGCATTTTTACCGGTCACAAAATCTGTGATGACCGCATCATGACGTCCACTGCTTAACGCTTGTAAAGCTGTAATATCGCTGTCATATGTTTTTATTTTGTTTGTATACTCAGCCGCTGTATCGGCATAAGTCGAACCTTTTGCTACAGCTACTTCTTTTCCCACTAAATCGTCGACAGTCTTAATTTGACTGTCCGGTCTGGTGAATATTTGCGGTCCAGAATAATAGTAGGGGGTAGTGAAGGAAACATGTTCGCTGCGCTGCGGATTAATGGTATGGCTAGCAACAGCTGCATCCGCACGACCTGTTTTTACCCCTTCTACAATCCCTTTGAATTTAATCCGCTTCTGAACTGGCTTAAGATCCATTTCTTTTGCAATAGCCTCGCCAACCTCAATATCAAAGCCTGACATGGTAAGATCATCATTCATATAACTAAATGGCTTAAACTCACCAGAAGCAGCAAAAACAAATTGATCTTTATGTATCAGTTTAGATCCGTCGGCAAGCTTCTCCTTCTCGGCACAAGCAGATAAAAAGCAGACCACGATCAAACCGAAAACCAATATTAACTTTTTATTTAACCACATGCTGGCTATCAATCCCTTTCACTCTTATTTATTTCTACAATACCCTTAGCAAACTAAGTAGCTTACATATAAATGGTAAATACCCTACTAACTTCCCGATTAAACAAAAGAGTGTCAAGCACCTTTAATGGTGCCTAACACTCTTTGTATAACACATACCATACACCTTTCCTTTATGACACTGCCCCACTTCTAGGGTAATAAATAAAATAGGGGAGAATCATTACGACCTCTCCTCACTAATTGTATAAATAAATGTATATGCAAAAAAAGCTACGGAGACAGTTACTTCGGCATATTAAGCCAAAAAAACTGTCACGTGCTTTCACGTCCCCATGAATTTCTGTTAGAATTAATAACTACTGGCAATAATAAAATATAGAAAACAATAGGATGATGCATATGATTGGAATGGGATTTCGGACAATTAAAACAGCAATAGGAGCGGGATTAGCAATTTGGATTGCTAGTTTATTCGACTTGGAGTTTGGATCATTTGCAGCCATAATCGTAATAATGTGTATTGAGAAGACAAAGAGAAAGACATTACATTCCATCCAGAAAAAGTTTTTCGCATCACTGTTATCTTTAATACTTGGTTCCATATGTTTTGAAGTATTAGGATACCATCCCATTGTCTTGACTCTCTTTATCTTATTGTTTGTCCCAAGCCTCATAAGGTTCCGTATTCAGGAAGGTTTTGTTACAAGCATAGTTGTGATTTTACATATTTACACAGTCAAGCATGCCAACCTAGAAAACTTATTGAATGAACTCTATATTATTTTCATTGGTATAGGAATAGCCATCCTCGTAAACAGTATTATGCCAAGCTTTAAGAAAGAAATTGAAAAATATAAAACAGAGATCGAAAATAAATTCAGCGTTATCCTTTACCAATTCTCTACATTTTTAAAAGATAGTAAGCAAAAATGGGATGGAAAAGAATTAGTCGAAGTAGAAAATATTCTTAATCAGTCTAAAAACATTGCTATACAAGATGTAGAAAATCATTTGTTAAGAAAGGAAAACAATGATTATTATTATCTCGAAATGCGAGAGGATCAACTGCAAATCCTAAAACGGATGGTAGACATCCTAAGCATTGTTTCTTCATCTGAATTAGACGTCAAACAAAGAGGAATGCTTGCTAATATCTTTCAGTACATCAGTCAACATGTGGATTCAGGAGATACAACCGTTGCATTACAGCTATTAGAAGAATATGAAGAGTCAATACGTGAAACAGAATTACCGAAGACAAGGGAAGAATTTGAAGTCAGAGCAAATCTTTTTTATTTAAATTTCGAGATTAAGAATTACTTAATTATTAAGAAAAATATATATCAAAGAAGTTAACTTTAGATCCAAATGCTAGTCATTATCTTTACAATGGCCACGGGGATAGGATTCTCAGCTTAATAAGCCTAGGAACCTGTCTCTTTGGCTTTTCTCTACAATAACCTGTTTTGAGATGTGGCGATGATATGTATCGAAGTAAACGATTCTTTATAAATTGTCAGCAACAAGCCAATTGATAACGAGAGGTGCCAGGTTCTAACACAATTCGGAATTCAATGAGAACCTGGCACTATTCACTATGAAATTATAAACGAAAACCTGGATCATGCTTTCTTGCAAAATCATTTGGATTAGAAACAAGATAAATAATCCCTTCAATCAAACCAATAATCGCCGGTATATATGTCCAACAGAATAATATATAAATAATTCCCCATCCCCATCTACCTAGATAGAATTTATGAATGCCAAATCCTCCAAATAAAATAGCTAAAATTCCTGCAGCTGTTTTACTTTTAGTAAACCTTCCTGAATAACCATTGTCATTTCCACTTGCTGCACTGGATGACGAACTAGAAGAACTTGAACTTGCTCCTCCAGCATTCATAAAGACCATTGGTTGATTTTTATTACCATTATCCTCTAATTTTTCAATCTTTTTCTTATTTTCATCAAATAATTCCTCAACACATTTCTTACAATAATTTTTTCCTTTTAGCTCAGTATTACAATTTTCACAAATAAATTTTCCACATCCAACACAAGTCCCTATTGGCGGTTGGTCATTATGCACGTAACAATTAGTCATTATTTACTCCCCCATTAATAAAATAAAAACTAAAATTCTAACAGTTTACTAATATATTACCATTTAAAATTACAAAAAACACAGTATTTTTTCAAAATTTTCTAAAACCCAACAAACTTTTTTCTCATGTTAATAAATATCTAAAATACCATTTGATATTCAAAGGTAGTATGAATAATGCCCCTATTCGTGCGGGGGAAATAGTGCATAGTTCCAACACTAAAAAAGAAGACAACAAATGACACAGCGGTTGCTGTAATCAAATGTTGTCCTCCAATTAATTAGTAGACCTATTCGTGAATATTTAATTCATCTTCATTGCTTTTAAAGTTATACGCTCCACACTTATCATCTGATTAGAAACTCATTTTACTTCTCTTTCATACTAAAACTTTGCAATTAACTCTTTACAAGTGTTCTACCACCAGCAATACCAGGATGTGTCATTTCAAAGGGATCTAATATAATATCTAATTGTTCTGCCGTTAAAACGCCGGATTGTAGACAAAGTTCTCGTACAGAAGCTCCCGTAGCAATGGCTTCTTTTGCAATTTGAGCTGCAAGTTCGTATCCGATATGTGGATTTACTGCAGTGATAATTCCCACACTTTTTTCAACGTATTCTCTTAAACGTTCTTTATTAGCTGTAATGCCTACTAAACATTTTTCAGTAAATACTGTAAATACATTATTCATGATCGAAATGGATTGGATTAGATTATAAAATAGAACCGGTTCCATGACATTTAGTTCAAATTGTCCAGCTTCAGAAGCTGCAGAAATGGTTAAATCATTCCCCATGACTTGGAAAGCTACTTGGTTCACGACTTCAGCCATTACGGGATTTACTTTTCCAGGCATGATCGATGACCCTGGTTGACGAGCAGGTAATTTGATTTCAAATAAACCATCACGTGGTCCAGAAGCCATTAAGCGCAAGTCATTTGCGATTTTCGACATATTAATCATACAAACTTTTAAATTTGCAGATACTTCCGTATAACAATCTGTATTTTGAGTAGCATCCACTAAATGTTCAGCACATTTTAATGGTAAGCCACTAATTTCACTAAGATTTCGAACGACTAATTCGATATATAAAGGATCCGCATTTAATCCAGTACCAACGGCAGTTGCACCCATATTGATGTCATATAAGTGTTGTCTGGAAAGTGAAATACGATCAATGTCACGTGAAATGACACGACTATATGATTCAAATTCTTGACTCAGTAAGATTGGCACGGCATCTTGAAGATGCGTACGACCCATTTTAATAATACCTTCAAATTCTTTTGCTTTCGAAACAAATGCTTTTTGCATTGTTCTAGTAGCTTCGAGTAATTGATCCATTAAGCACAACACTGCGATATGTGTAGCCGTTGGGAATGCATCATTTGTTGATTGGGACATATTAATATGGCTATTTGGGCTAATGATTGTGTAATTTCCTTTTTGTTCTCCCATTAGCTCAAGTGCACGATTTGCAATGACTTCGTTTGCATTCATATTAATTGATGTTCCTGCACCACCTTGAATAGGATCGACAATAAATTGGTCATTCCATTTTCCAGCAATGACTTCATCACACGCTTGAATAATCGATTGTCCGATTCCTTTCTCCAACATGCCAACTTCCATATTTGCTAATGCTGCAGCTTTTTTCACAATACCTAAAGCTTTTATAAGTTCCGGGTGAATTCGATATCCCGTAATCGGAAAGTTTTCGACTGCTCTCATGGTTTGAACACCGTAATAAGCATCTTTCGGAATTTCTTTTTCCCCTAAAAAATCTTTTTCCATACGAAACACTGTGGTAACCATTATCCTAATCTCCATTTCTAAGAAAACGTTTATTTTGGAATATTATTCATCAGTTAATAGATTAACACAATTTTAAAATAATACTCCTATATTCTTCAACAATCGACACAAAATCCTACTGAAAAGTTTACTTGTCGGCTTTTTAGTGGGATTCTTCTCTTTTTTACCCAAAAGATTATTTATGGTGCCGGGTACCCGACTTAACGATTTCCTCAAATTCTTTTATTAAGTCATCTAATATACCTTCTTGGTACCCTGCTACTTTTTGTTGCAAAATGACTTCTCCAAAAAGTTTTAGTTCTTGTTTTTTTATTTCCTAAGTTGTTTCAGGCGTTGATCGCTGATTAGCTCAATTGGCTCAGAATTTTGATATGAACCTACATCCATTTTGAGTATTTTTACTTGGTTTGGATAGCGTGCAAATAGTCAATCTGCAATTAATACACCTTTTGGATTAAAATCCCCGGAATAATAAATTTCTGTTGTTACATCTAGTCGCTCAAGTAACAACTAAACAGCATAACGAAATTGGCCGTTTGTACATACTATTGGCAAATTTGGAAAGCGATCTAGTAAAATTGGAAATACACCTGAATTTTCAATTAAAAATACTTTCTTATAAGCTGCGGGTTCTATTCTATTGATATCTAACATCCATCTGAAATAACATTGCTCGAAGCAGCGAATCTTGCAGCTTAATTTAAGTAAAGCACGTGAATTCACATTTGTGCCTTTTCATTTAAAGAACTTATCTCTGAAATGCTTCACATTTTCTGTACTTCCTTCACCAGCGTCTCGTCGATATTGTGCTCATATAAGACTACTTTTCCGGTTGTCGTATTGACCCCCACATAGTCCGTCTGGCCGTTCTCAAGCTGGATCAGCACCTGAAAATTTGTTTTGAAGTCATACGCCGTGGTGCTAACGACTGCAACCCCTTTGGCAAGATCATGTTTGTCTACAAAATCGGTGGCGGTCTGCTTAGCCTTTTCTAGTGTGATGTTCAGCGGATTGATAACCGAAGATGTGCTCGGCTCCTGAGTCACTTGAGTTCCCGACTCTGAAATCGGTTGAATGCTTGGTTCCCCCGGTGCGCTTTCCGCGGCATATCTCGCCACTTTCAGCAGCTCGCCATTGACGGCATCGACAGTTGCATAATAGGAGTCGTTTTTTTGCGTCGACTTCGTCTCACCCGTTTCTGCATTTACTTCCGGAACTTCCCAGTAGGCGACGGTCCAAGAAGGTCCTTTAAATTTCGACTCGTAAGCCATCACCTTATCCGGGTAGGTATGCTTTTGAAACTCCTGATATTTCTTCTCACTTGCTTCGTCATTGAGTTGCACATGTGCTTCTGACGGCAAATCCGCCAGCTCCGTGCCGAACATTTGCTGTAGCGTGTTCTCGACGATACGGATGGCCTGTTCCTTCTTCACAGGTAGGCCAATAGCCTCTTCTCCTGCGGTTGGGACGCTATACTCCACACTCAGCTTCGTCGTTTCCGCGCCGGTTTTTTCGGTCTGCACCACATTCTTCGGAGTCGTTTCAACCCCGTTCGTCGCGGCAACAGCGACTACACTCAAGCTGGCTGTGAGAAGTAAACCAGCGATTATGATACCGCCCGTTTTTTTACCTGATCCTGTTCTGGTTTTTTTTGTTCTATCTGTCATTATCTAATCCCTCCACTTTGATTGTCAGGTACATTTGGAACTGCGCAATTCCTCCCTGCAATTCCAATGATAGAGAAGCGATGTTGTGAAAGTATCGACAAGTTGCAAATTAGTTGTAAACTCCTGCCCAGGTAAGCTTCACCGTAGTCCCCTGATTCAAGCGGCTATGAATGTCTATGCCTGCCCCATGCAGCCGCACGATTTCCGCACAGATGGCCAGTCCAAGACCTGCACCCTGATGGGATCTGGACCTTGCCTTATCAACCATATAAAACGGTTCAAAGATCTTCTCTAAATCCTCCTCAAGGATGCCGTTACCTTCGTCGACGATCTCGAGCACATAGCCTCCATCGCCGTCCGCATGTCCTTGAAGCATAATGCGCCCGCCTTCCGTCGATGCCTTGATGGCGTTATCGAGCAGATTGGTGCACAGCACCTTGAACAAGTCTCGGTCAACGGTTAGGTAGGAGGATTCTACCTGTTGGACCAGCGCTAGACCCTCACTCTCCAGCCGTGGGAGGAAGGAAGCGGCAATTTCCGTGCACAGCTCACGAGCATCCTCACGGGTTCCAATAAGCTCCTCCTTGCGGAGCAAAATCAGATCCATCAGTTTAAATGAGAGTCTCTCTAGCCGTTTACCCTCCGTATAAATATAGTTCAGTCCTTTGAAATGCAGCTCCTCGTTGTATTTGGTCGAGCGGAGAAGATCGGCATATCCTATAATCGAGGTCAGCGGCGTCTTGAGCTCATGGGTAAGGCATTCAGTGAAATGCTGCTTGTCCTCGGCTGTGCGTTTCAGTTTATCGATATTGTCCTCCACGGCTGTGGCCATCCGGTTGAAATTGCGAGCCAGAATACCGACCTCATCCTTGGAATAAATGTGCACACGCTGGCTGTAATCACCTTCGGCAATGATTTGTGCGGAACGTGTCAGGCTACGGATCGAGCGTGTCAGGTACCAGAGCAGCAAATACAACCCCAGCCCGAGAATAAGCATGGTTACCGCATTCAGCTTGAAAAAAAGGTTAAATTGCGCCGACCTGTCCGTATAAATGTCCGTGATATCACGAACATAGGTCAGCAGAAAATGGTCTTCCTCCAGTGCGAGCCCGCTCGTGACAAACAGATAGCTCTTCTCACCAATATCGCGGATAACGTAATTCCGCAGACCGGAAGGATGAACCTCCAGCTCACCACGCGTCCCCACGAAGCTCTTATTAAAGCTGCTGTACACCATTTGTCTATTTTCATCCAGCAGCTCGATGAATACGCCCTTCTGATCGAAATAACTTGTATATTCCTGAAAGGTAATTCTCAGGAAATCACGCACCACACTTTGCGGGAAGCCCAGCTTCTCATTGATATAGGTGCCGTTAGTCTGGAGTCCGGACTGGATCACCCGCTGTTCGGTCAAGCTTCGTTCGATTTCCTTGTTCAGATTCATACTGAAATGATATTGAATCAGGTAGAGCGAGGCAAAGTTAAACACCAGCTCGAACAAAAGAAAGGCACCCAGAAATATCTTCTTCCACAGCTTCATATGGTGTCCTCCAGCCTGTAGCCGAATTTGAATACTGTGCGGATGCGGTCCTCCCAGCCGAGCTTCTTACGTAGCTTCTGGATATGAATATCCACCGTGCGGGTCTCTCCCGCATAGTCATAGCACCAGACTAGCTCAAGGATTTTTTCCCTTGATAACGCCTTGTTCCGGTTGCGGATCAGCAGAAGCAACAACTCGTATTCCTTCAGGGTCAAATCAACTCCAATGTCGTCTTTCGTCACGGTGCGCTTCTCTAGATCAATGGTCAGGTTCTCATGGACTAGCAGGGTGCGTTTGCTATCATACCGGCGCAGTACAGCCTCCATTCGGGCCAGCAGCTCCATTGCCTCAAACGGCTTGACAATATAATCATCCGCGCCCATCTTCAGCCCTTTAACCTTATCAGACAGGCTGTTTCTAGCGGTCAGAAAAATGACAGGAATACCACTCGACCGGAGTTTATCCATCAGATCGAATCCGTCCTTGTCCGGCAGCATCACATCAAGCAGCACCAGATCTGGCGTCTCCTGTTCAAGCATGGCCAAGGCGTCATTGCCGTTAAAGGCCTGACTGCTCTTATAGCCAGCCAAATTCAAATTCAGACGGATTAGCTCGGAAATGGCCTGATCGTCTTCAATGATAAGTATTTTGTCCACAAGAATGCTCCTTAAAATGTAGTTGAATGTGTGTTCCATTCCTTTTCATTATAACGGGGCATTGCCTCTGACTTGTTTATAAGTTGTAAATAAGTTGTTAATTCTGGAACCTCATAATGGATCAAGCGGCCTATTTGAGCCCGGGAAAGAGAAGTACGATGTTATTCATCCTTTTTGGTTTCATTCTGTGGTTGGAGTTTACTTCAAATTGTAGGATGAGCCCTATGCAATTCAAAAAAACAAAGAGGAGATAACAAAAACAATAAATATGATGAAGATATTTCTATAAGTAAAATTGATTTAAATTTAGGTTCTTCAACGCTTGTTATATTTGAACAACTGTACAGAGCATACCGCATCCTCAAAAATGAACCCTATCATAACACCACTTTTCATATGCAAAGCAAATCTCACAGCTCCACCAAAATTCATACAATTAGTTTTAGGGTATGACGTGGTATTCATCAGCGTAAAGACTCTAAATGAGGGTTTCATTTGTGATTCCTATTTTAAAACGGCGATTCCTAATATGTAAATTAGGATTCGCCGTTTTAACCTATTGTGTGGACCTTCCCCTTCCGCAATATACATTCGTCCAATGATGACATCTTCTCCACTTGGAATTTTCAATAGATTTAACATGCTCAAATTCTTTTGTTTAACATTTACCAATGCTACCCCTCTATCTTTTATAATTCTCCGATTATTAAAACTATCTATATTGTAATCTATAATAAGCAAAATCGTTAATGCTACAAACTTAGTAAAAAGACCACGATCTAGAATCGAGCAGGTCAACAAATACCTTTTATAGACTAAACGTTTACCGTTAGTTTCTAGAACAAGGACCTAAGGATGTAATATACCTATTTTTTCTATCTTTTATCCAAGAGTAAAACCTCATTTACTAATGGATTCAGATAGGATCATATTTTTTCTCCTTGCCCTGTCCGAAGTTTACTTATTTTTGATTCTATGCACCTTTATTATTCCACCCAGTATGGAAAAACCATTAGAATCAAAGAACAGCTAAACCTTGCGATCCATAGTAAGGAAAGTTAGTCCATGCTGCAATTTGCAATCTCGCTAAACTACCATCCTTTTGGATATTAAATACGGATACTGTCCCCTGATTCCCGTTAAGAGTGTAAAAATGCCTTCCATCTTTACTCACTCCAACATCCATCGGCAAACCTGGTGCTGTACCTGGCGGTGTACTGGTAATATGCCGTACCACCGACAGTGCTCCATTGGGATCGATTCGGTAGGTTGAGATAGTACCGCTTAAAGTGTTAGTAATGAATGCAAAACGTTCATCCCTCGTTGTTATGACCCAACAAGCAGTCTTATATCCGTTTGGTACAGAGCCGCTAATTACATGAAGGGTCCCATCGTTGCTAAATGAATAAGATGAAAGTGCGTTTGAATTTGCTTCAGTAACTAAGAGGATTCCAGAGGATAGAAAATAAGCGCCCAATGGTCCTTGGCCATAAGAATCATTAACGGTTGGTCCAGTAACCGTCCCATCTTTATTTACACTAAATACACTGAGATGGTTTGAAGTAAGTTCGGATACAAGGATTTTACTGCCATCAGGAGTAAAGAGAACCTGCGCCGGTTGGGCATTAAAAGTACTGAGAGAGTGGGTGGATCCAGGAATAGGAGTAATGTGTCCGTTATCATCGATGTGAAATCCAGAGATATTGGATGAAAAATTATTTGCAGTATTACCTACATTGGAAACATAGACAAGAGTTCCAAGCACATCCACACTATTGGGCTGAGCACCTCCTGATGGCTTAACATCCATGAGGACAGGTATTCCACTTTCGGTTATGATGAAACTACTGATACTATGACTTCCTGCGTTAACGGCAAGTAGAAAACGTCCATCACGGGACAAAGTTAGGGCGCCTTGTGAAGTAAGAGGATCGACGCCATCGTTTGCTGTGGCAGTGGACACTTCCTTTATTCCAGTACCTCTACCATGAGTCGGGTAAGATCCGACAAAAGTGAGCATTCCATTCATGTCCCTGTAAAAGGCAATGATTTGATTCATTACTTCATTATTAGTCATAATGTAGACCATACTCACACTCGCACGATAATTCTTGTTCATTATCTGCATTTTATCACTTTCCTCCTTTCATAATTTTATATGACTCTTTTGCCATTTCCATTCCCTAACTCGATGTAAATTGTTTTACAACGAGAGGTTGGCTTTCATTCGATTAACCAGAAATGTTAGTTCAACAAAAAAAGATCGCAAAAGCGATCAATCATCATTTAACAAAAGCACCTTATTAGTGTCGGGTACCAGGTTCAGACACAATTCAGAATTCAACGAGAGCCTAACACCATTCATAGCACATGTATCTAGTACCTTTCACTTGATCCTTTTAATATTTTGGAATCCATAATCTGTTAATTTTCTTAAAAAGTAGCCATAAAAAGAATGTATATAGATAGCTATTCTATCTTCGTTAAAAGAATCAAGTCAGCATGAATATGCAAAGGCGGATCATGCTTTGTTAATAAAAGAGTTATCGAAATTAAAAACGAAAGATACCAGGTTCTAACACAATTCAGAATAGCGTCCGATTTTTTTCTAACACAGGGACTTATTTAAAGAAATGAGAAAAGGTTATCAAAAGAGTTTTGTTAGTTAGGGTTTGGTACCAGGTACTGAAACAATTCAAAATTGTTTTAGAACCCTGGTACCTCACATTATCTTTCCTGTCCTTGTTTTAGCAATAATTGTAGTGATTAGACTCTTGAAAGTCGATATCAAGATTCAAAAGCTCCATTCAGAAGTTCATTGAAGGTTTTATTTAACCATACAGTAAACTTCTCTTTCTCTTCGAACTGTGGATAATGAGCAGACTCTTCAAATATAATAAACTCTTTTACAGGTGCTTCCAGACTATCATAATAATTTTTTGCAGCATTAACAGACGTCATATAATCGAATTTTCCAATTACAAAATAAACTGGCAAATCCACTTGATTTACAATATCCGGAATATTATGTTGTGCCTCTTCGTTCAACAAAGTTTCTTGTGTAACAAAAATTCCTCTTAGACAAGAGATACATCTAGATTTTTTAGTATTACGTTTCTCCATAAGTTATTTATTTGGTTGTATCAAATTAATGATAAAAACCAACTAGATCGTCGTCAAATTAACGTTTCTAGGTGGTCTTTTTATAACCTCACATATTTATGGTACGGTTCAACGTTTCACATCCTAAAATTGGAAGAAAAAAACAAAAAACAATAAATTCACAAACCCCAAGCAGCATGGACTTTAGCCGTTTACCTTCAACAATAAAAAATTATCCACAGTTAACTCCACTCTCCGCTTTACCACTATTTGTGATAAGGTTCCCCATAATATATTTAAGTGCAATTTTAAACGGTAGTAAATTGGCAACTTTAAAAAATATCTTCTTTAATTTTGATTCTAATTTAGACTATTAGTAATATAGTACAGCAATTGTTTTATTACAATGAGGTGCATCACTTATTCATCTCAATGGTATGGTTTTTAAAAATTTTAAGCAACGAGTCCAATAATGAAGACTCCCCATATAAACTTAATAATAAATTCAATTTTGTGAGCTCTTCTTCTACTGGTTTATTTAAATGAAATAAACAAATCGCCCTATTTGTAAATAACGCCACTAACGTTTGATAAGACATTTTTTGTTTGTAATTTTCATAGATATAATTAAGTTTATGGAGTACTAGCTCATATTTCTGTTGCTGTATAAGGATTACACATAAATCCATTTCGAAATAAATTTTTAAATAGGTTAAATCTTTTTCAAAATGCTCATAAGCATCGATGCGTTTTAAAGCCGTTGTTGTAATTTCTATAGCTGTATCTAATGGAAATAAGATTAATAGGCTATTTAATAAAATTAAATCATCAATATACCAACTATCTAATTTTTGAAAATCGCTCCAAACTAAACTAGCCTTTTGTTTTGCTAGTTCAATATTACCTTCTACTACATATAAATATAAAATTTGATAAGCAATAAAAACCTTATTTAAATTAGATGATGGATATCTTTTTAAATATATACTCAATCTTCTCATATGATTATTTAAAGTTTCAGGCAATGTGATTTCTAAGTCTCTAAAGTCTTTCATGATGGATTCATGCTCTATCGCTTGGTAATTATTGTGAATAAAAAGAAACTCATTGCTAGATATATTCAAGCGTTCAAGCAGCTTCAAAAATAACTCTACGTCTAATTGAAGCTGATCCCGTTCTATTCTTGAATAAGTTCCTTGAGTTATTAAACCTGCAGCAATTTTCTCTTGCGACATATTACGGTTTAATCTAATTCGCTTTAATGTTTGTCCAAACCCCATAGTACCTCCAAATATTCCGATTCGTATATTTTGAAATAATTATCTTAATTTCTATTATACTAAATTTAAAGTCTTAAATATTCAAAAAATATTAAATTCGAGGGGTATAATTTGGGAACTCTCAGCACTATTTTATCAATTGCAGTACCTATTGTCTTTTTACTTATTTTCTCTGCTAACTATTTAATAAAGAAACTAAAAAAATAATACTAGTCCTCTCTTAGAGCATATTTTGTATTGATATGAAAATAATTTCATTTGCTATCTATTCAATAAAACCCTGAATTAAATTAGATGTTGCAGTGAACACACTAATAGTAATCAATTATCTAAACCTGCATACATATAACTTTTCATAGAAAAATATTCTCACATGAAGATTCGATAAATTATAGAACCACCTAGAACGTTGACATATCAACCCTTCTAGGTGGTTCTTTTCATAAATCGCACTTACTTATGATAAAGTTCCCCGTGACTAGTCTAAATGCGGTTTGTATTTTAGATTTTCCATTAACACTTTTTCAAGTTTAGCTGCTAAATCATTAAGTCTAACCAACTCGAGGGGACCGCCTATTATTTTTGATCGTTTGATGCTACAAAATCCAGCGGTCTTTTTTTATTGTGGTCAGATGTTACTTATAGTGCGTTTAAGTTTCCAAATGAGAAATATGCATAGTACCCTATTTTCATTGAACTCTGTATTGTTTTTAATACCTTTAGTGAAGGTTCTAACACAATTCAGAATTCAAAGAGAACCTGGCACCTTGTGTTAAGTAAAAATTGAAGATAAATACATCAAATTTGGATAGTTCTAATTAATATCCCTTTTAATTCCCACTTCAAAATTCTTTTGTACATTTCCCCAATAAACTTAACTGTTTCACATTCCCAATAGGACATAAAGATTATTTTATTATTCGAAAATTTTTCATACTTTTATCACAATTTATGTTTATAATCATTTTTGTTGCCAGTGAAGGTCCAGCTTTTTTTCTAATAGTTTTTCTGTAATTATGCTCTTGCAACAAGAAGAACCTTTTGTGAAGTTCTTCAAGAATTCTTGACTATAGTGATAAAAATTAATAAACATATAAAAGGAGATTAGTATGAGCAATAAAAACACGTTCAATCCATTTAGAAGACTTCATTTTTACGCCGCTTGGTTTATTACACCACTATTATTAACGCTGACCGTTTCGGGCATTGGTTTTCTATTTTATCCTGAAGTCGAAAACAACATTTATAAAGAAGAATTTTTCGGGCAAAGTGAAATAGAAGAAAAGCAAAGCATAGATGAGGCTATAAAAGAAATAAATGACACATTCAAAGGCTATGCCGTTGGTAAAATCAGCATGATGGAAGAACCGTATAACAACAGAGTGACTATTAATAATGATGAAGGTGATTCTCTTTATATTTTTCTAGACAGCAACAATCAAATAGTTGCAAGTCAAAATGCTAAATATACATACTCTAATTTTATGAGAAACTTTCATAGCTCTCTATTTACTGAGAGTACATTTATACGATATTTGGTCGAATTGACTGCTTGTTGGGCAATTTTCCTTATCATATCAGGTATATATATGACTTTTAAAAAGAAGTTACTTATAAACAGGTCAAAAAAAGGATCTAACACTCTTAAATTACAAAAGATCCACGCAATATTTGGATTAGTAATTGCAATACCATTAATTGTAATTGTGGTTACTGGAATACCTTGGTCTGTATTTATGGGAAGTCATATTAGTAAATTTGGTGCAGAGCATCCTGAATTAGGTAGAACTGAATTACGCTATAATCCACCGCAATCTAATGTGGATGAGATTCCTTGGGCTACAAGAAGTTTAAACCAACCTGCTTCAAATAATACAGGACATGCTGATCATCACTCTGATAGCCCCCATAATATAAATATACCGGTTCAACAAAACTTAGATTTAATCATAAAAGAATCTCAAAATGAAAATATTACTAGACCGTTCTCGATCGTCTATCCTTCCAATGAAAAAGGCGTATTCACGGTATCCAAAGGAAGTAATACAGGTGTCACAGGGCTAGATATTAGCCCATACGAAGAAATAACCGCATATTTTGATCAATATTCCGGTAAATTAATTGCCAGAATTAACTTTGAGGATTATGGATTTATAGGTAAGTGGTTCACTTGGGGAATACCTCTTCATGAAGGACACTTGTTTGGGATTGCCAATAAAATCTTAAACCTAATTGTTTGTATTGCTTTCTTAGTAGCAATAGCTATGGGATACGTTTCATGGATGAAAAGAGTTAAACCAGGAGATATGAATTTACCAAAAAGAATAAATAGACCATGGTCAATTGGAGCTATATCAACACTACTTATACTAGGCATACTAATGCCACTTTTTGGTCTATCTATACTAATAATATTTATTATTGAAAGTATCATCTACTACTCTAAGAAAAATAATTATACTTGACGAATTGTAATATGAAGTGTGGCAGAAAAAACTTACTCATGGACTAATGAATGATATGATTAATATTGACCACTGCCAACACCTCCTTAATACTCCTGCCAAACTGTGTCCTAACAGGTGTGGATGTGGATGTGAATTAAGGAATAATAGGCCAGTGTTTTTGGTTTAATCATCTCTTACAACATAAATTTGATACCATTACCTATATTTTTATACTGCTATAAAACTTCATCGATTAGTAAAGAAAGTTGAAAGATTGAATAAAAAAGGGAACAGATTTTTAATGATAAATCAGTTCCCTTTTTAACTATTTAGTTTGTTCTTGTTCTTGCTTTTTTTCTAATGTTTTCTTCGGTTGGTGGAGGAGCCACATGATTTCTGTTAACGCAACCGTTATCAATGCGATAAACATTTGGTTCCAGATCCCAACGGGTGATTGGCTGAATAGATGGTTTACCTTGTTGTGCTGCTTAAGCCACTTTAAGAAAAGTTCGATATACCAACGATTTTATAGGCTTCCAAGATCTCGTCCTCCGATAAATCCAATCGATCCGTAATCAGATGAAATACCGTTCCTTTTTCATCTGTAAATTCGATGCAGCCAAAGGGTTCTTTACGGCAACGTCTCCATCCGAAAGTTCTTTCTTGTTCGAACGAGAAAATGGATATTCTTTGTAGCCAACCGCCAATTTATATTTTATTGGCATATCCTCTATCCATTGTGTACACTTTTCATGAGTGAACCCCTTTTGATTGTGTAGGGAATTACTTTAAATTTATCTTATTTTTGATCCTATGCAACGCTAGTGAATCCCTTCAAATAAGTCTACTATTCAAATAATTCTGGATATAAACCTTTTGCTAACGTTTCTACTGTATAGGCCATTCTATCACCTGGTAAAACACTCTCTAAAGTAATTGGTATGAAATTTTCATTTTTAACGCAGTCTAGTTGGGAGAGAGCTGGATCATTTTTAATGTCTTTAATTTTTTGTTCTAATGAAGGAGAATCATAATCGTGAATGATAATTATATCTGGCTTTCTAGCTAATACTTCTTCATAACTTACAGTTGTCCATTGTTTTTCTGTTATATCATCGAAAATATTCTTTCCACCAGCATGTTCAACTAATAATGTTTCAAAGTTTGTTCCACCTGCTGTGAAAACTCCGTCACCACCACTATCGTAAACTAATACATTTAACGGTTTTTGGCCTGAAACTTTCTCTTGAACGGCTGTGATTCTTGCTTTTTGATCGGCTACATAAGCTTCTGCAGAACTTTCTATTTGGAATATTTTACCTATATCGAGTATTTCTTGATAAGTTTCTTCTAATGTTGAGGCCTTATTCATATAAGTCGTTATCCCGTAATCTTCCAATTCCTTAACATCTAATCGATCCCCACCAAATTCCCAATCAATCCCGTAAATAAAATCGGCACCACTCGTTGTAACAGCTTCTTTAGTAACTGAGCCATGTGTTAATTCTGGAATCTTATCATAGGCTTCTTTATATTCAGGCAAAGCACCTCTGCTATGATTATTTAAGCTATTCCCAATCACGTAATCCGAAAGACCTAACGCGACGAATAACTCTGTACTATTTGGCCCGAATGTTAATACTTTTTTCGGTTTTTCAGTAACCACTACTTCTCTTCCGTAATTATCAAAAGTCAACGATTCATATTCTGCTGATTTTGTTTCTGTTGATTCCTTGACAGAAGTGTTACTGGCAGCTGTGCTACATCCAACTAGCCCTACTGCAAGTATTGTGACACATAATAATGCCCCAAAAACTTTTTTGCTCACTTTATTTTCTCCCCCTTTTTAAATTTAGGCTTTCCGGTAAATATGTGATGGAAACTTTTTTTGTTACCTGATGTATAATAACATCGGCTTTAATGCCGTAAACCTCATAAATCACTTCTGGGGTTAAAATTTCCTCTGGTGTACCCGCTTTAAATAACCGTCCTTCTTTTAATACATAGACTCTATCGCAGTACAATGCAGCAATATTTAAATCATGAATGGCTGATAATACTGTTACACCTAATCCCTTTACCAAATCAAACATTTGCAATTGATAATGAATATCTAAGTGATTTGTGGGTTCATCTAATAGTAAAAAATCAGTTTGTTGGGCTAAAACTCGTGCTATTAAAACTCGTTGCTTTTCCCCACCTGAGAGATGTAAAAAATTTCTCTTTGCCATGTCTTCGATGCCAGTTTGTTTTAAGGCTTTTACCACTATATCTTTATCCGCTTTTGTATCTCCATCAAAAAGCTTTTTGTGAGGGCTACGTCCCATTGCAACGATTTCTTCCACTTTAAAATCAAATGGAATAAAGTTTTCTTGTCCAACAACACCCATTATTGTTGCTGCTTTTTTTACATTCATTTTATATAAATCTTCAGCATCTAAGATAACATCTCCAGAATCAGGCTTAAGAGCACGATATAAATTCTTTAATATAGTAGATTTACCACTCCCATTTGGTCCTATTATTCCAACAAACTCTCCTTTTGCAACATGGAGGGAAATATCTTCAATAATCTTGTTCTCATCATATGAAAATTTTAAATTCTCAACTTGTAATCTCATGATTTCACCTCTTCATGTTCTTGAGTTTTTCTTAAGTAACCAAATGAAGAATGGTCCACCAAATAGAGCTGTTAATATTCCAATCGGCAATTCTTCTGGTGCTATTACCAGCCGAGCCGCAACGTCAGTCCAAACAACTAATATTCCCCCTAACAAAGCACTTACAGGGAGAACTCTTTTATGGTCTGAGCCAATCAATAATCTAGTCATATGTGGAACCATTAACCCAATAAAACCAATAGAACCACTTACTGCAATCGTCACACCAGCTAAAAGGGAAGCAACCAATACGAGCATTTTTTGCATACGTCTTACATTAATACCTAAAGTACTAGCTGTTTCATCTCCTAAAAGTAATGCATTTAAAGCACGGTAATTAATCAGTAATACAGTCATACAAAAAATAATGACTACAAGGGGAAGTTTTAAATAGCCCCATTTAGCTCCTGCCAAACTACCAGACATCCAAAATGCAGCATTATGTAATCCCAATGCGTTTGGCGCACTTAAAGTGATAATATTCGTAACAGCATCCATTATCATGGCAATGGCAACACCTGAGAGTAATAATTGAGTAATATTAATCCTTCCTCTAACTCTCGAAATAGTATAGACCATGATAATAGTAGCCGCAGCTCCAATAAATGCACTTATAGAAAGCGCATAGGTTCCTAAAAAGGAAAATACTCCAAATAGCATACCTAATGTAGCAGTAGCAGATGCACCTGAAGATACACCAAGAATAAATGGATCCGCTAAGTGATTGCGCACCAAAGCTTGCATGGCCACCCCAGTTACTGCCAATGATGAACCAACAATCATACCTAATAACACCCTTGGTAAACGTAAACCCCAAACTATGTTTTCATCTAACCTAGTCCAGTTATGATCCACAAAGTCTGTTAAAAATGGTAGTTTGCTAATAATAATTTTCCCGACGAAAGTTGGATGAACAGACACTGGACCAATACCTACTGCCAATATAATGGAAATTATGCTTGCTAGTAGTAATAGCGGAGTAATAACCTTCATATTCGGTTCATCCCGGTTGAAGATTTTTCTTATCTTGTATAATAAATTATAATTTTCAGTCATTTAATAACCTCTTATTTCTCATTTCGTTTCAACAGCCCTATTTGTTTATCTCAAATGCTTGTTTTCATTCTAGATATATCCTCTAATTATTAAATTCTCCTCACAGGTAACGCGATTACTTAAATTAGTAACACGATAATACATGCTGAATGGATAAATATGTTTTAAAAATCAATATTAATAGTGTATATAATCTATATAAATATTATTCCAGTTTTATGAGAGAACTTTTTAATAAAATTTTACTTTCTTACTGTATTAAACGATTTTTTTGTTTACGTCTCAGGGACAAAATTTACACATAATATAATTCTTTAGAACACCTATAAGACTCTCATAGATGGACCTCGAACTTTTCGCTAATCTTTCTCTTCAATCCATTATTTTATTTCATTTGCCGTTTGATCCGGTTCATCCTACTGCAGCATGTACGTAACATTCTCCATTGCTATTACAGTAACATCGTCCAAATTCTCAGGTTTAGAAGGATAAATAAGTAGTAACGGCACCTTAATAAAAGGGTATGTTTTTGAAAATGGTTCCTTAAAGAAAGCTTTAATAATATACAACACTGTGAATTTGGAAACCACTAGCTCAAATCGATTATCCTTCTTTTTGAAAATGGAAGATTCGTAGCGTTCTTGTTAAGATCGCTTCAATTCGTATATGCTTTATATTCCTGATCAATGCTCCCCCTTTCTAACTATAGATATTCGTCACTGTTTTAAGAATCCCTTTTTCTATCTAATCTATCTAAATATTGATAGATTACTAATTACTACTTCTATATGTTCTGATACAATATTAATGAATTGCAACTCTAAATTGCACTTATTAGGAGGCTCATAATGGAAAAATTACAGTTTTTATATCAACTGAAACTCATTCCTTCCCTGTTAGATCAAGCTAATTGGACAGATAAAGAAAATTCAATTGTCCAACATCATTTTGAGGTATTACAAAAATTGCAAGAAGAAGGAAAACTCCTATTAGCGGGTAGAACTTTGAACTTGGATCCAATGGGAATCGTCATTTTAGAAGTAGATACAGAGGAAGAAGCAGTTGAATTGATGAATAATGATCCCGCAGTAAAAGAAGGAATCATGGAAGCACAACTATTTCCGTATCGGGTTGCTTTATACAAAAAGTAAAGCGATGCTGAAAAAATAAAAATAACCCATCCATGAGCAGATGGGTTAATCTATCAATCAGCCCTTGAGGGAACCGATTATAATATTTGGTCTTTTGAAGTTGCGACATTATTTAATATCTTCCTTGTTGATAATATTCGACTCCTTGGTTATCCACTAAAATACGCTCGCCTTTTCTCGTAAACACGATCTCAAATCCATCTGCCGATAACCATAAAACTTTTCCATTATCTTTGTAGACAAGACGAGGTTGCAGATATTGTTCAGACACAGATTCCTCGCCAATCTCTTTTAAGTACAACTCGATGGCCGATTCCACCTTATTATGTGAACGAGAGCCACTCACAAACAATTTTCCACCATCAATCGCTACAAACTGACTGTTATTACGATATCCCCCAAAACCAAAAACGGCTTGCGCCTGCGCTTCTTCAATATCAAAATGCTCATATATATAAAACGGATGTTCATATACAGGCTCATATATTTTACCATCTACGATTTGATAATACGTAACAACATCTCTCCATTTTTCGCCGTCTTTATTCATCACCTCCAATTTCATCCAAATGATGCCGTCAAGCTGGAGTAGAAATTCTGCTTTCGATAAATCCATATTTTCATATTTGTTAAATAGCTCCTCTACAGCCACACCGTACGCTGGGGATGCTACTTGTTTTAGCGTTTCTGCATCCTGTGCATCAATTGCCTCAAAATACGTATTAAATAATTCTCCGTGCGCACCAAGTGCCTTTGTTGTTGCAGCACTCAAAATCCCTGGTTGGGATGACCATAATGTAATCGTAAGAAATAAGGCCGCAATTGCAACAAAGCCTACTATTGCATATATCGGAGTAGGTGTCGTTTTTTTTCTCGGTTCAGCCATTTTCCGCGCTAGCCCTTCCGTCATCCAACTCTTTTCGCCAATCACTTCATCAATACCCATTTTCAATCGTTCCATCAAAGCCACCCTCCTTTAGCACTAATTTGAGTTTTTCACGACCACGCGCGAGCCTAGTACGCACCGTTGCCGATGAACAATTAAGCAGCTCTCCAATTTCCTCAGAAGAATAATCATAGTAATACGTAAATACAATGACTTCACGGTATTTCAACGGTAATGCAAGAACTGCTTGTGCGAGTTGACGATTCTCTGATTGTGTCACGACATCTTGCTCCGTCAATCGACCAAATAAGCGCTGAATTGTTTCCCCTACGATTGTATTTTTATAATGCCAACTTCGCAAATAGTCGTAACTACGATTAATCGTCATTCTATACAAATAAGTACGATACGTGGCCTCCCCACGAAATTCCTCTTGTTTTTCAAATGCTCTGAGTAGCACATCTTGGACAACGTCTTCCGCAGCTTGCTTATTTTTCACATAGGTATAAGCAAGTCTTAACAACTCCTCACCATGCTCATATATAAATTTTTCAAGTTGCGTCATAGAGCACCTCCTTTATTGTTAAACGTTAGACGGAGCAACGGGTATTTCTGTTTCAAAATAATAGAATTTTCTAAAGTGAAAAATTACTTCATATACTTTGCAATTAACTCATAGCATCTTTCTCTTGTGAGAATTGCTTGCGTAGCCACATATTCTAATGATTCCATCGACCCACCTTTATACTTTAGTGATGACTCTTTAGCAATTTCATCTCTGTGTTTTACCCAGTTCCGTTGTTCTTCTCTTAATTTATCCATCTGTTCAGTACCAAGCTGTTCTTTCAACACTCCGTAAATTTGATTCAACTCTACATCCCATTTTTTATTTCTCTCCGCCTCTTGTTCCTCCAACTCTAACATTGTTGTTCCAACGTTTGAGTATCTATCTGCTTCTTCCATATCATTTAGTATCTTTAGATACTCTTCCTTTTTGCTTTTAGTGTCGTCTGCATCTTCTAAAGAGTTTTCTGTTCGATCTGCATTAGAAGAATCTTCATCTCTATTCTGAGTCGAGTCGTTACCCGATGAATCGTTGTTCGATTTAGTACTTAACTCATCAGTAGGGTTTCCACAAGCAGCCAATATGACTAATACTAGCGTAAATATTACCGTTAATGTTTTTCTATTATTTTTCATTTTTAAAGCCTCCTCTCTGAAAATCATACAATACTTTAACATCCCTCCGAGTGAAAATTGCTTATATTCGATCATTTCTTTATCTTTTTTACTTAGGTTTCCAGTTTCATTAAAGGATTGCAAAGAACTAATCAATTTGAATAAGACCATCTATATTGTTGTTTGTTACTCCGGATGAGGAGTAGATTAGACATATGAAGAAATGAGAAAAGGTTATCAGAGTGGCGTAGTAGCCGCTTTGATAACCTTTTTTTAAAAGATATGAATAATTAATAAACGTTTATAAAAAATTCACTAATCCATTTACCACCACTTGAAATTTGGAGATTAACGTATAATGTCTAATTACTTATGATACGGTTCTCCGTAGCATATCTAAATGAGGTTTCTCCAATACATCGTATTTGTTTGTTTATTTATTTATTTATTTATTTATTTTGTCTACATATGCGTTAACAGGCGATCCTTTTGACCGAGGAAAAATGCCATCAGTTTCTTACATTGAGGAATAGAAAATCCTAAAATTGGACCTAATCCAAACGCAATAATCACTGTTCCAATTCCAACAGGCCCCCCTAATATCCAACCAAGAAGAAAAACGAGTACTTCAATCCCATTTCTAACCAACGGAATACCCCAACCCGTTCTTTCAACGATTAATAACATAAAGCTGTCTCTAGGACCTGCTCCAAAATCAGCAGAAACATATAACCCAATACCGTACCCAATTAACACGACACCTATGATAAAGGCAATAGTTGCTCCTACTAAACTATCAATGCTAGGTAAAATCAAATTAAAAAGATCAATAAATAATCCTAGAAACAACATATTTAGAAAAGCCCCTATTTTTGGCCATGCCTTATTGAAAATTGAACCAATCATCAAAAGTAAAAATCCACTTATTATCGACCAAATTCCAATAGTAAAGCCAAATTTAGTGAATAGACCATAATGAAAAACATCCCATGGTCCAATTCCTAAATGTTTTCCTTCAATTGTTAAAGATATGCCAAATGCTAGTACCATTAATCCAAAAATAAAAAAAGACCAGCGTAAAATCCATTCCTTTTTCATAACCGCTCCTCTTTCTTTTATCATATTTTTTTATTAATATAACATTAAATTTGGACAGAATTTATAATCTATATTTTCCAAAATGTCATCGATAATCATATCTTTCATTTTCTTATTAAAGGAGAATCATGGAGTCTTCGTTTTAACAACGGAAAAGCTGACGAAGGCAATATCAATATCATATAGCCAAGTCAGCTTTTCTATTTGTAGATAAAACCTATTTAGTTGTAAGAAATGAACTATTTACTTATGATAGGGTTCCCGCAGCTTATCTAAATGAGGTCTTGTATTTCCCTCTAAAACCACATTATTTTTACCTATTCAGAAAATTCCGCTTGCATTCCTCTCTTACATCCTTTACCATATATCTAAATGATATATATCTTTTGGATAGGCGTGAAAATACTGAAAAATTATAACGATACAACCTATGCAATACTAGGAATATTAACTACTGAATGTAAATCGGGTTACGACATTAAGCAGTTCATTGATCAAAGTTTAAATCATTTTTGGAAAATTAGTTATGGACAAATATATCCAACTCTCAAACTAATTGTCCAAGAGGAATTAGCGGAAGTTCGTACTTTATCTAGCCCGGGAAGACCAGTTAAAAATGAGTACTTGCTTACTTCAAAAGGAATGGAAGTACTAAAAAGTTGGTTGGAGCAGCCAATTAAACAATTACCAATTGAGCGGAATGAAATTTTACTTAAACTATTTTTTGGTCGCTATCAAGCGAGAGAAAGTAAGGTATTACTTCTACAGAATTATAAGCAAGAGCTTGAAGGACGTTATAATACCTATGTTTCTATTGAACAGGCAATTAGCAATTACAAAGATAACAGTGAGGATTCAATGTATTGGTTGTTTACATTAGATTATGGAAAAAGAACCACAAAAGCTGCAATCGAATGGTGCGATTTTACTCTTGATAAACTTTCTTAGGGGGATTAATGATGGCCAAACAAATTTTTACTGGGCGTTACACGGTTGATAATACGGAGGATATTGTCGTTTTCATAATTGGCATGAGGGTGAACAAGCGACTTGCAATCCATAAGTGGTTACCCGTTTTTAACGCCATGCCTGGGATGATTAAGGAGCTTTATATGCATAAAGAGGAACTAGGATTTTTATCGATGGAAAGCTACTTTGGGCTTCGAACCACTACCATGATCCAATATTGGCGTTCAACTGAATATCTTCTTGCTTATTCTAAAAATGAAAAACATCTTACGGCTTGGAAAAATTTCAACCAAAAAGTAGGTAACAATGATGCGGTTGGAATTTATCATGAAACTTTTCAAATAAGTAAGGGGAATTATGAATCTATTTATGCCAATATGCCTCACTATGGCTTAGGAAAGGCATTGAACCATATTCCCGTTACTGTAGAACGAAATTCAGCTAGTAAACGACTTAAAACACAATAGCTTTGTTTTCATTTTGAAAAGCACCTTATAGTAAATTTCAATAAGGTGCACCTTTGTAAATTTTAAAACCTCACTTACTTATTATTCACCACGATTTTCAATATTTTTTAATGGCATGGCACAACTTTGGCATTTTTTTCTTTCTTACTATCACCTCAAAATATACTTAATTTGCTTCTAATATTTTATAGATCTTTTTGATTCTTTTTAGTTGAGGAGCTGTTAGGTATTTTTCTCTTTTTCGTAACACATTCAAAAATTCCTCTTTATTTTCATATGTTACGGCTAAAAGCGTGCTTTCCGAGTGCTGAGGAATTTCCTTTGTTCTGCAATCCTCAAGGTGTTGGAGTAAGAACGGAAAAATCACATCATTGTTTTCCTTACTGACGGCTGCTAGCTTCGCAAGAGTTAGAACACCTTTATCAGTTGTAATAATTGAACCAATTTTCATGGCACTTTTTAATGTATCAAGATGAGCCATAATGATTTCTGATGCTAACTCAGCAATCGTTGCTAATGCCGTCATCCCGCCCCAGACCAAACGATTATTACGGCTTTTTAGCAACTTTATAAAAGTATGAGCATACTTACTTATGAGTTCTGGTTTAACTTGTCCAATTTCGTACGCTACTTTAATACAATCGTATTGAATCTTTTTATCTTTGCTTGATAGGTTTTCAATTATTTCTTCTATTGCTGTATGATTTTCTTCATTAACTAATTCACGTGCCAACTCAATATTTGGTACTTCATCATTTCGACTTAGTTGAGAAGCTAACAGGTTCACAACTGACATGATCATCCCTCATTTATCAAAATTATTTCATGTACATACATTATCACATTTAATCCGCTACCATTATGTCGTATATGTAATATTTATCGCAAAGCAAGGTAATGGGCTCGATTTCTCTTTCCATATAGCTTCCATTTATAGCTATATATTTAAAAGCAATTACTTAATTTGACTCCATCTATTTTTTGATAGTATTTACTTTTTCGTTTTTTTCCAGTCTGCCCTAACCACCGAAATCTAACAAAAGTGGCGAATGAATTTAAGAACGCATTCCCAATTTCATTAAAAAATTGCAAAGAACTAATCATTTTGAATAAGACCATCCGTACTGAGCACATTAAACTCTAGGAGGTGACGATACCATGACAAAGAAAAATAAACCAAACTTTAAGAAAAAAGAACCCAATTCAAGAAAAGACACGCGTGAAGAATTTGCAGAAGAACATAATTTAAATCAAGCTAAACGAAATAACGCACAACAAAATAACGGGCAGAATAGATAATATATTAAATAGATGGAACTCCATTATTAAAACACGCTCAGACAAATCGAATTTATGGATATGGATAATTTTCCAATTCGATTTATCTGAGCGTTATTGCTACTATTATATATACAAAGCTATCTTCTAAAAAAACATATTATGATTCTTTCAATTGCATAACTCTGATCGTGGTGCCGGTGTCAGCTAACATGTTACTCTTCCCTTAGATGATGAACAATAGAAGTAGTAACTCAAATCCCTACAATTCTTCCGCTATTTCTTTCACAATCTCATCAATTACTGTGGATGTACCAGATTTATTTTGTACTAACACACTAAAGATGTACGATTGCCCGCTGCTTGCTTCTAAATAACCACTAAGTGTAACACCAGTTAATGAACCTGTTTTTGCATGGACTTTACTTGCTGTTAGTGGAACGTTTAATCGATTTCTTAAAGTACCTCCTACCATTCGATCCGCATTTGCAGCTTCTAGTAAACTAGTAAAATAGGTAGTAAACCAATCTTCGCCCTGGACTTTAAATAACAATTCGCTCACTCATAAACTCGAAACACTATTTTTATGAGACATTCCAGAACCATCTTCAAATTGCCAATCTGCCATATTTAAGTTAATAGAATTTCCATATTCTTTTATCACTTTCAATCTGGCCTTTGTATTACCGTTTTCACGTTCCCCATTGTTTTTACTAAAATATCCGCAATGCCATTATTACTAAGTTTCATATAAGGGATTAACAGTTGCTCCAGTGTCGTCGATTGCTTCATTACAAAAAGTAGCACTATTTGGTGTTGCGGCTTGAAATACTTTTTCTTTTGTATACTCGATTCCTGCTTCTGCTAAAACTGCTTGAAACATTGTCAATGTATGTGTCGTTGGATGTTGGACAGTCACCCATTCTTTTTCGTTTTATCGGGAAGATTCCCACTAATGACAATCTTGTTTGTTTGATATAATCTTTCAATCGTTATTGTATTGGTTTTTCCAGTTTCCACTGCCTGCGCTTCATTTACTATTTAATACTGAGAGGTGAGCATTAATACACTCACCTTTCATGTACTGGTTTAATCCCTTTTTTTAGGTTTATTTTTATTAAGTTCTTTCGTTACTTTGTTTTTTGATATTGCAATAAATTCCTCAGCAAATTCCTCGTCAGGATTATTTGTAGGATTTTTATAAAGTTCGAAACTATTATGCGTTCTAACATTCATTGTCTGATTATTATTTTTACTCATTGATCATCACCTCCTAGAGATTAATTTGCTCTATATAGAGGTTTTTATTCTTCATGAATCCGTACACTTAACGAATTGGAACTCGGTATCACTTGATTTACTAATTGGAATATATATGCCAAAGGAACTAAAAATCAATAGGATGTTAGAATAACTAATATTTTTTCTGTTTTTTAGTAATTTTAAAATTATAAATTAATATACTAAATCTAGTAGCTAAACTAGTGCTAAAAAAATAGGGGGGGAAAATATGCGATTAAAAAAATCTGTTGTCTTACTTTTAACTGGTGTGCTGATTATTGGAATGTTAGCGGCTTGTTCATCTAAATCTAAAGGTGATGAATCGGCAAATGGATCAAATGTCATCAAAATTGCTACACAAACACCTTTATCAGGTGGATCAGCAATCATTGGTGAATCCATTCGGCTAGGTGCTCAAATGAAATTAGAAGAACAGGCAGAAAAGTTTAAAGAACTAGGTTATACACTAAAGCTTGAATCTTATGATGATCAATCAGATCCCAAAAAAGGTGTATCCAATGCGAACATAATCGGAGCTGATAAGTCGATTTACGCAATAGTTGGTCACTATAATTCTGGTGTTGCCATCCCTTCTTCTGAAGTGTACGAAAAATACAATGTTGCTATGGTATCGCCAGGAACTACTGCTGTTACGGTAACTGATCGTGGATTAAAAACAGTCAACCGAATTGTAGGAAGAGATGATGCACAAGGTCCAGCTGGAGCGAAGTATGCTATTGAAACTTTAGGGGCAAAGAAAATCTTTATAATCCAAGACAAAACAGCTTATGGCTCAGGTATTGCAGATGCATTCAAGGTAGCTGCTGAAGAAGCAGGTGCCGAAATTGTGGGATATGAAGGAATTACAGTTGGGGAAAAAGACTTTAATGGTGTGATTAATCAAGTTTTAACAAAAAAACCTGACTTGATTTATTTTGGTGGAATTTACTCTGAAGGTGGAATTATTATCAAACAAGCTCGTGATAAAGGAATTGATGTTCCTATTATGGGTGGGGATGGCATGGATGCTTCCGGTTTAGTTGATATTGCAGGTGATGCAGTTGTAAACACCTATATCACATCTGTTGCTGGCGATAGTACAGCAACTGAAGCAGGTCGAAAGTTCGTAGCGGATTATAAAGCTAAATTCAATAAAAATGCAGAGGCTTTTTCCGTTTATGGTTACGATACAATGGGCGTAATTCTCCATGCTATCGAAAAGGCTATTAATGAAAATAACGGAAAACTACCTTCTAAAGAAAAAGTTGCAGAAGCTGTTCGATCCGTGAAGGACTATGAAGGTGTATTAACGAACGTTACGTTTGATGAAATAGGCGATAACACGAACGCAAAAATTTATTTATACAAATTTACTGAAGCGAGTTATCCAGGTGTTCTAGAAGGCGAAGTTGGAAAATAGTATAGGGATTTTGATAGAGTGTTGGGACTTTTTTTCTCAACACTCTTTCTTTACCGAAAAAAATTATGGAGGGTTATTATGCTTCTAGAAATGTTACAAAGTTTACCTCAGGTACTAATTGATGGACTTGCATTAGGCGCTGTGTATGCTGTTGTAGCCCTCGGTTATACAATGGTTTACGGGATATTACAGCTAATAAATTTTGCACACGGAGAAATTTTTATGACGGGTGCATTTATCGGTACAGCATTCTTTATTTTATTAATGGGAATGGGTTGGGTATCTTCCGTTCCACAAATTATTGTACTTATTTTAGTTTTAGTTGTCACTGCTTGTTTGACAGGACTTCTTGGGATGGGTATTGAAAGAGTGGCATATCGCCCCCTTCGAAATGCTCCAAGGCTTATTCCACTTATTACAGCAATAGGAATTTCTTTTATCTTACAAGATGTCATTCGTTTTATCGCCGAACTATCTTCTGGAAACTATATTGTAACAGGGCCATCTATGTTTAGAGATCAAATTACGATTAGTTTCTCTTCCCTATCCAGTATTTTTAATGACGCTAGCTTTAAAACTTCCTTCCTAATAGTACTAGTTACGGCATTTATATTAATGATTTCTCTAGATTACTTTATAAACAGAACAAAATGGGGAACAGCAATGCGGGCAGTAGCACTAGACCGTGACACGGCATCCCTAATGTCTATTAATGTTAACAAAACGATTTCTATTACTTTCTTTATTGGGTCGGCTTTAGGTGGTGCAACAGGCGTATTATTCGCTGTTCAATACGGCACAATCGATCCATTTATCGGATTCATTTTGGGCATGAAGGCATTTATCGCTGCGGTTTTAGGTGGTATCGGTAATATACGAGGTGCCATGCTTGGTGGAATACTACTAGGGTTAATGGAAATGTTTGCATCTGCAAATCTATCGTTACTAACAGGTGGCGTCTTTGGAGCAGAGTATAAAGATGTTTTTGCATTTTCGATATTAATATTAGTGCTTATTTTCAAGCCGGAAGGTTTATTGGGTAAACCTTCTGCTGAGAAAGTGTAGGTGGCTATGTTGAAAGAAATTTTAGCGAAATTTTTACAATATAAATGGTCGCAAGTAATCTTATTTACTGTTTTTGTTGCGGTTTCATCCGCTGCATTGTATTTCTCCCAAAAATCCGTCACCGCCTTTTTACTATTATTATCTTCTTTGTTAATACTACATTATATAAATTTGAAGAATGCAACAAAATGGATCATCGCTATTGGATTATTATTTATTCTCATACCTTTTGCTTCGAGTGGAGGCCCAGCTTTCCAATCGTATATGGATGTAGCTACAATGGTAGGAATTTATGTTTCCATGGCATTAGGTCTTAATATTGTCGTCGGAATGGCGGGATTACTCGATTTAGGGTTCGTTGCTTTCTTCGCAGTCGGTGCCTATTCATATAGCATTTTTGCTACACCACAAGCTGCAAATTTTATGCCATTTGGAAATTACCCTCTCGGTGGAGAAAGTTTCTGGATATTTTTAATCATTGGTGGGGTTATCGCTGCCATCGTTGGAGTTCTTATTGGCATCCCAGTACTTAGGGTAAAAGGCGATTACTTAGCGATTGTAACTTTAGGTTTTGGAGAAATCATCCGAATTTTATTTAACAACGCGGACAAACCAGTCAATATTACAGGTGGTGCAATGGGAATAGCATCTGTAACGCCTCCTGAAATATTCGGCATTCCACTCATCTTTCCGAACCAATTTTATTTCGTTACACTTGTCATCTTAGTATTTACCATTTTTACGGTATTACGATTGGAACGTTCCAAACTCGGTCGCTCATGGAAAGCGGTTCGTGAAAATGAAATTGCAGCTCAAGCTATGGGTATCCCTCTTGTAAAAACGAAATTGTTAGCCTTCGCTCTTGGTGCTTCGTTCTCAGGAATGATGGGTGTTGTATTTGCAGCAAAGCAAGCTTTTATCGATCCTACAAGTTTCACCCTATTGGAATCATTTACCATTTTAGTGATGGTTGTACTTGGTGGTATGGGCAGTATTCCAGGGGTTATTCTTGGTGCAGCGGTTATAACCATCTTAAATTTGCAAGTATTAACAGAATTAGCGACTTGGGTAAATCAGCTATCCTTTAGTGGCGTTATTTCTATTCCAGAAGCTCTATCTCCCGCAAAAATGCAAAAATTTATATTCGGAGTACTACTAGTAGCATTTGCATTATATAGACCAAAAGGGTTAATTCCTGCAAAAAATAAAATCTTTGATGAAAAGAAATTAAAAGAGAGTTCGAGCCATAAGGACTTTATAGCTACTGATCAGAAAAAGATTCAATAGTAGGAGGATATAAATGCCAATATTAGAAGTAACAAATATAACAAAAAAATTCGGGGGTTTAACGGCCAATCAAGATGTAACGATGAATATTGAGAAAGGCTCTATTACTGCAGTAATCGGACCAAATGGAGCAGGAAAAACAACCTTTTTCAATATGATAACGGGTGTTTATCAACCTACTTCAGGTGACATTAAATTAGAAGGAAAATCATTACTAGGGCTAAAACCTGATGAGGTAGCCAAAAGAGGTATTTCTAGGACATTTCAAAATATAAGGTTATTTAGTGAAATGTCTGTTATCGAAAACGTATTAGTTGGGATGCATACTGGATTGAAAACGAGTCTATTAGGTATTTTTTTGAATTTACCTAATACTAAAAAAGAAGAATTACTAGCGGAGAAGGAAGCTTACCGCTTGCTAGAACATTTCGAACTTGCACCTTATTTGAATGAAAAAGCTTGTAATCTAAGTTACGGTGCACAAAGAAAACTAGAAATTGCTCGTGCCCTTGCGACAAAGCCAAAGTTAATATTATTGGATGAACCAGCAGCTGGAATGAATCCGGCAGAAACGAGAGAATTAACGACAATTATTAAAAATATGGGAGAAGAATTCAATGTTTCTGTGCTATTGATTGAGCATGATATGAAATTAGTAATGGAAATTTCGGAGCATATCATAGTTTTAGATCACGGCGAAAAAATTGCAGAAGGAAATCCAGAAGAAATAAGAACGAATCCAAAAGTAATTGAAGCTTACCTAGGTTCAGGTGCTGTTCAAACGGTCTAAGGAGTGAAACTAGATGCCTATACTAGAAGTAAATAATATCGAAACATATTATGGTGGAATACAAGCATTAAAAGGAATTAGTATTCATGTAAACGAAGGTGAAATTGTTACATTAATAGGAAGTAACGGAGCTGGGAAATCTACCACTTTAAAATCAATTAGTGGACTAGCCAAAGTGAAAACTGGCTCCATCCTTTTTAAAGATAAAGAAACAATGAATAAACCAGCTCATGAAACGAGCCTTTTAGGTATGGCACATGTGCCAGAAGGAAGAAAGATTTTTTCGACCTTGACGGTAAAAGAAAATTTATTAATGGGTGCTTTCTCCGTTAATAATAAGCATTTAATAGAAGAGCGGATGGAAATCGTTTTTGGTCATTTTCCAATCCTTAAGAAGCGACTGGAGCAAAAAGGAGGAACAATGAGCGGCGGAGAACAACAAATGCTTGCTATTGGTCGGGCATTAATGATGGAACCTGACTTATTAATGCTAGACGAACCATCAATGGGACTAGCTCCAATCATTGTGGAACAAATTTTCGACATCATTAAAAAATTAAATCAAAACGGGATAACAATTCTATTAGTGGAACAAAATGCGTATCAGGCATTAAACATTGCACATCGTGGTTATGTTATACGAAATGGTGAGATCGTATTAAGTGGAAAAGGTTCCGAGCTCGTTGAAAATAGTGAAATCCGAGATGCATATTTAGCATAAAACAGTTCGATACAAGTGATAAAATGTACTAATCTCCCACTTCCCTCTTATACAGTAGACTACCTCAAAAATTGAGCTTGTCTACTGTTTTTTTAATAAGAAGCTTATATTATGAGTTCATACATTTTAGAAAACATCTATTAATAATACGCTTTAATAGCTCATATACTTTAATATTTGTAGTCTTCGATGAATAGGAGGAAATACGTGGAAGTTCATGTGAGACGTGGTGATTCCCTATATTATTATAGTCAATTATTTATGATTCCCTTGCAACTAATTATTAATTCCAATCGCAGCGTTAATGCTCAAACACTTTCAGTCGGTCAACTCATTCAAATTCCTGGATTTGTTACTATCAATTATCAAATTATACCGGGGGACTCTCTTTGGAGGTTGGCAGAGAATCATAACCTTCCTTTAGATGCAACTTTGCTACTAAACCCCGATCTTAATCCAAACTATTTGCAAATTGGGCAGACGATTAATCTTCCACTAAGAGTGGACTGGAGAGTTGTTAATGGAAAGCAAAATTATGATTACAATACGATGATGTTTGACATTAGACGTTTACAGAACATCTATCCATTTTTGCGAGTTTCTTCAATAGGCAATACCGTTTTAGGTAGAGATATCCCAGAAATCGAAATTGGAGATGGAGAAAAACAAGTGCATTATAATGCTTCGTTTCATGCCAACGAATGGATTACAACTCCTATCCTTTTGACCTTCTTAAATGATTATTTACTGTCTTTAACGAATCAGCAATCAATTCGAGGACTTGTTACTACACCTCTGTATGTTCAAACAACACTTTCCATTGTTCCAATGGTTAACCCTGATGGCGTTAACTTGGTGCTAAACGGTCCACCATCAGAGGAACCATACAGAAGTAATGTTATTGAATGGAATAATGACAGCTTAGACTTTTCAGGATGGAAAGCGAATATTCGCGGTGTGGATTTGAATGATCAATTCCCTGCCGAGTGGGATCGTGAACGTGAACGAAATTCTCCTAAAACTCCAGGTCCAAGAGACTATGGTGGAGAAAGCCCTTTATCCGAGCCAGAAGCAATAGCAATGGCGGATTTAACAAGAGTAAAGGATTTTGCAAGAGTACTAGCTTTTCATACACAAGGAGAAGTTATTTATTGGGGATTTGAAAACCTCGAACCTCCTGAGACAGAAGCAATGGTCACAGAATTCAGTAGAGTCAGCGGCTACGAACCTGTTCAATCAATCGAAAGCTACGCTGGTTATAAAGATTGGTTTATTCAGGACTGGAGAAGACCCGGTTTTACGGTGGAGCTTGGAAGAGGAACAAACCCGTTACCACTTACCCAGTTTGATGAAATCTATGAAAAGACATTAGGGATTTTTTTGGCAGGGCTATATTTATGAATATTTATAAGGGCTCATAAAATTCGTGAACCGTTCATCACGTTTCCTTTTCGAATGAATAATCCCTATCGACCGAATAAGAAAATCGACTGGAAGTTGACTTTGTCTCCTCCAGTCGATTTATTAATTAATTTTATTTTTCAGATTTACCTTTTGCTTTCCCTTGATTATAAGAAAGACCAAATCCATATTTATATACATCACCGGATTTATTTTTATAAGAATAGGAAGGATCTTCTTCTTTTGCAAAGCTTGGAACATCTCCAACTTCATTGTCCACCGCTGCCATACTTGCTGGTAATGCAAATGGAAGCTTTCCTGTTGGATTATATTCACCACGAATAACATCAAAGATTGCTTCGGCCTTTGTTCCAAAAGTACCGATTAATGCCGCAGCATTAGGTTCAATTTTATCTAGTACCCATGGATTCGTCATGTTTACTGCCATAATAGTTGGAACTGTTTTTTGTATAGTGACAATTCGATCAACATTTGTAATTCCTGTTTCAGGTCCTACTGTAATACGTGGATTATTATCCCAGTTCGATTGAACAGGCTTTACATAAATATACGCATGTGTTGCATCTTCCAACTTATTGGTGATTGTAATGGAAGGATCATGCTTTTTAATCGTCTCTATTAATCCCTTTGTACTCGCTCCATCGGTACCACCAGGGAACATTTCCACGTATAGTTTTACCTCTTTTAATTTTGCATCCTTTAAAGGCAAAATATTTTTATCATTACGTAAAAGAACTAGTGACTTAAGGTGTGCTTCATATGCTAGTTCTTGTGCTTTTGGATTAGCCACTACATCAAGTGCATGTTGTACATCTACATATGGATCTTCAAATAACCCTAAATTCATCATTTCTGTTAGCAATAATGTGACAGATTCGTTAACCGCTTCTTCTGAAAGTAAACCTTTATTTACTGCATTGATAATAAACTGCGGTTCGGATGATCCAGAAATAATATCCGTTCCAGCATTGATTGCTTTTGCAAACTTTTGTTCCGGAGTTAGGCCCTCTGCTCCCCAAGCATTATCTCCGATAGCGCCAGTATCAGAGTTAACATATCCTTTGAATCCAAGTCCTTCGCGCAAGAAGCCATCTAAAATAGCATCGTTTAAGGCAAATCCAACTTCTTCAAATTGCTGGGTTTTCTTATACCATGGTAATCCTTGATCAGCACTGTCATTGCTTGGATACGCGTAATACGGCATGATTGAGGATACATTTGCTTTTATCGCAGCCTCAAAAGGAGGAATATGATACTTAAGTAGACTTCCTTCGGTTGGATAAGGATTAAATTTTCCCTCTACAAAGTGAGGATCTAACCCGTTATCACGCGCTCCACCACCCGGAAAATGTTTTACGGTTATTGCTACACTATCTGGACCAAGCTTATCACCTTGAAATCCTTTGATGACGTTATAAATCATATCAGAAGCAACTTTAGGGTTTTCACCAAAGGTATCTTCAATTCTTGCCCAAAGTGGATCCGTAGCTATATCAGCAGTATATCCGTAGACTTTACGTATACCTGCTGCTCTCCATTCTTTTGCGGCAATTTCGGAAAATTCCTTTACAGCTTTTGTGTCACCTGCTGCCGCAAACCCTAATGGTCCTGGCCAAAATGAATGTTGTCCTTCACTTGCTGCAATGTTAGTATAATCCGTTGAGGCATGGTTTCTCGGGTTCGAAGTAACTACTACTGGGATTCCTAATCTTGAAGCCTCCCCCAGTTCTTGTAACTGATTTGTATATTTAGCGATAACATCAACAGTAGGGGTTTGACGGAAAATGACGTAACGCATATTCTTTCCAACAATTAATGGATCATCTGATTTAACATACTTTCCATCGGTTGGATTCGCTATTGGTGTATGTGTGTCGATCAACATTAATCCCGCTTTTTCAGCAAGTGTCATCTTTGATACTAAATCGGCTACTCGGTAATTAACGGATATTCTCCAATCTTCGTATAGGTCTAGACTCTTGTTACCATTTAGGTCTTTGAACTGTTTTCCATCAATTGTAAGAACGCCTTTTTGGGCTGCTTCGATTTCTGGTTGACCTGTTTTACTGTTAGCTAGAACACGATAAGTCTCCACGTTAGTCCCTGAATGTCCAGGATTTGTATTCGTAGTTGGATCTACATATCCTAAGCCTTCATTGCCATTTGCGCCTACTTGTGGAATACCTACTGAGGCGATTAGCGATAAAGTAAGCATGCCAGTCATAACCTTTTTAGATTTTTTTCCTTTTTTTAGTCTTTTCAATAGTGAACCCATTCTTTTCCTCCCCTATTAAATTACATGTTTGCATAAATGACTATTTAGCTTTTAACAAGATCACCCCCTTAAAAATGGAAATGATTTTTGTTGGTTAGTTTAAAGGAATAGATTTATTTTCATAATTTTCAGAAATTTAGAAATGTACTTCTATGAATCATAGAATTCATCCATTAAGTAAGACCTAATAGTTTAATTACTGAGTTGATTTCATAATTTGCATTGATTGGAGCGGAAAGCGTCCGCCTGAAGCGAAAATCAACTTTGTTCGGACTTCAATTGTTTGTTCCCTATTATGAAATTGATTCATTTCTTAAAAATTAAAATACTCTTTTGCATTTTGATAGCAAATGCCTTGAACAAGCCTACCTAACATGTCTAGATCGTTTGGCACTTCCCCATTTTCCACCCATTGTGCAATTAAATCACACACTAATCTTCTAAAATACTCATGTCTTGTGTAAGAAAGAAAACTTCTTGAATCTGTAAGCATTCCGATAAAACGGCTGAATAGACCAAGATTAGCTAACGTTTTCATTTGTTCGAGCATGCCATCTTTTTGATCGTTAAACCACCACGCAGTACCAAACTGGATTTTCCCCGGCATTCCTCCCTGAAAATTACCAATTAAACTACCAATAACGTAATTATCTTTTGGATTTACTGAATATAATATTGTTTTTGGAAGTGCATCTTCTCGTGCCAAAGCATCTAGTAATTGACTTAAAGGTACAGCTATCTGCCCGTCATTAATACTGTCAAAACCAGTGTCAGGACCTATTTTGTTATACATTTTTGTATTAGTATTACGTAATGCTTGAATATGAAATTGCATCGCCCATTCAAATTTCGCATATTGTTTTCCTAAAAAAGTTAATGTATAAGATTTATATTTTTTTTCTTCATCAAGTGATACTTTTTGTCCTTTCAATGCTTTCGTAAAAATGTTTGCTGCTTCTTGCTTTGTTGTTTCTTCATACATCATCGTATTTAAGGCATGATCAGAAACACGACAGCCATTTAAATGAAAAAACTCAATTCTAGACTGTAGTGCATTTAGGAAATCATCATAGTTGGAAATTTGTATTTGCGACACTTCTCCTAGTTCCTTAACCCACTGAAAATATCCATCCAAATTAATCTCTAACCCTTTATCTGGCCGGAAACTCGGTAGCACTTTGACATCAAAATCGGAGTCGTCTCTAATTTTCGCATGGTATTCTAATGTATCAATTGGATCGTCCGTTGTACATACTACTTCAACATTTGACTTCTTAATCAAATCTCTTGCTCCAAAGCCGCCACCTGAAAGCATTTTATTTACTTCCTCCCAGATACTTGGCGCAGTTTCTTCATTTAAGATGTTGTATATACCGAAAAAGCGTTGAAGCTCTAAATGAGTCCAGTTGTACAATGGATTGCCAATGGTCATCGTAACAGTCTTTGACCACGCTAAAAACTTTTCATAATCCGTAGCTCCTCCGGTAATGAATTGTTCTTCCATTCCGTTAGCTCTCATCGCTCTCCATTTATAATGGTCACCATATAGCCATGCTTCTGTAATGTTTTGAAATGTTTTGTTTTCATAAATTTCCTTAGGGTTTAAGTGACAGTGATAATCGATAATTGGCAAATCCTTTGCAAATGAATTGTACAAAATAATAGCCGTATCGGTAGACAATAAAAAAGTATCGTCCATAAACTTTTTCAATCATTTCACCTGCTTTTAGATTTTTTTGTTTTTGTAGATTTTCGAAATTCAGAAGGAGAGTACCCAGTCATTTTTTTGAAGTTATTGCTGAAGTATGCCACTTCTGAGTACCCAACTCTATCTGCAATTTCTGACATCTTTAATGTCGTATTCAGCAATAAACGTTTCCCTTCTTGAATTCGAAGTTCGGTTAAATAATCCACAAATTTAGTGTTTAGTTGTTGTTTAAACAATTGACTTAGATAACTAGGGTTCAAGTGCACGCTTTTTGCAGCGTCGGTTAAGGATACCTGTTTTAGTGGTGTTTTTTTAAGATAAGCTAACACCTGATCAATTGTAGTTGTAGGAAGGACTTCATCAATACTAGTAGGTGTATTATTTTCTTTACCTACTTCTTTTTGTTTATTCAGCCACTTTTCCAAACAATCTTTTAACTCTTCGTCCTCAATTGGTTTCAGGAGATAATCTGTTACCCCGCTTCGAATCGCTTGTTGAACAATTTGAAACTCATCATGAACACTAATAACGATACAATCCAGATTACGATCTAATTGGTTTAGTTCTTTCACTAATGTAAGTCCATCCATGACAGGCATACGGATATCTGTTAAAACCAAATCAACATCATTTAGTTTAATCCAGTCAAGAGCCTCTAGCCCATTTGCGCATTCATGCACGATTTGTAACGATAAGTTTAACTTTCTAATCGACCACATAAGAGCTTTCCTTACCCATCTTTCATCGTCCACTAGTAAAACTCTTTTCATTCTTTTTTCACTTCCTTACCATCTACAATTGGCAAATGAATAGTAACCTCAGTTTCTAAACCTCTCGTACTATTAATTGTTATTCCATACTCTGGGCCAAACAAGTAGCGAATTCTCTGATGAACATTCATAATCCCGATATGTTGTCCACCAAAGGAAGTTGAATTCTTTCTTAATTTCTCTGTTAATTCTTTTAAAACTTCTTCCTTAATCCCGGCTCCTGTATCTGTAATTCGAATAACGTATGATGATTCAGACAGAATTTGAGCAGTTATGGTAATGTTTATTTTCTTAGCGTTTTCTCCAATACTGTGCATAAAACAGTTTTCAACAATTGGTTGGAGAGAAAACTTTACTACTTCAAAGTCTATAACATCATCTGGTATATTAAATATATATTCAAAACGGTTCTCGAAACGAAAGACTTGAATCTGTAGATACATCTCACAAAACCTAATCTCTTCTCGTAAACTAACAGTGGGCAAGCTATTTCTAAGGTTATAACGTAAAAGTTTCCCTAGAGAAGACGATATGTTAGCTATGTTCTCTCTGCCCTCTTCTAAAGCCATCCCTCTAATTGTTTCAAGTGAATTGTATAAAAAATGTGGGTTTATTTGTGATTGGAGCATTTTTAATTCGGTCTCTGTTTTGTTAAGAGACATTTCAGCTTCCTTCAACTTGGAAACATACACTTCTTCCAGTAAATTAGATAGTCTTTCGACCGTCTTATTAAACCCAGCTGTAAGCTGTCCGATTTCATCACTGGAGTCCACCTTTACTCTTCCTTTTAAGTGACCAATTTCGACTTCTTTCATAAAAGTGCGAAGTCGATGAATTGGGCGAACGATACTTTTGGAAATGCTATAATAACCTACTAAGTACGCAAATACCAAGGAGACAAAAATGGTCCATGTAATCGCGGTTCTTATTTGTTGGATACCGCCTCGTAAATCCTTATATGGAGCAGCTGTAAAAAAACTCCAACCAAGATTCGGAGAAAAAGAATAGGAAACTAACTCCTTACCATTGTTATCAATGAACACTGAATCACTTTTTTCACTATTAAGATTTGCTAATTGCTTGAATTCTACTTTGTTACCAAGCTTTGAATAATTAGGATGATAGACATAATGCCCCTCAGAATCCAAAATAAAAAAATAACCGTTCTTACCGAAAGTTACCATTTTAGAAATTTCTTCAATTCTTTTAAAATTAATATCAATAATCAGCATACCTACAGGCTTCAGTGTATGTGGATTATATAAACGCCTAACAAGAGAAATTACCGGCAGCTCTTTGTCTTTCAATTTTAATGTCCTGCTCACAAGCATAACCAAACCGTTTCCCGGGACGGATGAATACCAATATTCATCTTTCATATTTATAGCTGGGTAGTAATTTCTTTCCCTCAATGAATCTATAATAATGCCATTATCTAATGAAACCGTAATATTAGAAATATCATTTCTGGAATATTCTGAATTTTTAAGAACTTTAAGCGCCGACTCAGCAAGCGTACGATCATATTCATTACTAATTGTTTCAAGTCTTAATAAACTTCCCATCTCAGGTGAGTTAATGATTTTTAAACTCGTTATTTCAAAATCTTGCAAATAATATTCAACATGCAATTCAACCTGTTCTATTATTTTTTGACTCGATTGCGTGAACTCTTCCTCTAGTTCAAAAGAAGAATATTTGTAAGTTATAAATCCAACAGAAAGTACAGGTAAAATAACTAAAATACTAGAAAACACACTAAATTTCGTCATAAGTGTCTGGTTTTTAAAAAGAATATAGCGATCAAAAAATTCTACAATTTTACTCCACGGCTTCTTCATCATAGTTCCTTTCCAGTAAGTATTGCCTGTGTATTATATCCTACTTATACTTAATGGAAAAGACCTACCTAGTAAATATTCACCCAACTAGGTAGGGTAAAAATGCTAGTCTCCAGTACAAATATCTTTTAATTATTATGGACTTGCCGAATTGATCGCATCGACTAGCTCAGGATAACCTTTAGAAAATTCATCTACAATAGGCTTCACTGCCGCTTGCCAAGGAGATATATCTTTGACTTCTGTAATAGTTACTCCAGCCTCGTTCAATTTCTTAAGAGATTTTTCTTCATAATCAGCCCATGCTTGTCTTTGGGTCTCGACTGAATCCAATGCAGCTTGTTTGATTAACTTTTGATCTTCATCCGAAAGTTTTTCCCAGGCTGTTTTACTCATTAACAACACCTCAGGCACTCTTGTATGGTGATCCATGATCAAATATTTTGCCTCTTGGTAATGGTTCGATGAGTCAAAGCTCGGAAGATTGTTTTCTGCTCCGTCAATGATACCAGTTTGAAGGGCAGAGAATACCTCTCCATATGGCATTGGAGTAGCACTTGCTCCCAATGATTCCATTAACTTTATATTTATTTCACTTTGCTGAACACGAATCTTTTGACCCTTTAAATCTTCAATACTTGTTAAAGGTTTAGTGGAATAGAAACTGCGCGAGCCTGAATCATAATAAGCAAGACCTTGCATTTTCGCTGCTTGTAGACCATCTAACAATGCGGAACCTTTTTCCCCCTTAAGGAAGTTCCATAGATGATCATCACTGCTAAATAAATATGGTACGGAGAAAACGGTGAAATCATCATTAAATTCTGCAAGTGGGCTGGCATTTATTCTCGCAAAGTCAATAGCTCCAAGTTGAACTTGCTCTAGCACAGATTTCTCATCACCAAGCTGACCTGCTGGAAATACTTCAATCGTTATACGACCGTTAGATTTTTCGCTAACCAACTCGGCAAACTTTTGATCTCCAATAACCGTTGGATAATCAGCTGGTTGATTGTCTGCTAGACGTAAAGTAATTTTAGGTGCTTCTGATTTAGTACCTCCATCCTTCTCCACTGCAACCTCTTCCTTTTGACTACATGCTACAAGAATTATTGCGGCAAAAAGTAAAGATGTTAATAAGCCCATAAATTTTTTATTGTTCATTTTTGAAACCCCCTTAAATATTTTTATAATATTACCCAATCCCAAGGTTTAGTCAGTCATTATATTTGGAAGCCACATGACTACCTCAGGTATATAGGTGATTATTAACAGAACTATTAGCAAAGCATAGAAAAATGGCATCATTGCTTTCGTGCCTTGTGAAATGGAAATTTTACCAATCGCGCAACCGACGAATAAAACAGTTCCTACCGGTGGTGTCAATAAGCCTATTCCTGCATTTAATATAAGAATAATTCCGAAATGTACTGGATCCATACCAAAGCTTGTGACAACCGGAAGAAGAATAGGTGTCATGATTAAAATCATTGGTGCCATATCCATTGGTGCACCAAGTAGAAGTAATAAGATATTAATAATCAATAATATAATAAGTGGATTATCAGAAATACCTAATAATAAGTTAGTCATCATGGATGGAATTTGTAAGTAGGCCAATATCCAACCAAATGCAGCTGAAGCAGCAATTAGAAAAAAAACCATCGAAACAGTTTTCAAAGTACGTTTTAAGATAGCCCACACACTCGATAGTGGTGCTTCTCTATAGACAACAAAAGCTAGAATAAAAGAATATAAACAAGCCAATGCCCCTGACTCTGTTGCCGTAAAAATCCCACTCATAATCCCACCTAAGATAATTACCGCTGGACTGAGGGATAATACACCGTGTAAAAGGGTACTTGCAATTTGTGACTTTGGCACAGGAGCTGCCTTTTCATAACCTCTTTTCCTCGCAATTATATATCCTGTAATACACAGCGCGATTAGCATAATGACACCTGGCACAATACCAGCCATAAACAAACTAGCTATAGAAACGCCACCTGCTGCCAATGAATACAATACAAGATTATGACTTGGCGGAACTACTACCCCCTGTATAGCGGATGCAATCGTAACTCCAACCGCATAATCTGCTTCATAGCCATTCTTTTTCATCATTGGAATCATTACGGATCCGACAGATGAAACATCCGCTACAGCAGAGCCAGAGATATTCCCAAAAAATAGCGATGCCACACTGTTTACCATGGCCAATCCTCCTCGAATCCTTCCTACTAAAAGAATGGCCAGATTGACAATCCGATTAGCAAGACCACCCGTACTCATTATTTGACCTGTTAGGATAAAAAATGGAATTGCGAGTAGGGAAAATGAATTTATTCCTTGAATCATCTGCTGACCAATAATGGGTAACGGTATACCTAAAAAAATTATGGTTAGCAGGGATGATATAACAAGTGTTAAAGCGATTGGAAAGCGTAGCATAACTAAAATAACAAAACTTACGAGTAAAATGGTGACCGCAATGCTAGTACTTGTCATGCTAATGCCCCTCCTCTATGTCTTTATACTTAGCGGTATTGATATTAAATAATTGCAAAAGTGCATATAAACAAATCATGAATCCCGTTATTGGCATGATTATATAGGTGACGCTACTCGGAAATTTTGTTGCTGGTAGTGTTGATTCCAACATAAGAACTGTAAATTGCCACCCCTGAACTACAAGGTATATGCCAAAAGCCAAAACAATGATAAGAATCACCTTATCTAGAACTTTATTAAAGATTTTCGGAAATAAGTTAGTAAATGAATCGATTCCTAAGTGGATATACTCTCGAAATCCAATTGCGATTCCCATAAATCCAAACCAAACTAATAAAAGTAAAGTGATTTCTTCTGACCAAAAGAAGACAAAGTTAAAAAAATATCTTGTTATCACTTGCAATGTAACGATGATTACTAATAAAATTAACGATAAAAGGGTGAACTTTTCAAATATATTATCAATGAGTGAATATACTTTTTTGGTTAGATTCATAACTTCCCTCCTCGAGAAAGCGTTTTCTTTGTTAAATTTTACGTTATATTCAGAATTATTAGAATGCTTATTTTTTATAGAAATATTGTGTTTTTTTTAGGTTAGGAAATGTTTTTATTAAGTGATTCATCAAAAAAAACGCAGGCCTTTTATAATTAAGGCACTACGTTTTTATAATTTGACAGGATTTCCAGTTCTAGCTGATTCATAAATCGCCAAAACTAATTCAAGTGATTTCCTTGCTTCTTCACCTGTTACTAGTGGATCTCTTTTCTCAGAAATAGCATGAACAATATCCTCATATTGTCTTTTGTGTGACTCATAAGAAGACATTTTGTTTGAGGATGCACTTGTTTTCATTACTTCTCTTGGAGCTTTTGTGTATTGATTTCCACTCTTAAAATTCCATTCCTTTACTTGGTCATTTTCAATGATGACACTACCGTTATTACCAAAAATATCAAGCGTTGCACTATACCCTGGATATGCTGCTGTATTCCCCTCAATCAATCCGAGTGCGCCTGACTTGAATTTTAATGATGCGACCGCAATATCTTCAACTTCTATTCTTTCATGAGCTCGAGTAGCACAATACGCATGGACTTCCTCAACTGGACCCATTAAATAAAGAAGAAGGTCGATATAGTGGATCGATTGATTCATTAATGAGCCACCACCATCAAATTCCCAAGTTCCACGCCATGCACCACTATCATAATATTCTTGTGAACGATACCAGGTAGTACGTGCAGCTCCAAAATTCAGTTGACCAAATTCTCCTAGATTCATTGCATTTTTAATATCTACAATCCCATTATCAAATCTATGTTGAAAAATACAACTTAACGTAACATTCGCTTCTCTACAAGCCCGAATTAGTTCGTTCGTTTTGTTTAGCGATGTATCGATCGGCTTTTCAACAATCACATGTTTCCCTTTTTTCGCCGCTATTATTCCAAAATCTGCATGTGTTCCACTAGGTGTTAAGATAGTAACGATATCAATTTCACTATTATCTAGAAACTCCTCATAATTACTGTAAACTTCAATGTTGTATTGATAACCCAATTTTTCCGCTGTTTCCTTGTTTCTAGAAAAAATAGCTGTTACCTTCGCATTCGGTACCTCTTGAATGCTTTTAATATGAGTTTCTACAATATTTCCACTACCAATGATTCCGAAATATAACGTTTTTTTCGTACTCATACACCTCCGGGAAAATTTATATTTAAGGTGCATCCTTCGTTCTGGTGACCCAGGGGAAATGCTTAGCTCCTAATTTTCTTAACAATTCTACTGGGCAATTTAAACATAAACACTTTCTTGCCATTCACTGATTTTATTGCTTTTCGTACGCCCATATAGCTTTTCCCAAATAGTTTACTATTTTCTGCAATTTCAATGATGACCGCTTCTAAAAAAGCAAAACTACCTACTATCATAAGTATAATTATTGTAATCATATCGAAAATACGAACGTAAGCATATGCTTCATGTGAAATAAAGTTAAGCTTGATATAGAAGAAGAGCACACCAATAGCAAAAGAAAAAAATGGAATGTATTTCATTAGGCTCTTTGACACTTTCTTGCTTAAATAATAGGTAATGCACGCCATAAAAACCATTAAGATCAAACAAACAAGTATGCCAATCTTAAAGCTCATTCGTTCACCTCTTCCAATGAAACATTTTAATCTTGTAATCCTTACATTACTATATTCCTTCGAGAATAGAATAAGCACTTCAAAAACAAAGATAAAACTAGTTTATCCAATGGAGGAAAAATTTAATCCATCGCATTATGTAAAATGTCCAGGAAGTAAAATAGCGCAGATTTTGTAACTCTTTATAAAATTTAAGAGTACGACATCTGGATGTCGTACTCTTGGTAAATGTTACCTGTACCACGCACCATACAGACACTTTTCTACATGGTGTCTAAATAGTTTCGTACACAGAGAATGTATTTAGAATGCTGGTATTGCAGTTTCATCATAATTTTCTTCTAAAAATTTGCGTACCTCTGGGCTCGTCATAGCTTCGGCTAACTTTTGAATCGGCTCCCAATCCGCATTATCTTTACGTGCTACTAACGTAATAGCAAAATCATTTTCAGTTCCTTCTGTAAGAAGCGCATCACTTTTAGGTGTCAATCCAAGTGGCGCAGCATATGCCGGTGTCATAACAACTGCATCTGCGTCATCGTACATTCTCGCTAACATTAATAAATCCACCTCTGCAAACTTAAAGTTTTTAGGATTGTCGATAATATCTGCTAGCGTATAATATGTATCCGTTTTTTCTTGTAACTTAATGGCATTATGTTGAGCTAACAAAGTCAAAGAGCGATCAATATTAGAAATGTCATTTGCAATTGCAATAACGGCACCATCTGGCAATTCGTCCATCGAATCATATTCTTTCGCATATACACCATAGTTCGCAAAATAAATAGGTACAATTGGAACGAGTTCCGCATTATTATTACTATTGAATTGCTGCATATACGGAACATGTTGGAAGAAGTTTGCATCTACTTCTTTTGCCGCTAGCGCACTGTTAGGCTGCACATTATCACTCAATACAACAACTTCCAGATTAATAGATTCCTCTGCTAGTTTTGGTTTCACAAGCTTCTCGAGAATTTCCGTCATAGGCGGTATTAGCGAAGCTACTTTCAGTGTCACTTCTTCCTTCGAATTATTTTGAGCAGTTCCATTATCCGTTTCTTTATTAGCTTGACCACAACCACCTAAAATAAATAACAGTACAGTAATTAAAACGAATATTTTTTTCATAATATTTTCCTCCAATTATCTTTTATCGATTTTTCGTGATACTGTAGTTCCAATAAACTGGATAAGCTGTACGATTATAACCATAATAATAATCATGTACATCATTAAGTCAGTTTTGAATTGTTGGTAACCATACCGTATAGCAAAGTCTCCTATACCACCTCCCCCTACGACTCCCATTATAGTCGAATAGGAAATAAAACTAATAATGGAGGTTGTCAATCCTAGGACGAGCCCAGAACGAGCCTCTACATAAAGAAATTTGAAAATAACTTCCTGAACGGAAGCTCCCATTGAAATTGCTGCCTCCATCACACCTTTTGGTACGTCCACTAAAGATTGCTCGACCAATCGCGAATAATGTGCAATGGCGATAATCGATAATGGAATGGTTGCTGCCGCAGTGCCAATTGCAGTTCCTATCAAGAATCGTGTAAATGGTATTAAAAAAACGACTAATAATAAAAACGGAAAAGAACGTATAATATTTACTACTAAATTTAATGCTGAAAACACCAGTTTGTTCTCCAGCATCTCGTCCTTTCTGCAAAGAAAAAGTATTGTCCCAACTGGTAATCCTATTAATATAGCAGCTAATATAGATACACCAACCATTACAAAGGTTTCTCCAATAGCGTTCAAAATCTCAGCTTGATATTGTATTAAAATCTCAGGCATGGTGCATGTCACCATCCTTTGTTAATTGCTCTACAAAGAATTTTGGACTTTTATCAATACTTTTAATCCCTTTTGGTTCCACTATTACCGTTTCGTATATTCCTCCATCTACCATTACCGTTACACGATTACATATACTTTTGATCACTTCCATCTCATGACTAACAAGAACAATTGTCACACCTAAACTTTTGTTCACTTTTTCAAGTACATCTAATATTTCCGCAGTTGTATGAGGATCAAGGGAAGAGGTAGGTTCATCACATAACAAAACTTGAGGGTTATTTGCTAAAGCTCTTGCAATGGCAACACGCTGCTTTTGACCACCACTTAATTGTGCAGGATATTTTTCCATTAGTTTTTCTAGCCCAACAAATCGAAGACACTCTATTACGCGATTTTGACGTTCTTTCTTTGGAAACTTGGTCAATTCTAAAGATACGGCTACATTGCCGTAAACAGTTTTGTTTGCCACTAGATTAAAATGTTGAAAAATCATCCCAATAGATTTCCGTGCTTTTCGTAGATGTTTGCTGTTCAAATCAGTTAATGTTTGACCATTCACTTCTATGGCCCCTTCATCTGGGATTTCCAACAAATTCATTAATCGAAGTAAGGTCGATTTTCCTGCTCCACTTGCTCCAATAATCCCATAAATTTCTCCTTTATTAATCGTTAAAGACACGGAGTTAATAGCCCGAAAATGCGAATAATTTTTAGTAATATTATGTAATTTAATCATAAAAAAAACCCCTTTCTATTATTTGAAGGGTGATTGCAACGATACTAATTATAGCTTAAAATGCTGGGGCTGTCATGAGTGTTGTTCCCTGTGACACGCACAACTTAGACACTATTCAAAATTGTGTCTAAGTTGTGCTGTACACAGGAAAAGTATTTAAATCAACAACTGCTCTATCCATTCCTGTACCATCAATCCTTCTTCAAACGATACAACGAATGACTGTTGTCCATTGATCACATGATGACACGCATCTATTAAACTATTTGGCTGAATGTCCGGAATGACTCGAACAGCTTCTAGATCCCTTTCGCTTACCCAGAGTTCTGACCAATTTCGGATTGTCATTGCTTTTTCTGTTCCAAAAACTTTAAATTCTAGACTTTCCTCTTGTCCAATTCCAGACAAACCATTCAGAACAATCGGTATTCCACTTTCTGTTTTAGCTAATGCTGTTACACCTGTTTCACAAAGTTCCTCGTTTGCTGGATAAGTCGTCGTATGAGAAGAAATCGTAAAGTTGCCAAATAGATGATACATAAGTTGAAGGTAATGTGGAAATATTTCTCTTATGAAACCACCCTGTTCTCTTGTGCCAATCCATGGATTTTGTTGCCACTTTCTCGGCCAATTTGGTAAATAAGTATGCAATTCAATACGAACAATATCTCCAAGCGACTCAGAGTTCAGCTCATTTTTAAGACTATGTAAAACTGGACTATACATTAACGGAAAATGCATTGCTGTTTGAACATTAGCTTCAGCTGCAGCTTTTACCATCCGTATGCCATCCCTAGCATCGTGAGCAAGTGGCTTCTCCGATAGAATATTTAAACCAGATGCTGCTATTTGTTCTGATAGTGGCGCATGGCTTACAGGTGGTGTACCGATATAAACCCAATCCGGATGCGTTTGTAAAAGCACTTCTAACGATTCTGCAACCGGAAGCTGATATCTTGTTGAAATTTCCTCTAGTCTTGTTTTATTTTCATCATATACGGATACAATTTCGCAATTAGGATGAGCTAGAATCTGATTAATAATACGTTCCCCAACTACTCCTGTTCCAATTAATGCAAATGTAGTTTTTGACATTAGTTGCACTCCTTTAACATTCTAGTTTTATAGCTATGTAACTAGTTAATCATAAACTTCAAGAGAATGAAAGATTAATCATGTCCTCAAGCAATACATGTGTAATCGTTCATATTCCGGAAATACTAATAGACAAAGGAGTGAAAAAAATGGCAAATAGAAATAAAATATTAGTTCCCTCTGCTCGAGAAGAATTAGACAAACTAAAAGCTCGAGTGATGAAAGAACAAGGTTATGATGTGAATATGGACAAGCCTAATGATGTTAAATACGAAATTGCTGAAGAACTCAGTATTCCATTAAAAAAAGGATATAACGGCAAACTTACAGCTGAACAAGCCGGAAAAATTGGAGGACCAATTGGCGGTAGTATGGTGAAAGAAATGATTAGAATGGCACAAGAACAAATGATGAAAAAATAAAGTAGCCCCATATTCGTGAACGAAAACACATAATTTATATGTGTTTGGGGATTATATGGTTGAAACGGATGAGGAAATGAAAACATCGTTATATTACAGATTGGAGGATTTACAAAGATGACAAAAAGTCAACAAAACCTTAGTCCAAGTACTGCCTTTGCCCGTTTCATGTTAGGCTCCATCCTAACCGCTTACGGTACCGTAAAACTTTTGCGAGAACCCAATAGCAGAACTGGCAAAATGCTTGTTTTATTTGGTTCCATGAAAGTAGCAGAAGGTGCCACTAAATTTTGTCCAACTAAAGCGATGAGTAATATGATGGACAATATGATGAGTGGAAATACTTCTCAAAGTGCTTCCACTGGTGCTGGAGCATCGACGAAAAGCGGAACTCAGCCTCAACAAACTGCTTCAAGTGGCAGTACCGGTCAAATGAGTGGAAACATTATGCAGATGGTCGGGAATATCGCTCAAAAACTAACCGGTGCAAATGCATCCCAACAAATGACAAGTGGGACTGGGACAACCGCTCAAACTATTAGTAATATCGCACAAACAGTAGCACCAAAAGTTGGGCAAATGATGAACGATGTAACAAACATGACGGGATCACAAAATGCTACTGGAGGAAATACTAACGGAAAACAAGCGTCTACAACGAGCGAAGCATCAAACAAAACTGCGACGACAAATGCTAATGCTAACACGAAGAATGCTGCAAACGGATCCTCAAATGGAAAGAAAAATGCTTCAGCAAATGCAGAGAACAAGAAATCAGCTTCAGCTACAACTACTAGTTCAAATTTAGATGCCTCTGTAATAGACGCCGCTTCAAAAACAGCTTCCCAAAAATCACCTGCATCAGATATTCTACAATAAAAGAAAACATGCTACCGTAAGTTGCGGTGGCATGTTTTCTTTTATTGTAGAATAGTTCTTGGTTTTGTTTGAAATCGTTATGTTTTACCTTAAATAACTTTGATGCGTATCTAGGCACATGAGTCAATTGTCCACTTGATTTAAAATGCTTTGCGTATTATAAAACTAATCTGTTATTAAGGAGGTGCAAGTTATGCCAGGAAAAAAAGGGAATAGCAGTAGTTCATCCTCAGGTAGTTCGTCTTCTTCAAGAAGCACTTCTTCAAGTAGTTCTACCTCTTCAAGTTCTTCCAGAAGATCGTCTTCAAGTAGTTCCTCAGGAAGAAAAGGAAGTAGTTCGTCTTCTTCAGGTAGCACTTCTTCAAGTGGTTCTACCTCTTCAAGTTCTTCTAGAAGATCGTCTTCAAGTAGCTCCTCAGGAAGAAAAGGAAGTAGTTCGTCTTCTTCAGGTAGCACTTCTTCAAATCGTTCTACCTCTTCAAGTTCTTCAACCGGAAGATCGTCTTCAAGTAGTTCCTCAGGAAGAAAAGGAAGATCAACTTCTTCTGGAAGTACATCTTCAGGAAGCACTTCTTCTTAAAATAAATAAATTTACTAAAAAAATTAAAAGCTTTCCTCTAATCATTCGATCGATTAAGGAAGGCTTTTAAGCCAGACCAATATGGAATGCCTTACGAACCTGACAACTAACATAGCCATTGTTCATCATGCATGTACTATAGCTATGTTAGTTGCCAGTAGCAACATTAATAACTATGAATAATTACAAGGAGGTGAATATATGTCAAATCTCATTCCTTCTTATCACTTAATGATTAAAGAAGATGACTTAAACCGTTTAAGAAAAAACTTAACGAATGATAATGCTATTTCCACCAAATTGAAAATAGAAAACACTACTTACGATATTAATATTGCTTATCGTGGCTCTTATACAAGAAAATTTCGTAAAAGATCGTACTTAATTGGTTTCGTTAATCCCGAAGAGTTTGCCGGGGCACATAAAATTCACCTCAATGCGGAGTATAAAGATCCTTCTCTTATTCGCAATAAACTTTCATTCGACTTTTTTCAAGATCTAGGTGTTTTAGCCCCAGATAGCCAGCATATAAATTTTTACAGGAATGGTTCATTTAAAGGTGTCTATTTACAGTTAGAGTCCGTGGACGATATGTTTCTGAAAAAAAGAGATCTGCCTTCTGGTCCCATTTATTATGCCGTCAACAACGATGCGAATTTTTCCTTTACAAGGGACGAGAAGCCCAAAAAATCACTTTTGTCGGGCTATATCCAAGCGTGTGGTAAATCGTCCGATGATGAATTTCTTACTGAGTTAATTACTAGGATAAATACTACCTCCAAGTCAAAGTTCCTCGGTGAAATCTCCCAACACATGAATATGGATCAATTTATCCTCTGGTTAGTTGGGGCAATTTGTACAATGAATAATGATGGTTTCACACATAATTATGCCCTCTATCGCAATAGTGACACATGTTTATTTGAAGTGCTTCCTTGGGATTACGATGCAACATGGGGACGGAAGGTTAGCGGTGGACTAATGGAGCATACTTATGTCCCTATTGAAGGAAAGAAGGGAAATTATCTTTGTTCGCTTCTTATGCAACTACCAGAATTCCGCAAACGTTATAGAAACGTATTGGAAGAAATTCTTGATACAAAGTTTACTGTGGAATATATGGAAGACAAAGTATTATCACTGCATGAACATGTACGTCCCCACATACTGCAAGACCCTTATACAAAAAATAAAATAGATCAGTTTGATGAAGAACCAGAAGTAATTTTCCAATTCATTCGTGATCGTAGAAATTATTTAAGAGAGAATCTTAGCAACCTAGATTAAGTTTGCAAGAAAGGAGTTAAAGCAATTGCTACCTTTTTATATGAAAGAGACTGGAAAGTATGGTCGAGGGATATTTGCTGCGCGTGATATTAAAAAGGATGAGCTAATAGAAGTATCACCTGTTATCGTATCACCAAAAGATGAATGGAAATATTTAAAAAAGACTGTCCTTTATTATTACAGCTTTCACTGGGGGAAAAAAGATACAGCTATCGCACTGGGGTATGGGTCACTATTTAATCATTCATACACACCGAATATAACATTTAGTAATAATAAAAAAAATTTATCTATTGATTTTTACGCAATAGTAGATATTAAAGAGGGTGAGGAATTAACAATAAACTACAACGGAGAGCCAGAGGATACATCTAGATTATGGTTTGATGTAATATAGTAAAGAAATAAATTCGTATGATTATAAATGCCAAGTTTCCCTTTCTTAAGGAGAACTTGGCATTTAATCTATTATTATGCTTTTATACCTTAAACTTACCAATCTGTTCTTGCAGTTTTAAAGCCATGTGAGAAAGAGATTCAGCAGACGCAGTTATTTCCTCCATAGATGCTAGTTGTTCTTCAACAGCAGCTGCTATACTTTGAGTTCCTGATGCTGCTTCGTCTGCAATTTCAGTTAAAATCTTTTCTGATTGAAGCACTTGTTCAGATCCAGCAGACAGCTGTTGCGTAGTAACGGAAACTTCTTGTAACTGAGTAGATACTTGATTTACAGAGTTACGTATTTGTGCAAATGAATCACCAGCTTTATTGACAACTTCTATTCCTCCATTTACTTCCTTGGTTGTTTTCTCCATCGATTGAACAGCTACCTTTGTCTCGTTTTGTATTAAAGCAACAAGGTCCGCAATATTCCCGGCCGATTCTGCTGATTGTTCTGCAAGTTTACGTACTTCATCGGCGACTACAGCAAAACCGCGTCCGTGCTCGCCCGCTCTAGCAGATTCGATAGCCGCGTTTAAAGCTAATAGATTTGTTTGTGAGGCAATACTTGTGATCACTTCAATAATTTCTCCAATTTCTTTGGAACGGTTTCCGAGACTATTTACGACTTGTGATAATTGAGTAACAGTCAAATTAATAGAATTCATCTGCTCAATTGTTGAGTGAATAGCTTCATTTCCTTCTATTGCCTTTAGGGACGCATCGTTTGCATTAATCGATAAATCATGTGCATTGGAAGCAATTTGCTGAATACTTAAAGCCATTTCTTCCACAATTTTCGAACTTTCTTCTGTACTTGATACTTGTCTTTCTGCTCCAATCGCTAATTCTTGCATGGTAGAGGAAATTTGTTCACTAGCCTTCGTTGACTCCTCTGAACTTGCTGTCAATTCTTCTGATGAAGCCGCTACTAGTTCTGATGTACTATTTACTTGTCTCATTAATTCTCTTAACTTAAACACCATATTATTGAAAGAGGACGTTAACACTCCTATCTCGTCTTTCGAGCGGTACTTCCCTTCAACCGTTAAATCACCATTTTCTGCTTTAACCATAAGCTTTTGAATCTCGCTTAATGGTTTAGTAATCATACGTGCAATGACAGTACCCATTACAATTTTCAAAACAAGTGCAAGGAGAATCACTGTTATTACAATAATATTACTTGTTTTTACGCTAACTGAAATACTCGTATCTAAATCATCTGCATAGTTTACTAAATAAACTCCAATCTCCTGTAATAGAGTATTCGATTTTTCCATAGGATCTTTGAGTTTCTGTTGGTATTCTACATAACCTAAATCACTCTTCCCAACTAAGCTTAAGTTCACTACTTTTTGTAACTCAACTTTATAGAGTTCAAAATCTTTTTTATATTGAGCTAACCTCTCTAGTTCAGCGGAAGATAGAAGACCCTTTTCTAAAGACATTACTAACTCATTATTTTCATTTATTCGATCATTAATTTGTGTTTGTAAGGCTTTCATTTCTTTCGAGTCAGATGTTAGTAATATTTCTAACGTATATCGGTCGATTGCTTCGTTATTTGTACGGATTTGTGACTGCCACTTTATTGGTAAAAGTGCATCCTTATACATTTGAATAGAATTTTTCTTCATTTCATTCATAAAATAGAATCCTGTTCCACCTATTAGTAAAAAAATTAGAATGGAAAGAGAAATTAAAAAGACTAATTTCTTCCCAATTTTAGCGTTTCTTAAGCTCATTTCTAGTATACTCCCTTTTTGTTCACATTTATTTACCTTATGTACATAGCTATTTAAGTATCAACCGTTAGACATCTACACCAATCATAAAAATTTCAAAAAATAATAAAATTACACAATACATTGTAAATACATATAGCCCTAGTGATATAAAATACCTATCAACCATTTAGATATTGTACAATTTTTAATTACTAAAGTCACTAATACTTTAGGCCTAATACGTATCACAAAACTTTTAAATACGATTGTAGGATTTTTCGCATAAAAAAAGTGCCAGATAAAAGAACAATCGTTCATGTTCTTACATCTAGCACCCCAAAAAAGTACGCATTGTGATAAATGGTTATCATTAATTGGAATTTCCAAAGTCCTCCTCAAGTCGTTTGACGAATTCTTCCGCCGCACTATAGCCTTGCTGCTTTAAATACCAATTATTTGCTGCCGCTTCTATTAGGCCAGCAACATCACGACCAGGCTGTAATTGAATTTGAATATGTGGAATTTGTACCCCCATATATTCTGTGAATTTTGTTGCTAATTCTAGTTCGTTATTCAATGTATTGTGCTCCCATTTGGTTAACTCAATATCTAGTGCAATCCTTGTTTCATCTTGGAAAGCAGCTCTTCCGTATAAACGTACGACATTTAGTAACCCAATACTTCGCAAGGCAAGGAATTCTTTGTTTTTTTCATTATGCGATCCTAGTAACGTTTGTGGGCTTAGTTTTTTCAATACGACGATATCATCTGCTACTAAACGATGTCCACGCCCAATGAGTATATGGGCTGTTTCGCTTTTTCCGACACCCGATTTACCACGCAACAAAATACCAATACCAGCTACATTCACACAAACACCATGAATAGCAATTTCCTCCGCCATCGCTTTTACAACATACGCATCTAATTTCGCACTTACCTCACTGGTCGAATCTTGTGTACGTAATACTGGAATTTTCTTTTCTACGCAATAATGGATTAATCCGAGTGGTTCATCTTGATTTGATGTAATGATAATACATGGTGGATCGTATTGAACGATATTGCCAATACGTAATTTGCATTCTTCTTCTGAAAGTGTATGTAAATAATTAATTTCATTTTTCCCTAAAATTTGGACATGTTCAGTTGCAATAAAATCGAATTTATCCATGAATTCTAAACCAGGTCTGCGGACTTTCGATTTTTTCAGTACACGATGCAACTGATCAAGTCCTGTTAACACATCAAATGAAAATGTACGGACGATATTTTCAACAGTTATAATTTTCATCTTTATCTCTCTCGCCTTCTAAACTACCCGTTAAAGTCTTCTATAACTTTCTATTATACCCCGTTAAATATTAGTAATAATACCTTATAAAAGTATACTTCACAAGTACCTAAAATATGAATAAAAAAGGTTATCAAACGCTTATGTTTGATAACCTCAGCTTGACACAAAAGTATTTTTATAGACTGTTATGAATAGCTTATGAATCTTCTTATCGAGATTCCTTTATCCAATTAAATGATAAGATAGTGGATATCTATTTAGATGGATTTGTTTATAAGGGGCATGGACCACCATGAAGACTCCTGTGGGAAAGCGAGACAACCGAGACCCCGCACGAAGCGTTCAAGTGGAAGGAGGCTAAGTGGTGGTCTGTGCCGAATTTTATATCCAACTCTATTCATCCAATATTGAGTTTGTCTAAAGTTTAAGGTTATCAAACGCTTGTGTTTGATAACCTTTTCCGAAATTTATTAAGCTTGTCTATTTTCTATAATCTCTACAAATTTTTTAGACGCTTGTGATAAAGACACACTCTTTAAAAAACATACACCAATATTTCTCTTTGGTATTTCTTCCACTAAAGGTAACTCATACAACAATCCTTTGTTTAAATATTCTTGGGAAAATTCTTTTGTTACACAAGCAATCCCTAAATTGATACGAGCAAATTCCAATAATAAATCATGGGAGCCTAACTCAAACTCAGGAGCAATTTTAATCCCTTTGGATAATATATAATCTTCTACGTACTTTCTGGAAATTGAATTAGGTTCTAATAATATTAATGGCAGCTCAGTAACTTCCTCTAGACTTATTGGGTGAGATAATAGACTTTTATATTTTTCTCCACAAACAAATATATCATGGATATCAATACATGGAATTTGTTCTAATGTAGGATCTTCGAGAGGAAAATTACAAATTGCAATATCAATTCCTCCTGACTTTAATATCGAACAAAGCTCTAGCGTGGTGCCGTTCTCAATCTTAAATTTAATATTCGGGTACTTCATATGAAATGCTTCTAAATACGGAAGTAAGTAATATCTAGAAATTGTATCGCCTACGCCTATTTTCAATTCCCCAGCAGTTAAATGTTTAAATTCAAACAGCTTTTCTTCCCCAACATCGATTAAATTCATAGCGGAGCTCACATACTCAAACAGAAGGATCCCCTCATTTGTTAAAGATACTCCTCTTGGTGTTCGATTAAAAAGTCGAATATCTAACTCTCTTTCTAGTTGCATGATGGACTGGCTAACAGCTGGTTGTGTCATATAGAGATCTTTTGCGGCCTTCGAAAAACTTTTAAAAATGGCGACTTTACAAAATACTCTATATAAATCTAATTTACTTACCATATAAGCACCCCTTATATCTACTATATCATATATTCATTTTACTTATATCATTAATTACATGTATAGTACAAGTAGGTACAAATTACAAATAAATTTTTATGCTTATTAAGGAGCGATCATTTTGGAAAGAGTTGTTGGAACAGTTGTAAGAGGACTTCGTTGCCCAATCATCAATCAAGGAGATAACATCGAAGAAATCGTTGTAGATAGCGTGTTAAAAGCTTCAGAGGTAGAAGGCTTTTCCATTCAAGACAAAGATATTGTAACATTAACAGAATCCATCGTTGCACGTGCGCAAGGAAACTATGCGACAATCGATCATATTGCACAAGATGTTCAATCGAAATTTGGAGAGGAAACAGTTGGTGTTATCTTCCCTATTTTAAGTCGTAATCGATTTGCAAACATCCTTCGCGGTATCGCGAAAGGTGCTAAAAAAGTTGTATTAATGCTAAGCTATCCATCGGACGAAGTTGGCAATCACTTGGTAGACATAGATTTACTTGACGAAAAAGGCGTTAATCCTTGGACAGATGTTCTAACTGAAAAACAATTCCGTGATCATTTTGGCTATATTAAACATACGTTTACTGGAGTCGATTATATTGAGTATTATAAATCATTAATCGAAGAATTCGGAGTGGAATGTGAAGTAATCTTCTCTAATAATGCTAAAACTATTTTAGATTACACAAAAAATGTTCTTACTTGTGATATCCACACAAGATTCAGAACGAAAAGAATTTTGAAAGCAAATGGCGGAGAGAAAATTTACGGTCTCGATGACATCTTATCAGCGTCCATTGATAGTAGTGGATTTAATGAAGCTTATGGTCTACTTGGGTCAAATAAATCAACAGAAGATAGCGTTAAACTTTTCCCTCGTGAATGCCAACCAATCGTTGATAAAATCCAACAAATGTTACAAGAAAAAACAGGTAAAAATGTAGAAGTCATGGTTTACGGAGATGGTGCATTCAAAGATCCAGTAGGAAAAATATGGGAACTCGCAGATCCAGTTGTATCCCCTGCTTATACAGCAGGTCTTGATGGTACACCAAATGAAGTGAAGTTAAAATACCTTGCAGATAATAACTTTGCCGATTTAAGAGGCGAAGAACTTAAACAAGCTATTTCTGAATTTATAAATAATAAAAATGAAGATCTTGTTGGTGCAATGGAAGCGCAAGGGACAACTCCTAGAAGACTAACAGATCTTATCGGTTCTTTATCTGATTTAACTTCTGGAAGTGGCGACAAAGGAACACCTATTGTCTTCATCCAAGGTTATTTTGATAATTATACAAAATAATATATAGGAAAGAGCTCGTGCTTTTTGGTGAGGTATTTGACAGTTTAATTGTCGAATACCTCGCTTTTTTAATTGCTTTATATTCAATAAACAACTTAAACTGACCTCTAAGTTTTATATTAAACTGATGCTTTTACAAGTGCCAAAACTTTGATAAAGTTTTCTACAAATAAGAAAACAAATTCAGAAGAAAGTAAGGTTTAAAATTATGAACACAGTGAAAAGTTATTCAAGATCAAATACGGTTGATTTAATCATAAGTGCGATGTTAATTGCACTCGTATTTGTTTCAACAGTTTTATTAAATATCAAATTACCTATTACGGCAAACGGTGGTTTAGTTCATCTTGGAACAGGTATGCTCTTTATCGCATCTATTTTATTTGGTCCTAAAAAAGGAGCAATTGCTGGTGCTGTTGGGATGGGCTTATTTGATTTAATCTCGGGATGGACATTGTGGGCACCTTTCACTATAGTAGCTCGAGGTTTACAAGGATATATAGTTGGAAAAATTGCCTGGTCAAATGGTCGTAACGGAAACAGTTATGCCTTCAATCTAGTCGCAACAATTTGTTCGGTTCCTTTTATGCTTGCTGTCTATTATATTTGCGAACGAGTTATATTCGGTAGTTGGGTTATTCCATTAGCTTCTATTCCCGGAAATCTCATTCAGAATGTTGTAGGTATGTGTGTAGCTCTTCCGGTTTGTGTTGTGTTAAAAAAGGTGCCTATTTTTAAATAATCATTTTAAATCCCCACTTCTAAATACGAAGTGGGGATTTGTTCACTTTGAATCAATGAATATTTTTTACAGTAATTGATTCCGTCCAAATATTACCGGCATCATCTTCTATCTCGAATTTATAAACACCGTTTTTACTTACAGAGAAAAAGACAGTAGACCTATTAACGTATGTACCATTCGGTAATTTTATACTTCTCACCATCGTCTTATCTGGTATATTCACGGTTATTATTACATTACTTTTAGTTTTAGCATAAGAACTTTTTGTAATGATTACTTTTGGTTTTACATTATCAAGATCGGTTACCTCTAACGATTTAGTAATGACATTTCCGGTCACATCTTCTATTACAAATAAATAAGTTCCATTCTTATTTACTGTATAGCTAGCTTTTGAATCATTAACTTTAACTCCATTTGGAAGTATAATTGTCTTAATACCTAAATTATCTTTTGCAGTAATTGTAATATTCATATTATTTTTCGATGCGTTTTTAACTGCTTTTAAGTCAGCAATTGGTGGATCCATATCTAACACTTGCCACCAGAACTCATGCTCTTTTTCAGATTTTTCCTCTGAATCCTCACTTCTTGCCATAACTTTAAACTCATACGGCCCTATTTCTACTGGGCGCCATACCAAACTATTAGCGGGTCCATATTTTTGGAGAACCTTCCATTTTCCATCTTCATTGATTAGAAATTGATACTGTGGGTTAACACCACCCACTGCATTCGCTGTAAACACATATTCTAGCGGTAATCGGCTTGTTTGATCTTTCGTTACAGATAAGCTTGTAATTGACGGAGCCATTGTTTGAAATTGAATATCTTGTTTTGCAGGTAATTTTTCACCAATAGAGTTAGTTAATGCCCCATTTCCGATAGACAATGTGTACGTTGCGTATTCTTGTAAATATTCTGGTCTAATAGTTAAAACTTCCCTGTTAATCGTAGTGTCTACCCTCACAAATCCATCTGGTCCTTTAAGAGTAATTTCCGCTTTATCATTCAGAGTAATTGTTTCATTATATACCACTTGGAAAAAACTATTTATCGGTATATTTTTTGTACCAGTCGTTAATTCTCTCATGTCATTGTTACCAAGATGTTTGCGATATAGTGCTGTTTGCGCAGAAAAAACTTCCTTATTATAATTTTCAACAAACTCTAAAAAGTAATTATTATTGCTATCTGAATATATCGATATTAGTCCATTCCTATAATGTAGTTTTTCGACTAACCTATTTTTCTTAAGCGTGTATAAGTAATTAGTCGTGTTATATGTATATACATCAATCCCGCCAGAATTACTAACTGCAAATGTTAACTGATCCTTTAAGCTGAATTCAAAGTCTTTATATTCCCGATCAAATTCAAACTTATATACCATATCTCCAGGCTGTTTTTCGGCTAAGTCGAAAACAACACCACTATGATTATATACTTGAAGACCATCTGGAGAAATGTTTGCTGTTGGATTTAAACGATAGTCTCCGTGATAAGGGGAATTATACTGTTTAATAATGATTCCATTATTGATTTCATAAGCATAAATGTCTCTTGGGTTAACCTTTGAACTAATCGTATATAATTTCGAAGCCTCTTTATTGTAATAAATCATGGAAAAAGGGGAAACATAAATATTTTTCTCATTGTCCACTTTAGTTTTGTTTACTAAGGAATAAACCTTTATAGAACCATGTTGATCCGAGCCAGGAGTAATATAGATAAATCCATTTTGATCGATGGCAATATCATAAGGATCTTCGTCTATATGCATAACGGAATTTAACGTAAATTTTTCTGTATCAACTTCCGCAATACCACCCTCATGAGGACCAAAATTGTAGCTATCATGCTTCATTTTAAGCTGTGTCACATATAGATTCTGATTATACAATTCTAATCGCTCCGCTGGATACGGTAATGTAAGCGTTTTAATGACACCTGTTTCATAATTAACTGCTTGAATTGTTTTACTACCCTTTTCTGTCATGTAAACAACTGGTTTATCAGGGTCAACAGCTGTATCGTAAGGGTTAAATCCTATGTTAACTGGCCCTCCTGCTGCTAGTGCAATCTTTTCCGGTTCTAGTAAAACGAGGGTAAAAAGAACAAAAATGAATAAAAATAAAGAATGTGCTATGTTTTTCAAAAAAATCCTCCTAGTATATATATTAACTAATGCTATTAAATTATATCAGCTAGAAATAATTGTTATCTATCCAAATATAGGTAAATGAATATTCCATAAATTTTATTCCTCTATAGTATTAACAATCCATATAAAAAGCCTTTCATTACTTCTACTTGAAAAGTAAGGAAAGGCTATATCATTCTATTAAAATTTGGGTCATACAAGTGCATTATTGGATAATTATAATACTGATAACAGTAGTAGTCTTGTTCTTGTTGTTGAACTAAATTGATATCAGAGGCAGTTTTTAAAGCAATCACCACGGTAAAAGCACCAATAACTTGTGTCCAACTTCCAATAAACGACAATCTGTCACCAGCTCTATTCAGGTTTTTCATGGAAAAAAGAAGACCTACTGCGTCAAGAAATGCTCCTAAAGCAAGTATACTTAATCCAGTTACTTCTAAACTTTTAAACGGCGAATGCCCTTCTAGTGCACCAATTGCCTCATAAGTTGCACCAAGCCCTTGAATACCACTTCCAACCGCATTTAGACCAATGGCACCTTCATCAGCAGTAGCGATTTCGATATTCGTTGTAACTGTATTCGTAACATTACCAACCGCCTGAATCCATGCACCAAATATTATATCAGTTAAGTACGACTCTTTTTCTTCCGACAATAATACTGTAGTTCCTATTGCCTCCAAACTGTTTCCGAAAGCTTCAATGGCATTCCCTTTGGCAATTAGGTTTGCTCCCATCAGACTTTCGGTAAATGTTTTACTTGTTTGTCCTATAGCTGTAATAACGGTACCAATTGTAACAATCCAGGCAGCCGTATATACAAGCTCCTCTCCATGTTGCTTCAAAATATCCCACCGTTCCGTAAACGACAGTACCATATCATATGCGCGGATTTGTATTGTTGCTCGCTTCAATTAGTGTAAATGCAAATCGATAAATGGTACCATTCACAATTAAGCTTGTAGTAATGTGCAACAAACGTACGAATGTCAGATTACTATGCTCTCACATAAAAAAAGTCTACAAACCAAAAAAACATTCACTAATCGATTAGTGAATGTCTTTTTACTTATTTTAACAATCCTTCTTTCAAATCATTATGCCATTTCGAAAGCATCGGTAAATCAGCTTCATCAATCATTCCGGCATCACGAGCTGCTTTTGTCAATGCATCATAATTCGTTAAACTTACAAAGAAGATGCCAGCTTCTTTAAAAGCTTGTTCTGCTTTTGGAAGTCCATATGTAAAAATACTCACTACTCCAAGTACTTCAAAACCTTCTTTTTGAAGCGCTTCTACAGCTACTAAGCTGCTCCCACCAGTAGAGATTAGATCTTCAATGACCACTACTTTTTGTCCAGCGACCATTTTACCTTCAATTTGATTGCCACGACCATGTTCTTTTGCTTTTGAACGAACATACATCATCGGGAGTTCTAATACATCACTTACCCATGCGGCATGTGGAATACCTGCTGTTGCTGTACCAGCTATAGCTTCTGTTCCTGGGAAGTATTTCCTGATTGCATCCGCTAATCCTTTTGCAATTTGTTTTCGAATTGTAGGAGACGACATCGTAATGCGGTTATCACAGTAAATAGGAGATTTAATGCCAGATGCCCATGTGAAAGGTTCGTTTGGTTTTAATTCGATTGCTCCTACTTTAAGTAGCGCTTTTGCGATTGTATTTTCTAATGTCATGCTTGTTCCTCCCACACCTTTAATATGTTCTCATAAGCTTGAACAGCGTTGTCTGCTCTTGTAATTGCCCGCCCTACGACAATATGAGACGAACCTAATATTCTAGCGTTTGATGGTGTCGCTACACGAATTTGATCGTGTGCTTCCCCTTCTGATAAGCGAATTCCTGGAGTTACTCTCAAAAATTCATTACCACATGCATCCAGAATTTTATTCGCTTCTAGTACCGAACATACAACACCGTCTAATCCAGCACTTTTAACCAGTTTTGCGTAGTGGACAACAGATACATCAATAGATGTTTGGATCAGTTGCTCTTCTTGCATTTGTTTTTCCGAAGTGGACGTCAGCTGTGTTACACCAATAATAGCCGGTCTTTTATTGCCTGCCGTTGTCCCAGCTTCTAATCCTTCTCGAGCAGCAATCATCATTGCCTTTCCACCAGCAGCATGTACATTCACTAAATCAGCGCCTAATCGAGCTAAACCTTTCATCGCCTGCCCAACTGTATTGGGAATGTCGTGAAGCTTCAAATCAAGAAACACATCATGTCCCATTCCTTTCAGCTTATAGACGATAGATGGACCTTCTTGCAAATAAAGTTCCATCCCTACTTTTACAAAAAGAGTTTGTTCGAAAGGTGATAAAAATTGGTATACTTCTTCAGCACTCGCAAAATCTAATGCGACAATTGGACTGTTTTTCATAATCGATGACTCCTTCCAACTAGTTCTGAAACCAAATCAAATCCTAGTTCATCCAATTTTTCTGGAAGTTGCTCGATTAAATTCGGGCAAACAAATGGATCCACGAAGTTTGCGGTACCAACTGCAACAGCACTCGCTCCCGCGGACAAAAAGTCAATTACGTCATCAATCGTTGAAATTCCGCCCATTCCAATGATCGGAATAGACACTTGTTTTGCTACATCATATACCATACGAAGGGCAACAGGTTTAATCGCTGGACCAGATAATCCACCTGTGACATTGGCAATAACCGGTTGACCAGTTTTCGTATCTAAACGCATACCAAGCAGTGTATTAATCATAGTAATTCCGTCCGCTCCACCTGCTTCTACCGCTTTTGCGATATCATTTACATTTGTCACGTTCGGGGAAAGCTTTACGTACACAGGAACCGAGGAAACTTCTTTTACAGCCCGAGTTAACTCTTCTGCAATTACAGGATCTGTTCCAAAAGTAATCCCACCTTGCTTTACATTTGGACATGAAATATTTATCTCTAGCGCATGCACATTCGGTGCTTTTGATATGCTTTTCGCAACTGCTACATAATCTTCCGTTAGTGTTCCGGCAACATTTGCGATAATTGGCACATCATATTGCTCTAACCAAGGAAGTTCATTTTCCATTACTTTCGTTAAACCCGGATTTTGTAACCCGATCGCATTTAACATCCCAGCTGGTGTTTCTGCTACACGCGGTGTCGGATTTCCTAGCCTCATTTCTAATGTTGTTGCTTTAATCATTATCGCACCGAGCTTAGATAGATCATATAATTTGGCATATTCTTTCCCAAAGCCAAAGCATCCTGAAGCCGGCATGATAGGATTTTTCAATGAAAGGCCTGGCAATTTAACCGCTAATCTATTCATACAAGAACCACTCCTGACTGAAACACTGGACCATCTGAACAAACTTTTACATAGTCGGCTTCTGTTTTTTCTGTCGTTTCACATACGCATGCAAAGCAAGCCCCTATTCCGCAGCCCATGCGTTGTTCGAAAGATAAATACCCTACTTTTTCCGGATACATTTTCTCCAGAGCAGCTAACATTGGCGTTGGCCCGCAACTGTAGTAAACGGCAATATCATCTTCTAACGTTTCAAGTACTTTCGTAACAAATCCTTTATGACCGTGAGATCCGTCTACCGTTACGATATGTGTTTCTCCTAACTCTTGAAATTGTCGTTCATAAAACACTACATTTTTTGATTGGAACCCGAGTACATGAATTGGTTTTACTCTATTTTCCACAAGCCGTTTTGATAACTCATAAAGTGGTGGTACCCCTATTCCTCCCCCAACTAGTAACACTGTTTGACCTGCTTCTACTTTATCGATTGGAAAACCATTTCCAAGAGGCCCAAGTACATCGACTTGGTCTCCTGGTTTCTTTTCAGAAAGAAGTATAGTTCCTCTTCCATCCGCACGATAGATCATCGTAAACTCCAGTGTTTCTTTATCTATTGACGATATACTAATAGGTCTTCTAAGCAGTGGTTCCATTTGGTCAGACACACGTAAATGGACAAATTGACCGGGTTGTTTCATCTCTTGAACGAGTTGCCCAATTAATGTTAGTTCGAAGATGTTCGTCGCAATTTGTTGTTGCCTGACGACCTGCATTTGTTCTTGTCTAATCATGCATGAACCTCCTCCCGTGTCATCGTATCTGTTGAAAAAGTCATTGATTCGATGACCCGCAGCAATGCTTCTGCGGTGTCTAAAGATGTTAAACAGGGAATACCATTTTCAACCGATTCTCTTCGAATACGGAACCCATCACGTTCTGGCTGCATCCCTTTTGTTAATGTATTAATAACAAATTGTGCCTTCCCTTTTTGAATCAGATCTATGATTGTCGTACCTTTTGAACCGATTTTTCCTACAATATCTACAGGTATTCCTGTTTTTTGAATCGCTTCTGCTGTTCCTACTGTTGCAATAATGCGGAAGCCTATATGATTAAACTTTTTGGCGATTTCAATTGCTTCTTCCTTATCTTTATCCGAGACAGTCATTAGGACAGAACCATGATCTTTTATTTCCATGCCAGCCGCTACTAAGCCTTTGTATAATGCTTTTTCTAACGTGATGTCTTTCCCCATTACTTCCCCAGTCGATTTCATCTCTGGTCCAAGTGTAATGTCTACACGACGAAGCTTCGCAAAGCTGAATACTGGCACTTTTACAAAGACGCCTTGGCTATTCGGAACAAGTCCTGGTTTATAGCCTTGTTCTAGAATGGATTGACCTAAAATTGCTTTTGTTGCGATATTCGCCATTGGAATGGATGTAATTTTACTTAAAAATGGTACTGTACGGCTTGAGCGTGGATTTACTTCAATCACATATACTTCATCATTTGAAATGACGTATTGGATATTCATTAATCCTACAATTTTCAACCCTTTTGCAAGTCTAGTTGTATAGTCCAGAAGGGTATCAATATGTTGTTGTGAAAGTCTTTGTGGTGGATACACAGCAATTGAGTCACCAGAGTGAACTCCTGCGCGTTCAATATGCTCCATAATTCCTGGGATTAATACGTTCTCTCCATCACAAATGGCGTCTACTTCAATTTCTGTTCCAGTTAAGTAACGGTCGATTAGTACCGGTTTTTCTGGACTTGCATCTACGGCATGCTCCATATAATGTTTAATCTCTTCTTCGGTATAAACGATTTGCATTGCACGACCACCTAGTACGTAAGAAGGTCTTACAAGCACTGGGTAACCGATTTCGTTTGCAATCGCTACTGCTTCTTCTACTGAAACGGCTGTTTTCCCAAGTGGTTGCGGAATATCAATCTCATGTAGGGCAGCTTCAAATTCGTTACGATTTTCTGCACGGTCGATATCTTCTAATGTAGTCCCTAAAATTTTTACGCCTCTTTCTTCTAAAGCAGCAGCTAAGTTAATCGCTGTTTGACCACCAAATTGTACGACTACTCCTTTTGGTTGTTCTAGGTCTACGATATGCATGACATCTTCCACCGTTAGAGGTTCGAAGTATAATTTATCGGAGATAGAGAAATCGGTTGAAACTGTTTCAGGATTGTTGTTTATAATAATTGCTTCGTACCCTGCTTCTTTAATAGCCCATACCGAGTGAACCGTTGCGTAGTCAAATTCCACCCCTTGACCGATACGAATCGGACCTGATCCAAGCACGATAACACTTTCTTTTTCGCTACGGATAGATTCGTTTTCTTCTTCGTATGTTCCGTAGAAGTATGGCGTTTCTGATTCAAATTCTCCTGCACAAGTATCAACCATTTTGTAAACAGGAACGATGTTATGTTTTTTCTTAAAATTGTACACTTCTATTTCTTTTACATTCCAATATTTTGCGATTGTTTTATCCGCAAAGCCCATACGTTTTGCTTTGTATAGCACCTCTTGATCATATGGATTTGCTTGAATTTCTTTTTCGTATCGCACAATATTTTGTAGTTTGTTTAAGAAAAATACATCGATTTGGCTCCACACATGGATTTGCTCTACCGATACCCCTCTGCGAAGTGCTTCCCCGATGAAGAACAAGCGCTCATCTCCTGCACGGCGAATACGTTTTTGCATCCATTCATCTGTGATGGTTTCAGCGTTTTTCATTTCGATATGGAAGTGACCGGTTTCAAGGGAGCGAACTGATTTCAGAATTGCTTCTTCAAACGTACGCCCTAGGGACATTACTTCCCCGGTTGCTTTCATTTGCGTTCCTAGATTACGTTTAGCTGACTCAAATTTATCGAATGGCCATCTTGGGATTTTCGCCACGATATAATCAAGTGCCGGTTCAAAGCAAGCATACGTTTTTTCTGTTACGGGGTTCATCATTTCATCTAATGTAAGACCTACTGCAATTTTTGCTGCAAGCTTCGCAATAGGATATCCAGTAGCTTTTGAAGCAAGTGCCGAGGAACGGCTTACTCGTGGGTTAACTTCAATAATATAATAATTAAAGCTATGTGGATCGAGCGCTAGCTGTACATTACATCCACCTTCAATTTTTAATGCACGAATAATTTTTAGTGACACATTACGAAGCATTTGATTTTCACGGTCCGACAAAGTTTGCGTAGGAGCAACAACAATCGAATCTCCTGTATGAATTCCAACTGCATCGACGTTTTCCATATTACATACAACAATTGCATTATCTGCAGAGTCGCGCATTACTTCGTATTCAATTTCTTTATATCCTGCAATTGATTTTTCAAGCAAACATTGGGTTACTGGACTATACTTTAATCCACTCGTTACGATTTCCTGTAAGTCCGCGGAGTTTTGGCAAATACCTCCACCTGTTCCACCGAGTGTGAAAGCAGGACGCACGATTACGGGGTAGCCAATTCGTTCCACAAATGCTTTTGCTTCGTCCATATTATGGATAATATCACTGTCAGGTACAGGCTCTCCTAATTCGTTCATGAGTGTACGGAATAGATCACGGTCTTCCGCTTTATGGATTGCTTCTAGTTTGGTTCCTAAAATTTCTATTCCTAATTCTTTTAAAATACCTGATTCGTCAAGAGCAATCGCCATATTCAATCCTGTTTGCCCACCGAGTGTAGGTAAAATCGCATCCGGGCGTTCTTTGCGAATGATTTTGCTTACAAAAGGTAAAGTGATAGGCTCAATATATACTTTATCTGCTATTTCCGTATCTGTCATAATCGTTGCAGGGTTGGAGTTTACTAGAATTACTCGGTATCCTTCTTCTTTCAATGAAATACAAGCTTGCGTTCCAGCATAGTCAAATTCTGCAGCTTGACCGATGACAATTGGACCAGAACCGATTACTAATATGGTTTCGATATCTTTACGTTTAGGCATGTGAACTCTCCTTTTTGCTATTAGCATTCATTAATTCGATAAATTGGTCAAATAGGTGAGTGGAATCCTCTGGACCGCATGAACCTTCTGGATGGAACTGTACGGAATACACTGGGAACTTTTTATGTTTTACGCCTTCGACCGTACCGTCATTTAGCGCAATATGGGTGATTTCTAAATCTGTGTTAGCGATTGAATCTGTATCAATTGCATAGCCATGATTTTGAGAAGTAAGTTCTGTTCTTCCAGTCGTTAAATCTTTTACTGGATGATTACCCCCGCGATGCCCGAATTTCAATTTGAAAGATGTAGCACCACTTGCAAGCGATATAAGTTGATGTCCTAGACATACTCCAAAAATCGGAACTTGCCCGATAATTTCCTTTACCATTTCGATCGCTTCTGGAATATCGGTTGGATCTCCAGGGCCGTTTGATAACATAACCCCGTCTGGGGACATTGCTAAGACTTCTTTTGAGGATGTATTATATGGTACGACAATAATGTCGCAATTACGTTTATTTAATTCTCTTAAAATACCGTGCTTCATACCAAAGTCAACAAGTACTACTCTTTTTCCACGACCTGGGCTTGGATAAGGACGAGCAATAGAGACTTGTTCTACTACATTTTTTGGAATAATAGTGGCTATTAGTTTTTCTATTTCTTGTTCCAAGTTCAATTCTTCTCCGGCTTTTGTAAGCCTCCCTTTTATAGATCCATGATTGCGAATAATACGTGTTAATTTTCGTGTATCGATCCCTTCAATCCCGGGGACATTTTTCGCTTCCAAAAATTCATTTAATGTACGTTGGCTTCTAAAGTTAGATGGCTGTTCTGCAAGTTCTCTTATTACTACTCCTGAAAGAGCAAGCTCAATCGATTCAAGATCGTCTGGGTTAATCCCGTAGTTTCCAACCATTGGATACGTAAATGTTAAGATCTGACCACAGTTGGACGGGTCTGAAATGGATTCTTGATAGCCAGTCATTGCCGTAGTGAAAATAACTTCACCAATAGATCCTTCTTCGCTTCCAAAAGCATTTCCTTTAAATACTGTCCCATCCTCTAGTAGTAAATATCTCGTTTTCATTCGTTCTCCTCCTGCCATACGATTTCTCCGTTGTAAATAGTCACTTGTGGCCAAGCAGTGCAAACCCATCCGTTAAATGGTGTGTTTTGACCTTTGGATAAAAATGCTTCCTTTTCAATTGCTTGTTCTTTTTCCAAATCTATTAAAACTAAATCTGCTGGTGCCCCAACTTCTAGCTTTCCAAATTCAAATCCGAAAACGTCAGATGGTTTAGTCGTTAAAGAGTCAAGTAATTGCTGTAAAGTCCATTCTCCCGTTTTCACAAAATGTGTATACAAAAGTGGGAATGCCGTTTCTAGTCCGACAATTCCGAATGGAGCTTTCTCGAAACCATAAGCTTTTTCTTCTTCTGTATGTGGTGCATGATCCGTCGCAATGAAATCTAGCGTTCCATCCAGTAAGCCTTCTCGAAGTGCTAGCATGTCTTCTTTTGATCTTAGTGGAGGATTCATTTTCCAGTTCGCATCGTTTGATAGAATATCATCTTCACAAAGTAATAAATGATGCGGGCTTACTTCTGCTGTTACATTTACGCCTGCTTTTTTCGCATCTCGTATCACACGTACCGATTCTTTCGTACTCACATGGCATACATGATAATGAGCTCCCGCGGCTTCTGCGAGTAAAATATCTCGCGCAATATGTACTGATTCTGAAACAGATGGAATTCCTTTTAATCCTAATTCCTCGTTTCTTTTTCCTTTATGCATTACACCACCGTATATAAGGGTATTATCTTCACAGTGCGCAACAACTGGGATATTAAATTTCGCAGCTTCCTCCATTGCTTCAAGCATTGTACCTGCAGCTTGTATTCCAACTCCGTCATCCGTTAAAGCAAAGGCGCCAAGATTTTTTAACTCTTCAATATTTGTTCTTTCTTTTCCAGCTTGACGGATGGTAATCGATGCATATGGTAGCACGCGTACTAGCGCATTTCTCTCTATTAAATCAAGAACATGTGAGAAGTTTTCTGCTGTATCAGGTACAGGTCGTGTATTTGGCATTGCACAAATCGTTGTATATCCACCTTTTGCTGCAGCTTTCGTTCCTGTTTCGATTGTTTCTTTCTGCTCGCCACCTGGTTCCCGTAAATGGACATGAACATCGATAAATCCAGGTGAGAGAAGCATTCCTTTTCCGTCTATAACATTAGCATTTTCAGTTGTTACATTTGCTCCGATTTCTGCTATTTTTCCTTCTTTTATCACAACTGAAGTTTTTTCCAAATCTCCTGCATTGTTAACTATTTGAACGTTTCGAATAATTTTTGTCATGTTATTCTCTCCCTTTCAAAATCATTTCCGTAATCGCCATACGGACATACACACCATTTTCTACTTGCTTAAGAATTCTAGACCGGCTACACTCTACTACTTCACTCGCGATTTCTACTTCCCGATTAAATGGTGCTGGATGCATGATAATCGCGCCATTTTTCATTTTTCGTTCTCTTTCTACTGTTAATCCAAATGCTTGATGATAGTCTTCTTTAGAAAATATCCCATTGTGTGCATGTCTTTCATGTTGTATTCGAAGCATCATCATGACATCACTAGATTCAATTACTTCATCGAAATTTTGGGTGCATTCAAACTCTCCTTGCCATTCTGTCGGGCATACTAACTGTACTTTTGCGCCGAGGCGAGTAAGGGCATCTGCGTTCGATCTCGCTACTCGACTATGTGCTATATCCCCGACTATCGTGATAATTTTGTTTTGTACTGTCCCAAATTCTTCCCAAATGGTGAAGATGTCGAGGAGGCTTTGAGTTGGATGATTTCCAGTCCCGTCTCCTCCGTTAATGATCGCTACTTTCGTTTTCCCTACTAACTCTTCAAAAAAGTTGTTTTGTTCATGCCTTATTACTAATGCATCTATTCCGATTGCTTCTAAAACTTTCACTGTATCGTAAAGCGACTCTCCTTTTAATGTACTTGAAAAACCTGAATCGAAGGGGATTACATTTAGCTGTAATTTTCGCGCTGCCATTTCAAAACTCATTTTCGTTCGGGTACTCGGTTCAAAAAATAAATTTGCCATCATATAGTTATTTTTCAATGTCGAGGTAGCACCATCTCGAAAATCCTCTGCTCGTTTTAAAATAGCTGTTATTTGTTCCACCGATAAATCTTTCATTGATACTAAGTTTTCCATCTAAATCCTCCTCTTTTCTATAAAAAAAACTTCTTGAAAAGTCTCAAGAAGGTTCGTTTAAGCATAGACAAGGAAAGGAATCTCTTAGTGAAGTCCCAACCAATCTATCCGAACCTTTTGCTGACTCTCTGTTCAACTTTTAAAAGGTTACTTATTCTGTTGTATTTAAGTTCGGTGTTTCCGCTTCTTTTCTTCCTGGTAATACCAAATTCAGTATAACACCTATAATTGCTGCTAGTGCCATACCTTCAATACTTAAAGATTCTGAAACTATGAACTTTGCACCACCAATTCCGATAACTAGAATTACAGAAGCAATGACTAGATTACGGCTATTGCCAAAGTCAATATTGTTTTCAACTAGCATACGAAGACCACTTGAAGCAATAATTCCGAATAGGAGAATGGATACACCACCCAAAACAGCTGTTGGAATTGTTGCAATAACTGCCATCACTTTACCAAAAAAGGATATGAAGATTGCAATAACTGCTGCTCCTAAAATAACATACACACTATATACGCGAGTAATGGCTAATACACCAATATTTTCACCGTATGTCGTTTTTGGTGGACCACCGATTAAAGAACTGATGAATGTACCAAATCCATCTCCTAACAAGGAGCGATGTAAGCCCGGTTCTTTAATATAATTGCGATTCACTACTTTCCCAAGTACTAATTGGTGTCCAATATGTTCCGAAATGGTGACGATGACAATTGGAACCATAATTAATATTAAATGAGGTGTAATAACAAAATCATAATCTACTCCAGGTATTAAAAAGGCTGGAATTTCAAACCATGCTGCTTCCTTTACTGCTGAATAATCTATTATTCCAATGGCAGCTGAGTATATATACCCTACTATTAAACCAATTAATATCGGCATAGTACTTAAAATATTTTTAAAGTAAATTGTACAAAAGACTGCTGTTAATAATGTGACTAATGCCGCTGAGAAGTGGATAAAACTATACTCTTTTAAATCCGTATCCGGAATTGGAATATTCATGGCCATATCAACTGCCACTCCTGCAAGCCCTAGTCCGATAACCATAATTACTGGACCTACCACGATTGGTGGTAACAGTTTCATAATCCATTTATACCCGCTCTTCCAAATGATAAGCGACACGATGCCGTATGTGATTCCGACGAGCATCCCTCCTATCATCGCACTTCCTACTCCACCTATCTCCGTTGCAAGAATAATTGGTGCAATAAAGGCAAAGGATGAGCCTAAATAAGCTGGCACTTGAAACTTCGTAATCATTAAGAAAAATATTGTCGCTATACCACTCGTAAGTAGTGCGATAGCAGGGCTTAACCCTACTAGCTGCGGTACTAAAATTGTTGAACCGAACATGGCGAACATATGCTGAAAGCTTAACGTAATCAGTTGACCTCCAGACGGTTTTTCATTTACATCTAATACGGTATTTGACATGTACGATTCCTCCCCTTTTCTCCGAAAACTATTACTCGAATATAGTTACAGCATCTAAACCATCTTTTTCTACTACTTTGACAACAATTCGTTCGCTACTAGAAGTCGGGATGTTTTTCCCAACATAATCTGCTCGAATCGGAAGCTCTCTATGACCTCTGTCTATTAATACAGCAAGCTGAATTTGTGCAGGTCTTCCTAAATCCATTACTGCATCCATCGCTGCCCGAACCGTTCGTCCTGTGTATAGCACATCATCGACTAGTATTACTTTTTTAGCCGTTACATCATGTGTAATATCTACTTCTTGTACTAATGGCTCATCTGTCCCATTTTTTAGTGATAAGTCATCTCTGTACAAGGTTATATCGAGTTCCCCTGTTTTGATCGCTTTGCCTTCTATCTCTTCAATTCGCTTCGCAAGTCGTTCCGCTAAAAATGCACCTCTCGTTTTAATCCCGACAAGTATGCACTGTTCAATTCCTTTATTTCGTTCGATAATTTCATGTGCAATCCTTGTAAGTGCACGTTTGATCGATTGTTCATCTAAAATGTTTGCTTTTTCTGCCATTGCCATTCTTTTCCCCTTTCCAAAATAAAAAACCTCTTGAGCAAGAGTTGCCCAAGAGGTTGTATGTGCGTAATTAAATAGGGTGAAGTTCACTTAAAAGTCCGCAGACCTATAGTGAGTCACTTTCACATATACCTTCTCAGCCTCTCTGGACTGTTATTAAAGGTGAAGCTATTCGATTTTCTTAATTCAGTATAATGTACTAGTCTTCTTTTATCAAGGATTGTTTTCTCAAATCTTGTATTAAATTTTCGAAATCCTCTGGAAGTGGGGAAGAGAACTCCAAGTACTCGCCTGTTTTTGGTTGGATAAACCCTAAAACTCCTGCATGTAACACTTGTCCGTTAAAATCAATTGTTTTTTTCGGACCGTACTTTGGATCTCCCGCTAGTGGATGCCCAATATATTTCATATGCACGCGAATTTGATGTGTTCTTCCTGTTTCCAATTGACACTCTACTAACGTATATTTATTGAAGCGTTCTAACACTCGGAAATGCGTCACAGCATGCTTTCCGTTATCTACTACAGCCATGCTTTGTCTTTCTTTTTTATCTCGCCCGATTGGAGCATCAATTGTTCCTTTGTCATGAGGAATATGTCCATGCACAAGTGCAGTATATTTACGAGTTACTGTTTTCTTTACTAATTGGTCGACTAATGACTCATGTGCTACATCATTTTTGGCAACCATTAGTAAGCCTGTCGTATCTTTATCTATACGGTGAACAATTCCAGGACGTAATACCCCGTTAATGCCCGATAAATCTTTCACTTGATACATAAGCCCGTTAACAAGTGTACCACTTACATGACCTGGTGCAGGATGAACGACCATTCCACGCGGTTTATATACAACTACTACATCTTCGTCTTCATAGACAATGTGTAAATCCAGGTTTTCCGCAACAATATCAAGTGGAATAGCTTCAGGAGGCGTGATCACAATAACATCTCCTTTTTTCACTTTATAATTCGATTTTGCGGTTTCGTTATTCACTGTTACATGTCCATCTTTTATAAAGTTTTGGATTTGCGTTCGTGACCAATCCGTATCAAAAGAGGCTATTGCTTTGTCAATTCTCTCTTTTTCTTGTTCTTTTTCTATTACAAATGTAAGTTCTTCCATTACTTCACCTTTTTCTTTTCTGCTCGTTCTTCTTTTAATATAAATATTATTACCATCACTACACCGATTGATAACGCCGCATCCGCAACATTAAAAATAGGAAAGTCATAGTTTATGATTGGTATTAATACATCAACGAAATCGACTACTTCTTTTCTCCATAAACGATCGATAAAATTTCCTATTGCGCCGCCTAATAACATCATCAATCCAACTTGAAATATCGGCTTGCCTTTTGCTTCTTTATGAAAATAATAAATAATCCCGATTATAACGATAACTGTAATAATGGTAAACAAACCAAATTGACCTTCTAGCATCCCCCATGCTGCTCCTCTGTTCCGATGAGAAAGTAGTGCGATATAAGGGTCCAATATAGGTATACGTTCGCCAAATTCCATATTTTTAACAATTAACCATTTAGTCCACTGATCAAGAGCAATGACAATTGCCGCTAGTCCATAAAATTTCCACACATCAAATTCCCCCGATTTAAAAGAATCTTCCCTAGTTTACCATACAATGCAACATTACGTAAAAAAACAGAAAAAGAAATAAGCTATCTCGTATCTTTAAACGTTTCGGGTGATTTAAATTGCAGACAGATAGCTGCTTCCCCAATCTATTTCACTATTTATTAACTTAATTAATCGAGCATTAAAAAGTAATAACTATCATTAAAGGATAGGTCGCACAGTATAAGGAAACTGCGTCGTAGTAAAATTTTCCACTGGGATTTCCGCTGCAGGGCGGACGCTTTCCACGGGGGGAGCGATAAGCCATCGCCGACGCTAACGCGTTCGCCTGCAATGTCTCATCTTCTCACTCATCCCGTAGGAGTCGCCGCCCTTTCGCTCCAATCCATCAAAATTTATTGCCAATTTGCTATAAATTGAACAAATCC
>NZ_JBIWEX010000022.1:0-82645 GCF_044762745.1 Psychrobacillus sp. NPDC096426 | reverse complement strand
GCCGTGTGCGTTAATAGCGCACGCACGGTTCTGTGAGGGGTGGTGAAACACAATCTCCCGCTAGGGAGAAAGGTTTCCACCTACTCGACCCGGATGAGTGAGTAGATGAGTCATCACAACGTACGCGCAAGCGGCGGTGATGGCTCATCACTCACCCGGCGGAAAGCGTCCACCTGCAGCGGAAATCATAGCGGTCACCTAATAGTACTATATAAGACGCATTATCCCTATACTGCACAATTCCCCCTAGGCTTCGAAAAAAAGATTCACATAAAGGTCATTTATGTTTTTTGATCTATTATGGAGGGATAAGAACCATCTTTCGGTAAAATTTTGTAATGGAAAGAGTAAAATGACTGAGTTTGAATCAAACTGTATTAAAAAGGTTCTAGAATATACATTCTGGGGAAAGAGGCAATTACAAGCAAGATTCCTTTTTCTATTTATCTTACAAAAGCAAGGAGTTATATTACATGAAACCTACTAATTGCAAGAAGTTAGACGAAATCAGACAGGCGCTTAATTCAAAGTTTTTTGAACGAGAAAATGAGGTTGAGGGAATTCTAGTTGCATTACTCTCTAGGCAGCATATGCTTATGATCGGTCCTGCAGGAACTGCTAAATCGGCATTGTCGAGTGAATTATCCAAAATCATAGAAGGAACCACCTATTTTCAATGGTTGCTGACAAAGTTCAGTACACCTGAGGAAGTATTTGGTCCATTATCGTTAAAAGATTTGGAGCAGGGCGTATACCAACGGATTACTAAAACTAAAATGCCAGAAGCAAATTTAGTTTTCTTGGATGAAATTTTTAAAGCCAACTCTGCTATTTTGAACAGCTTACTAACACTTATTAACGAAAGACTGTTCTATAATAACGGGTCACCAGTTCAAGTTCCTTTGATGTCTGTAATAGGTGCTTCTAATGAATACCCTGAGGAAGAAGAAGGTCTAGACGCACTATTAGATCGTTTCCTTTTAAGATATGAGATTAACCTTATTGCAGATGAAACGAATTTTGTCTCAATGTTGAAAGCTGCAGGGCAAACTATACAAATGCCATTTATGACAATGGAAGAATTGCTGCATCTCCAGTTTTTGACCGATAAGGTAGTCATTCCTGACGAGGTATATCAAGCTCTATCGAAAATTCGTGTGGAGTTGAGGGATGAAGGAATTCGCCCGTCAGATAGAAGGTTCAAGCAGTCATTAAGTGTGCTGCAAGCGAGAGCGTTGACTAACCAAAGGCAAGTCGTCCAGATGGATGATATCACGATCCTTGAAAATGTCCTTTGGGAAAAGGTAGACCAAAAAGATGCCGTATCTTACATTATTCGAAACCATGCACATGACGCTATCACGCAAACCCTCTATTCCATACAAGATGAAGCAAATGAAGTGTTCTACTCCATACTTCAGGATCAGTCACCAGAGGCCGGAATGGAAGCGACTCAAAAAATGAAGGCCCTAGTGGCTGATTTAAATAAGCTTAAAAATCACAATCAAAGTCGAAAGGCTGATATCGATGTTTTACTAAATAAAGTAACCTCGATGCAACATGAAATTTTGGATAGGATTTTAGAACCATCTTACTTGGATAACCTAAACGAAAAAAGATGGTCCACGAGTATCTTTTTTAAAATGTGAAAAGGGGTGACATCTGTGAAGTATCCTAAAAGTTATACTGATAATCTTTCCGTTTTGAACACGGACTCATTCGATAAAAGACGTTTCAAAGAAGTTTTTGAGATGTCGCCTGGTCTTCAAAAGATTAGAGGTGAAGGGGTATTACCGATGTTCGAACCATTACTCGCTGACATTTGGGCTTCCTTATATAAAATGAAACCTGAAATTACGGAAAGGGAAGTAGATAACGTTCTTAAGGTCAATAAATCACTCATGGAAAGAATTATGAAGGATGAATACTTTGTAAACTATCGGAATTTCACCCGATTGGATGATTTGTCGTCAGCTCTTGCCACTGTGAAATTCGGAGAGAGGATGAACCAATGGCTAGCTGAGCAAAAAAAGGAAGATGAAAACTTTCAGAAACAGATACATGAACTTCACACGATTCAAAGGAAATATGAAAAGCAAGAATGGCAAGAAAATACAAAAAAGGGAACTCGGGTGTCAGAAGAGAATTTCACAGAAGTGATGACTAAGTTTAATGAGAAATTGCAATGGATGCTTCAAAACAACAGCCACAGCTTATCCCAAGCATTGGCTCAAGCCATGCAAGAAACAAAACAAGTGAAAAATAGTCTAATGTCGTTGCTTGGCGGCTACAGTGCTGGAAATGGTGATGCAGAACTGAAAAAGATTCCTTTGCGAGATCAAATTTTATTAGCTGAAAAAATTGCATCTAATAAAAAGATGAAAGAAATTGCGGATTGGTCTGGAAGATTTAAACAGATAGCTCGTAATAAGCAAAAGTTCAAGCAAAGTGATTCAATTGAGAGAAGTGGGATTACCTTAGGAAACGATGTGGAAAGATTACTGCCGATAGAATTGGGCTTATATATACACCCATTGACAAAGAACGACTTCCTTCGTCGCTTTGTAGAAGGGCAGACGATGCAATATGAGCAAAAAGGGCAAGAGGTATTAGGGAAAGGTCCAATCATACTTTGTCTAGATCAATCGGGAAGTATGCAAACGCTAGACGCGCAATCTAAAGGCTTTACGTTAGCTCTTATGTCCATTGCAAGAAAGCAAAGAAGGAATTTTTGTTTAATTTTGTTCTCTACCTCCACGCAAATTTTAACATTCGAAAAAGGAAAAATAAAGAGTTCAGATATGATCAATTTAGCTCAAACTTTCTTAGGTGGAGGTACGAACTTTGCACTTCCTCTTGATAGAGCATTGAATGTAATAAACGGAAGTCGTTTTAAACATGCGGATATTGTGTTTGTTACAGACGGAGAAGATAGAGTAACGGCTTCATTTCTGGAAGTATTTAATAGGAAGAAAAAAGAGAAGAATTTTAAAGTGCTATCCCTTGTATTAGGTTGTAGTATAGATACGGTTGAACAGTTTGCCGATAAAGTAATTAAAATTAAAGATTTTGATGAAGAGGGTAGTTTTACTGCATTTGAAATATAAATGAAAAATTTAGTAATTACTAATAGATGTTTTTTGTAATGTTTATATTTAATAAATGGCGCTCATTCGTCCGAAAAGAAAGCTTATCCGCTCTCAAGAAGCGCATGCGCACGTAAGAAATCGCCGCGCTCCTAAGAGAGGCCCATGCGCCCCTAAGAGCTTCTTTTCATTTACTTTAAATAGAAAGAAGAGCCATCAATAATTTCAACGTCTTTCCTTGTTTTTACTTCCTCCATTAATCGAAAGAGCGCCTCATCTTTTTTCTTAGCCTCAATCATACAGTCAATTTGTGGAATACTCCCTTTTATTACGTGAAGGAATCTAAAAAACATATCGATGTCTACATAATCTGCATGATGGCGAAATGCTTTATCACTCTTAGGACTTGATATATGCATTTTTATTGGGAGCGGAGAATGTCTCCATGTCTGCACAATTCTATCCCAGTTGATTTCCCAATTTGCATCTTGGTGATAGGCAAGATGATGATGATAATCGAAAACCAGAGGTATGTCTAGTTTTTCGCATAAGTAAAGTGTATCTACTAAAGTAAAAGAAGTATCATCATTTTCAAGCATGATCATATTTTGAATCACTTTTGGGACGTCCATCCAATTATCAACAAAACGTTCAAGTGACATTTCGGTTTCTTTATAATTACCGCCAACATGCATGACACAGCGATGAGTTGGGTCAATCCCCATCGCCTTTAATAATAAGTAATGTAGCTTTAACGTACTTATTGAATTTTTCAAGATATGCTTTTCTTTCGAATTAATTAGAACAAAGTGATCCGGATGAAAATCAATTCTTATCTTATGTTTTTTCGCGAAATCTCCAATTTCACGAAGCGGTTGTTTTAATGGCTTTATATAATTCCAATCAAGAAGTTCTTCGTGGTTTGCTAAAGGGATAAGGCGAGAGGTTAGTCGATAAAAATGAATATCAGACGCAACATTATGTTTTAACAGTCTTAGTGTGTTGTGTAAATTAGAAAGTGCAATACGTTCTAATTTACGAATCGCAGCTTCTCGATCATCAATTTTTTGGAATTGGGTAAAAGTCATTGTTTGCGACGGGGATGCATTTTTTAGTTCCATACTCATTGCGACATAGCCAAGTCGTACAATCGTCATTTAGTCCACCTCATCTATATATTCATTCTATTCTCCACGATTACCATTCTACAGATGAACTTGAAATACGTTTGACTCCTCGAATTGTAGCTATTTCCTCTACAAGTTTTTGCATGGCAAGGTTCTTTTGTTTGGCTTCTATCATTACGTCAAAGTCCTTATCAAGCTCCTTTGCCATTTTTAAGAAGGGGAGGACAAAGTCTAATGAAACTAAATCAGCATGGGAGCGATAGGATTGATCAGATTTTGGGGATGAGATGTGGACTTTCGGTACAATATTAAAGTTATTCCAAGTGCAAAATATACGTTGTAAGTAAAGAGGGAGGTCACTTTCCCCGGTATTTGCCATATAGTGATGATAATCGAGTACCATTGGAATGTTTTCCTTTTCACACGTAATGAGTGTTTCCCGAACATCATACGTTTTATCATCATTTTCTAGGGTCATATGCTTCTTAATTTCCTTTGGTAGTTTTTTTAAATTGTGATGGAAACGGTTTATGGCATTATTTTTATCCCCATAGGCCCCGCCAATATGAATATTAATTAATCCGGTATCAAGAGCATTCATTGCTTGGAGCATTCGATAATGGTATTCCATATTTTTTACTGCATTTATTGTTACTTCTTCTCTTGGACTTGTGAAAAGTGTAAATTGATCAGGGTGAAAGCTTACTCTAAGTTTAAAATGTTGGACAATACTTCCGATTTCTTCCCATTCCTTTTTGAATGGAGTTAAGAAATCCCACATCACTTCCGGATGGGTTGCTAAAGGGACAAGAGAGCTTGAAAACCGGTATAACTCTATTTCATGCGCGATATTATAATACAAAATTCTTTTTGTGTGGTGTAAATTTTGTGCTGTTACAAATTTCAACTTTTCCATTCTCTCGTTTTTAGGAAGCGTTGAATACCGTGTGAAAGTTAAAGTTTTGGATGGACTTGCATCCCATAAGCCTATTGCATTTGCTACATAGCCGAACCGAATCTTCATCTACTTTTCCCCTTTATTTATTACTAAAAATTGAAATCTATTCTGGTAGATTGTTTTTAAGAGAATTTTAAACATGAAAGCAAAAGCCGTATATTTTATTTTCTGCAAAATCCATAAATGTATACATAAATTGAAAATGGCAAAATGACAGTTGTGCATTTCTTTTAACGAACTACTTGTCAAAATGGAAAATTATGTTTTAAGAATCCAAATACAGGGTAAATAATAGGGGATGATATAGTAGGGAGGTAGAATAATAGATCATGTTAAAGCTCTCGTTATTAAATTTATTATGATAGCAGTGGTTCTATTGATTATATTAACCCTGTTATTCGATGTTCCTTTTATGGATACAATCTGGACTAGCTTAGTTTTAACCATATTCGCATATGTATTGGGTGATTTTATTCTCTTTAGGTTATCTCCTAAACGATTGCGTAATATTATGGCTACAATCGGTGATTTAATCATAGGGTTCCTTGTCATTTGGTATATGATAATTGCCCTTACAGGTGCTAATGAGAAACTCGCAGTTGGGTCTATCATATCTGCAATTGTAATAGCTGGGGGAGAATGGTTTTTCCATAAATACCTTGATCGTATAGTGTTTGTTGGAAAACATACATCAAAGTTAGATGAGATTTCTGGAGTAGCTAAAAAACATTAGATTAAAAATAGTAGCATCCAAGCAATTGAAGGCTTGGATGCTTTTCTGCTATTAACGAAAGAATCTTAAAAGAATATTTTTCCGGGATTTAACAATCCCTTTGGATCGAGCATTTGCTTCATTTGTTTCATAATGAAAAGAGCTTCACCATGTTCTCTTTCTTGGAATTTCCTCTTACCAAGCCCGACACCATGTTCGCCTGTACATGTTCCACCGACTTCGATGGCTCTTATTGCTAGCGCTTCATTCGTATACTCCGCCTTTTCTAATTCACCTTCCACATTCGGGTCGTACAGGACAATCGTATGGAAGTTTCCATCGCCGACATGACCCAATACACCACCGGTCAATCCACTTTCATCAATTAGTTCACGCGCATATACGATAAGTTCTGGTAGTTTTGATATCGGAACACACACATCTGCTCCAGTATTGGCCATTCCTTTTACATGTTGGTATGCATAGGCCAGTTCATGACGTGCTTTCCAAAGCTCCAACCGCTCCTTAGAACGGCTTGTGACATCCCAGTTTTCACAGCCAAGCTCGCGCATTAATTGTTCTACAAGCCTTGCTTCTTCCTCAACCGATGTCATCGTACCTGCGAATTCAAAAAATAGGGAGTGAGCAACTGGAAGGTTATAACCCCCATAGGCATTCACTTGTGAAATACTATCTGCATCAACTAGCTCCATGCGCATTACTGGAATCCCACTTTGTAATATTATTTTAGCTGCTTCTGCACATGCTTTCGGCGTATGAAATGTGCATCTTGCAGCAATCGTATGCTCTGGAATACCATGAAGTCGTAATGTAATTTCAGTAATAATGCCTAATGTACCTTCTGAACCAGCAAATAGGCCATTCAAATGGTAGCCAGAAGACGACTTTTTAGCAAGTGAACCTGTATGAATTACTGTTCCATTTGCTAAAACAACTTCTAAATCGAGTAGCTGATCTCGCATAGAACCGTAGCGAACTGCTGTCGTGCCACTAGCATTCGTAGCAACCATCCCACCAATCGTTGCATCTGCGCCTGGATCGATTGGAAACATCAAACCGTGTCGGTTTACGAATTTATTCAATTGTAGCCGTGTAATCCCCGGCTGAACTGTAATCATTAAATCTTCTGGTGAAAAGTTTACTACGTTATTCATGTTTTCGAAGTTAATAGAAATCCCTTTTTTGATTGGAATTGCTTGTCCTTCTAAGCCAGATCCGGCCCCAAACGGTGTTATAGGTACACTATTCTCACGTGCTACTTCCATAATCGTTTCAATATCTTCTCGACCCGTGGGGAAGCAGACGACATCTGGTTCTACTGGTTTATGAAAAGATTCATCATGGCTATGACGGAACAATTCATTTTCATTTTGGCTAACTTTTTCATTTCCAAGACGATCTTTGAGTCTGTCAATAAACATAAAAAACCTCCTCTAATTATTTTCATAGTTAACAATTATTATTCTATCAAGTACCGCATCTTTAGAAACAGGCGGCGTTGTATACCATTTTGCTCTTTAAACATCTTATCTTTAAAGATTCACTGATTTAACGGAAGATAAAAAACGTTCGATTCCATCTAGTCCTTTTTTCAATTCCTCCATTGATTGAGCAAACGATATTCGAATAAATCCTTCTCCAAAATCAGAAAATGCATTACCTGGTATGACGGCTACCTTTTCTTGATCAAGTAGCTTCGTTGCAAAATCCTCTGATGTTAAACCTGTTTCTTTGATAGAAGGAAAAATATAGAATGCTCCTTTTGGTTCAACGACTTTTAAACCCATTTCTTTCAGTCGATTATAGGCATAATCTTTTCTAATTCTGTATTCTTTTTTCATTGCAGTTACTTCCTCTGTATGGGTACCTTGTTTCAATGCTTCAACTGCAGCATATTGACTGATAGTGCTTGCACAAACAGAGTTAAAGGAATGCACTTTATAAAACTGATCTATTAAATAAGATGGAGCGAAAGCAAAACCAATCCGCCATCCAGTCATGGAATGAGATTTTGAAAGACCATTAATAATGATTGTTTTATCTTTCAAACTTGGAATTGATCCTATTGAAAAATGTTCTTCATCGAAAACTAACTCACTATAAATCTCATCAGCTAAAATGAATATTTTTTTATCCTCTAGTAATTTACCAATCTCAAGTACTTCTTCTCGAGTTAAAATAGAGCCTAATGGATTATTTGGGTAAGGCAATACAACACAGCGGGTTTTGTCTGTTATATTCTTTTCAATTAAAGAAGCGGTTAATTTAAATTCATTGTCTGTCGTGTCAACAAACACTGAAACGGCATTACATAGTTTAATGAGTGGATCATATCCGGGATAGACAGGTGCGGGTAAGATTACTTCCGATCCTTCATCAAGGATTGTGCGGAAAGCGATATCTAAAGCCTCGCTCGCTCCGGTTGTAATGATTATTTCATCTTCCGGATCATACGATAAACCGTAAAGATTTTGAACGTAATCACATGCTGCCTGACGCAGTTCAAATAATCCAGCAGTCTCTGTGTAACCAGTTTTATTTTCTTCAATTGCTTTAAGACCCGCTGTTTTAATATATTCAGGTGTTGGAAAATTAGGTTGTCCGAATGTCAGGTTTATAATATCTGGTGAACGATCAATCTTGTTGGAAATTTTCCGTATTCCTGATAATTCTATTTCTTTTACATTTTTATTAAGTAGATTTATCATTTTGTTTTATCCCTTCTGAAGTGAAATTCATGCAAACTACGATAATGACTATTGTTTCGTTTCTAAGTAGAATTTTGTATTTTTCTCATTGCTTAGGAAATTATAAAATCTAAGACATGTGGATAACTTCCTATAAATGAATCTCCGTCCAGACTCCAGCGCCTTGCGCCTCGGGGGCAAAGACAGGCGCTTGCGCATTTGTTCTTAATTTTGATAACTCATCTTCCACGAAATTTTATTCCCTGTACTTACCACCTCCTCTATTATTCTTTTCAATTTCTCATCTGGTATGGTGGAAATATTCAGTTTGATACTAACGGCACCGACGACGCCTCCAGAATGATTAAGTATTGGTGTAGCTATTGTAATAATTCCATCCCCCGGATCATCATGATTTACTTCATAGCCATCCATTCTTATTTTGCCTAAAAGCTCATAGAATGCTGTTCTCTCAGATTCCTCAATTACTTCTAATAATAATTTTTCTATATAATCTGACGGCATATGTGCAAGCATGGTCAAATTAGCCACACCAATATGTAATGGTGTTCTTTTTCCTAATTTGTCATGTGTACGTATTGTTTGATTTATACAATCGATTCGTTCGATAATAATGGATTCTTTGCCGATAGGTTTACTTAAATACACCGTTGCATCAACGGTTCGCATTAAATTTTCCAATTCTGGTCGTAATAAACTCACATAATCTAGCGTGTCATAAACAGTAAGACCGTATTCAAGCCATAAAGTACCAAGTCCATACTGCTTGTGTTGTGGGTCTTGTTGGATCATTTCGTGTTTAATCATCGCATTCAGGATACGATGGATGGAACTGGTAGGAAGGTCACATTCTTTAGCGATTTCAGTGACTGAGAAGAATCTGTTCGGATCATGATTAATTAATACTTTTATTATTTTTAGAGCTCGATCTATAGATTGCATTTAAATACCTGCCTTTCTTTCAATGATAAAAAAATTAGAATAGAAGATAAGAATTAGTCGAAAAATGTAGTTATTACAACCTAGTAGTCTACTTATGTATACGTTACTTTTTCCTTAAAGTCCCAAACAGACAAATATTAATAATACTAATATTAATTAAAAATTCAAAATAAAATGAATTGACAATAAATTTGATTTTAATTATATTAGAAACAGTTCCCACTAGCAAGAATTAAATTTCACTAGGTGGAAAGGGTGATAGATAAAAAAGGGGAAAGTAATTGTGGGGTCGATATGTTCGATAAAATGCAGTAATTCATTATGTAACAAATTAACGGGGTAGCATAAATTTTTAAATACACAAGAATGATAGATATTTGATTTGTAAAGTTGTAGAAACGGAGTCTGTGGAGTTAGAGTGACATACTAATAGAATTTGAGTTAATAAAAAGTTATTTTACTCAGATAGGAGGTCCATGTATGACATTAGGCAACAGTTTATCGGTTGTTAATGCTACAAAATATTATAAGAAATTTAAAGCAGTGGACGATGTTAATTTGATTGTTAATCAAGGAGAATTTCTTACTATACTGGGACCTAGTGGTTCTGGAAAAACATCCTTATTAAAGTTAATAGCTGGATTTGAGCAATTAAGCAATGGATCTATCATGTTGAACTCGCAAGATATTTCGAACAAAAAGCCTTATGAACGACAAATAGGGATGTTATTTCAAAATTACGCCCTTTTCCCACATATGACTGTGTTTGATAATATTGCGTATCCGCTTTCTCTACGTAAAATTGGGAAAGAAGAAGTGAAGCAGAAAGTGGAAAGTATTCTTAAACTTATTCATCTGGATGAATATGCACAGAGATATCCAGAGCAGCTTAGTGGAGGACAGCAACAACGAGTAGCTTTAGCTAGAGCAATTGTCTTCAATCCACCATTACTTCTTTTGGACGAACCTCTGGGGGCGTTGGATAAGCAATTACGCAAGCAGATGCAGTTAGAGATAAAGCAAATACAAGAACATGTTGGTATTACTACAATCAGTGTAACGCATGATCAAGAGGAAGCTTTAACGATGTCTGATAAAATTTGTGTCATGAATAAAGGAAGAATTGAACAGGTTGATAGTCCTGAAATGCTATATAAACAACCTAAAAATCGCTTTGTGGCGGAATTTATCGGTGAAATCAACTTGATAAAAGGGCAGGTTGTAAGCGTAACGGATGGAAATGCGATGGTAAAAGTTAATGAGGACATGAGAGTTAATATAGAAATTAACAAAGAAGCAACGGGAGAAATAAATAAGTCAATGCTTATTGGTCTTCGTCCAGAGAATATTCAGATTGCCAGGGATCTAACCCAGTTCCATAATACGATTCGAGTTAAAGTATTAGAAACCACTTATGTAGGAGAAGCAATAAATATCAAGACAAAAATGGAAACAGGAGAAGAAATCATGGCGAAAATTCCTGCACATATGTCTGAATTGATTGTAAAAGGTGAAGAGACTCTCTTAGGTTGGAATAGTAAGGATGCATGTTTAATTTCTGATGAAATACCTGTATGACTATTAATAAAAGAGATTAGAGAAGGAGTGGAAAGTTAAATGCCGAAAAAATTAGGGTTATTCTTTGTTGCATTGCTAGTAGCGCTTATCGTTGCAGGTTGTAGTGGGGAAGCTAGTGGTGATACGGGTAAGAAAAATAAAGAGCTGGTTGTTGTAGATTGGGGAGGTCCATATACGGAAGTTCATAAGAAAGTTTCGTTTGAACCATTTGAAAAAGAACATGGCGTCAAGGTTACTGTCGTAACGCCGCCTGATATCGGTAAATTAAAAGCTATGGTAGAAAGTGGAAATGTTGAATGGGATGTTGTCAGCGTTGGTAATGATTTTGCTATTCGTGGAGGAAAAGAAGGCCTTCTTGAAAAGTTGGATTTTGACGTGATTAGTACGGAAGGTCTACCGAAAGAGCTTGTACATGATTATGGGGTTCCAGAAAATATGTTCTCAACAGTAATCGCCTATAATACGGAAGCGTTTTCTGCAGGTCAACAGCCTAAAAATTGGGCTGACTTTTGGGACACCGAAAAGTTTCCTGGACCACGTGGGTTATATAAAGATCCTATGTGGACACTGGAGGCTGCACTACTTGCTGACGGGGTAAAGCCAGAAAATCTATACCCTTTAGATGTTGATCGTGGCTTCGCAAAACTAGATGAACTAAAAGATGATATAAAAGTTTGGTGGACTGCTGGGGCTCAACCACCAGAACTTCTTGCAACAAACGAAGTTCCATTAACAAGTGCTTGGAGTGGTCGTATCACGGTAGCAGCCGATCAAGGGGCACCGGTAAAAGTAGATTTTAATCAAGGATTTATGATGTCTAACTCCTGGGCTGTACCAAAAGGCGCTCCAAATAAAGAATTGGCGATGAAATTTATAGCATTCACGCTTGCACCAGAGCAACAGGCTGGTCTTTCTTCTCAATACGATAATGGACCGGCAAATACGGATGCAATCCCTCTGTTATCGGAGGAATCGATAAATCGTTTGGGGCTATCTTCTGACCAACAGAAACAACAAATTTTTGTAAATAGCGAATGGTGGGTTGAAAACTATGATAAAGTGAACGAACGTTTTCAACAGTGGCTTCTAGAGTAGTAATGGGGGTGTAGTCATGATTGAAGTGAAAAAAGAACCAAGGATACTTGCTCAGCAGGTATCTTTTTCCCATCGGTTAGCAAGAATCTCGGGGTTACAATGGCTTCTTTTAATTATTCCATTGGGATATATTATGATTTTAATGGTCTTTTCCATGATGGATTTTTTCAAACTTAGTTTATTTAATGAAGATGGCTTTACATTAGAGTATTTTAGTCATATTTTTTCAACGGATATTTATTTGAAAGTGCTATGGGTAACGCTTAAAATAGCCCTTCTTGTTACATTTTTTTCGTTAATTGTCGCTTATCCTCTTGCTTATATGTTAGTAAGAACTACATCTAAGTTATGGAAAAAGATTATATTAGCCTCTGTATTGATTCCTTTTTGGATAAGTTTGCTAGTTCGGACGTTTGCTTGGTCGATATTACTGCGCAAAAATGGAGTTATTAATATGGTTCTAATGGAAATGGGGATTATTGATCACCCACTTGAACTTATCTACAATACGACTGGAGTAGTCATTGCCATGACTCATATTCTACTTCCATACATGGTGTTAAGCCTTTATTCTGTTATGGAAGGAATTGATCAAAGATTACTTTTAGCTGCACAAAGCATGGGAGCACGTCCTTGGAAAGCTTTTACACAGGTTTTTTTACCATTGTCTATTCCAGGTGTTCTTTCCGGTTCATTGCTAGTATTTGTAATGGGAATAGGATACTTCATTACACCGGCTTTATTGGGCGGATCAAAAACAACTATGATTTCTATGTTGATAGAAAGTAATATAAATACAACTTTGAATTGGCATTTGGCTTCTGCTTTAGCCCTCGTACTATTTGTGGCAACATTACTTTTGTTATTTATAGCGCTCTTGTTGACAGGAAAAAACCCGGTATTAAAGGAGTTGGAATAAGATGTGGCTTAGAATAACAGTTGGAGTTATTATTATGGTCTTAATTTCACCTATTTTGGTGGTAATACCTATGTCCTTTTCTTCTTCTAGTTTTTTTGAATTTCCACCTCCTGGTTACTCATTAAAATGGTATGAAAGTTTCTTTAATAACCGAGAATGGGTAATTGGTTTGTTTCGTAGCCTTATCATAGCTTTGTTCACTTCCATTTTAGCGACTATTTTAGGAATTATGGCTTCACTTACTGTTACAAGATTAAACTTTTGGGGAAAAAAGCTGTTTATGACTTTAATGGTGGCACCGATGATTATTCCAGTGATTATCACCGGGGTTGCCCTCTATCATTCATTTGCTCCGCTAAATCTGTCAAATAGTTTTATAGGCTTGATATTGGCACATACAGTATTGGCTATTCCAGTTGTTTTTGTAACCGTAACAGCTAGTTTGAAGGGAATGGATCGTAATCTAGAATGGGCAGCTTTGGGACTAGGGTCCACCCCTATAGGAGCTTTTTTTAAAGTAACTCTTCCTTTGATCCGCCCAGGAGTTTTATCAGGAGCTTTATTTGCTTTTATCATTTCCCTAGATGAAGTAGTCGTAACCATGTTTTTAGCGGGTTCTAAGACAAAAACATTACCTATCGCTATGTGGGAAAATCTTCGCATTCAAGTTGACCCGACGATGGCGGCAGTTTCAACGATTCTCATTGGACTAACTATTTCATTGTTTGTATCACAAGAACTGGTTTCTGCACGTAAAGCGCGTCTTAAAAATAAACTTCAGTAATTGATTTACTTGGTAATTTAAGAAGTGAGAAGTTGCTAGAATTATTCAAAGGGAGGGTATTATGGTTAATAAAGTTAATAGAGTAGTGGTAATAGGAACAGGATTTGTTGGTTCAAGTTACGCATATGCTTTAGTTAATCAAGCCATAACGGAAGAACTAGTACTAATTGATATGAATAGTGAGAGGGCAGAAGGCGAGGCTATGGATTTAAACCATGGCAAACTTTATTCTCCATCCCCTACGAAAGTTTGGCAGGGTGATTATAGTGATTGTAAAGATGCAGATATTGTTTGCATTACTGCTGGAGTAAGTCAAAGTGAAGAGGAAACACGATTAACAGTTGTTGAAAAAAACACGAAGATAGTAAAGTCTATTGTTGAAAAAGTGATGGATTCTGGATTTGATGGAATTTTTATAATTGCAACAAATCCAGTAGATATCATAACATATGTAACATGGAAGTTTTCAGGACTTCCTAAGGAAAGAGTAATTGGCTCTGGAACATTATTAGATACTGCTAGGTATCTATTTATGCTAGGGGAGTACTTTAATGTAGATGCACGAAGTATTAATGGGTATATAATTGGTGAGCATGGCGACTCACAGTTAGCTGCATTGAGCACAACGACAATTGGCAATAAATCATTATTAGACATTGTCAATTCTAATAGTAAATATAATGTAGAGGATATCGAGAATATCGTTGTAAATGTTCGTGATGCAGCAATTCATATTGCGGAGCGCAAGGGGTCAACATACTATGGAATTGGTATTGGATTAGCTAAACTAACAAAAGCTATTTTTAAAAATGAAAATGCCATTCTGCCTGTGTCTGCTTACTTGGGCGGTGAATACGGACATAATGATATTTATGTTGGCGTGCCAGCGATTATAAATAGGCAAGGATTACGAGAAATTGTTGAAATTGACTTGAATACGGATGAAAAAGAAAAATTAGCTTCATCCATTAATATTTTGAAGAGTGTAATGGATCAATTATTAATCACTAACAATTAATCTGCAGAAATTAAAAAAACAGGGACAACCGTAATGATCGTTACGCATGATGAACCCCAGATACTGAAAAAGGCGACCATCTCCCTAATAGAGTGGTCGCTATTTATATTGATTAAGAAATTATAAAAATCTAGTCATCTAGATAACTTTCTACAAGAACTTCTACATCCAGACTCCAGCGCTTTGCCCATCGGGGTCAAATGGGAAAAAGCTGCTCCTGCGCAAAGCTCGTCGCAAACAAAATCGCTTGTGGTGGCTGAGGAGCTGCCTCCTGGGCCCGCACGAAGCGGGTCATGTCTGCTTTGCCATAGGATGTGGCGCACTTTGCAGATCTACCCCTTTCCCATTTGCCTGTCGGAGGCCTGCAGGATGCAGGTCATACAGTCGTTGCGACACGATGTCGCGTACTTAGACTGTATTCCTCTACAGAGGCGCTTGCAATTTTGTTATTATGAAGTCTTTGCTTTTGCTGTTCTTTTTCTTGTAGTAGGTTTTTTCTTTTTTGTCCGGTCTAGTGAAGCTTGAAGAGCAGACATTAAATCGGTTACATTCGAAGGAAGCTCCGGTTGTTTTTCGCTTGTAGTTACTATATTATTTCCGGATTTCTTCTCCTCGATTAGCTCCATTAATGCTGTCCGATATTCATCGGTATACTTCTCGGGTTCAAATACCGTCGTTAGCTGATCAACTAACATAAGAGCTGTATCAAGTTCTTTTTTCACAACGGTTTGTTCGCTCGGTATATTGGGCACATCTTCCACACTTCTAACTTCATCTGGAAAATGAATTGTTTCCATCATTAACGTTTCTTTATACACTCGAACTACGGCCAATTGTTCTTTAGATCTAATAATTATTTTGGCTATACCTATCTTTCCGGAATCCTCCAGCGCTTTTCTTAAAAGGGAGTATGCTTTTCCACCACCGCTATCGGGTGCCATAAAATAACTACGTTCAAAATAGATCGGATCTATTTCTTCCAACTTGACAAAGTCTACGATTTCCACTGCTTTATCTTCATTTTCCTTTTTTAGCTTTTCTAGTTCTTCTGCATCTAACAAGACAAATTTATTTTTCGAGTATTCGTAAGCTTTTACGATATCTTCATTTTTAACCTCTTTTTTGCACCCCTCACATACTTTTTCATAACTAATCGGAGTATGACATTCTTTGTGTAGTTGTCTTAACTTGATATCTTTGTTTTCGGTTGCGGAATGTAGTTTTATCGGGATATTAACCAATCCAAAACTAATACTTCCTTTCCAAACTGTATGCATGAAATTACACCTACTTTTTCTTTTCTTCTTACTATGCAGTCATTTCTCTATTTTTATGTATTGCGATGGAGAAATGATCGAATGCTATATAAAAAGAGAAAGTAGGAAAAAAGTTGAAACCAATGCTGTTAACGGATGCAACAGACATTCCAGTAGGAAAAGATTGGTTATATGAAACAAAATATGATGGTTTTCGATGCATATTAGAATGGGAAAGTGAACCTATACTTAAAAGTAGAAATGGGAAAATACTTAACGCCATGTTCCCGGAAATTATTAATTTTTGCCATGAAATATATGAACAAATTAGTCCTTACTTACCATTAACGCTAGATGGTGAGTTAGTTTATTTAACGAATAATTTTCAGAGTAACTTTTCCATCGTACAATTAAGATCCCGAATGCGTAAGGAAGATGTAATAAAGAGACATGTTCAAAATTTTCCGTGCCACTATGTATTATTTGATCTTCTAAAATTTAAAGGAGAGAGTCAAACAAATCTCTCGATAACTAAAAGAAAACAAATACAAAAAAAATTATTCCGTACCATTAAGCTCCCCGTTTCTATAAATTATGAAGACAGTAATCGAATTCAAGCGATAGAAGTATATAAGGATAGTGAGGAGTTATGGAACAAAATAATAAGTAACAATGGAGAAGGGATCGTTGCAAAACGAAAAACAAGCAATTGGCTTGGTGATATACGTACAAACAATTGGTTGAAAATAAAAAACTGGAGAATCGTCACTGTTATATTAACGAAATTTGATAAAAGTAATGGCTTTTTCCACGGGGCTGTTTATGAAAAGAAAGGGCTAGTAGAAGTGGTGACTTTCCAACATGGACTTAAAGAAGAGGAATCAAGTACACTAAAAGCTTTGTTTCAAGCGAATGGGACAAAGCTATCTAAGAATGTTTGGGAGCTAGATCCATCCATTTGCGTAGAAATAGCTTGTATAGATTTTGTGGGAGAGAAATTAAGAGAACCGAGGTTCCATGCATTTAATTTTGAAAAGGAGCCGATCGATTGTAACTGGAGTCATATGCTACGACAACTTCATCCTATCCCGATAGCTGTGCAGATAACCCATCCGGAAAAACCTGTTTGGCCATCAAGTAGTCTTTCAAAAGATGACTATTTATTATACCTACAGAATGTATCATCTTACATGCTCCCTTTTTTACGTGATCGTCTTTTAACAGTTATTCGCTTTCCACATGGAGTGCCTGGTGAAAGTTTTTATCAAAAAAACAGTCCGAATTATGTTCCAGATTTTATTGCGACAAAACAGGTTGAGGATATTAACTATATTATGTGTAACGATATCGAGTCGTTATTATGGCTAGGAAATCAGTTGTCACTAGAATTCCACATTCCATTTCAAACAATCCATACAAATAAGCCGACTGAAATTGTATTTGATTTAGATCCTCCTTCTGTCGAAGAGTTTTCTTTGGCCAGAGAAGCTGCCTTACGAATGAAAGCAATTTTTGATCATTTTGATCTGCAATCTTTCATCAAAACGTCTGGAGGTAAAGGAATGCAAGTCTATATTCCACTCCCTTTTGATACTTTTTCATACGAAGATACTCGTGTGTTTACAAAGTTTGTTTGTGATTTTCTAGTCGAACAAGAACCACAGTGGTTTACGACAGAAAGACTAAAAAAGCATCGTGGCGACAAATTGTACCTAGACTATGTTCAACATGCAGAGGGAAAAACAGTTATAGCTCCATATTCGACAAGAGGTAATGATTTAGGACTTATTGCAACACCTTTAAATTGGGATGAAGTGGATCATTCATTAAAACCATCCTTATTTTCTATACCAGCAGTTTTAGAACGTATGAAAAAACAAGGAAATCCATTTCGTGATTTTAGAAAGAATTTAGACAAGCAAAGATTCAAAGACGTACTGACCCAGTTAAAAGAAGAATGAAAAACAACGCACAAACCTATTATCCGGTTTGTACGTTGTTTTTTTTTTTTTTTTACAAATACTCTGAATATTCATCTTTGATGATTACTCTATTACATGTATCATGAAGTTAGATTCAGAAAATAGGAGGGGTATTAATGAAGTCTTATAACTATTTTTGCTCTACTCAAATTCAAATGGGGATGGGAAAGACAAAGCAATTACCAGAGATGTTGCAATCCCTAGAAATTGGCTCATCCATTCTTATTGTGAGTGATCCTGGTGTGGTCCGGACGGGACTAGTTGCACCGATTAAGACTGCCCTAGAGGCATCTGGTTATCGTACATTATTATTCGACTCAATTAAACAAAATCCTCGAGATACAGATTGCTTAGCGGGTGCCGAAATATTTCGCGATTTTGATGCAGACGCTGTAGTTGCTATTGGCGGTGGAAGTGCAATGGATACAGGTAAAACCATTGCGTTATGTGGACCAAATGGAGGGACTCCAACGGACTATGCGGACGGATTACGCTCATACACCAATATTGCACCAATTATTTGTATCCCAACGACTGCAGGAACGGGATCAGAAGTGACTCGCTCCGCTGTAATTACAGAAGAATCAACACACCGAAAAATGACACTCAAGCATGCTTCATTGAGACCAATTTTAGCCGTTCTAGATCCTTCATTAACATTCAGTGTTCCATCTACTGTTACCGCTGCTACCGGTGTAGATGCATTAGTTCACGCCATTGAGGGATATACATGTAAAGTAACAAATCCGATTTCACAAGCTCTTGGTTCTAAGGCGATGCAAACAATTGTTTCCGCATTGCCTACTGCCTTCCGAGACGGGCAAAATGAAGAGGCTCGTCAAGAAATGTTAGAAGGCAGCTTATTAGCTGGCTTATGTTTTGGTTCTGCTGATGTTGCAGCGATTCATTGTTTAGCAGAAGCACTAGGTGGGCTTTACGACACTCCTCATGGTGTTGCTAATGCTGTCTTCTTACCACATGTGTTACGATTCAATGCAGAGGAAAACAAACAAATGCATGCAACACTGGCACGATATATGAAATTCGCAAATGATTTGGACACAGAAGAAATGGCGGTCGAAAAACTAATAGAAGGAATCACATCCTTCACAGAGGCGCTTGAAATTCCTAAGCTAAAAGATTTACCGGGTGTACGGAAAGAAGATTTCCCACGTATTGTGGAATTGGCCGTACAGAACAACTCAACAGCGAGTAATGTTCGTCCCATTACATCTACCGATTATCTACAAATTCTCGAACAGGCCTACTTATAAATTAATAACTAAAGGTATAACCACTTCTCAACATTAGAGAGGTGGTTACTTTTCATTAAGGAGATATTGGAGGCTAAACAAATTTATGACATAGACTAATAGTGTAAAAGGTAATGGCAAGTTACACTTCGATGCGTTTCAAAAGACCTTCATTTTTGAGAGGGTAAATGACTAACGATTCAATTGAAAGCTATTTACAGGAAATCCATTGTTCACGCTGTGAAATTATGCTAATTATTAGAATATGTATTTAAATTTAAATTAATCTACTAAAGCTTTCACTTTGTGTTGCAAGTGGACCTTCTTCAGAGAGTTAAATCATTTGAAAGAACAACGTTTATTTCATTAAGGAGTGCTGACATGTGGAAAAATCGTAGACTATTATTATTTATAGTAAGCATTGGTTTAGTACTAGGAGGTTGTCAAATGGCAAAGGAAAATGGAAAGGATATTAAACCTTCAGAAATGAAGGAGGAAGATTTGCCGGATGTCCGGGCACTACAGGACGAATTTACGCGTAGTTTCATCCAGTCCATAGAAGAGGTCGAAAAAGGATATTATCCATTCCTTTCAGGGACAAAGCGTTACCGGATGCTGTTTCCTCAGGAAGGAGTAATCCATCAAGGATATGGGGTGAAAGACGACCAATTTGAAGGGTTTTTAATGAGTACCATAAATGACAATGGTACTGATTCTCAAGTTAAAATCAATTATTATGCCTATGGCTCGATAGAAAGTGTTAATGGAGGTTTAGAAATGTTGGAAGGGAGTGTTGGACAAAAGCTGGATTTTGAAAAAATGACAACTGAAACTTCGGAAGTCTACTGTGCGCCAATTGAATTCGATCCTGATGTGTTCGGCATAGCGGCATTGGTCTTAAGCCAGAAGGGGCACGGTGTAATCCAAATCGTATATGACACACAATGTAAGGACGACGAACAGAAGTGTCAGGCGATAAAAGAAGAAGAATTGAATAAGATGATCCATTGGGTCAAGTCTATCGAGTTCGTCGACAAAGAAGTCAAATGAAAGTGGTGATGACAAATGGGAAATGAGGTTTTACATTCCGATAATCTTCGGCTGCGTTTAATTGATTTAGAGTACAAAGGACTGAAAAATGACGAGTTTATAGTGGAAGTCAGGAGAATTTACTTCGAAGAGATGGGCCACGAATTGAAAGCTGACATCGAAATATTGAAATCGAGCGATGCGAAAAGTTTAAAGGGCGACCAATCTGGATATGACGGCACAGCGATTTATTTTAAGACGGAAGGAAAGGAGAATAACCAATTGTATATCCTTTCCCAAGGCAGTCAGCAGGCGAAGGATTGGGAGTACAATATGAATGCGATGTTAGCTGGGCAGGATGCAACGCAGGCCTATGCTACGTATAATTTCGTCAATGACGCGATGGAACACTTCAACGTTAATGACGAAGTGAATCAAGCTGATATTATCGGGATGTCCCACTCGCTTGCCCATAATAATAATGCAACAGCACAATTGATCTACAATGTTTTTGATAAAGTCTACAGTGTCAATGGGGCACAGACTAATTATTATCAACTTTATTCAGCAGACGCAGAGTTCCGTCAAGAAGTGAATAAGCAATTCTCGTTGAGTCGGCATGATTCATTTGCCATTTATAGGCTTGACCCAGTACAGTTGCGGACATTTACGGAAGAGTACTATGAGAAGGAGGGTCATACAAAAGGCATCTACCAGCTCATCTCAACAGATGATCCGTTATTTGGCATCAGTGGGGCAAGAGGTTTTTTTACAGTCGGTAGTGTTAAAGAAGTCGACACGAATAAAGAAAGACCGGGAATCCGTGACATATTCGATCAGTTGCCCGATGCGGAAGTAGCCCATTTACAACAGCTTGCCATCACGTATACGGTCGCCGAGAAAGTAGGTAGCACGAATGGGCTTAGAGAATTGACAGGGCTGGACATATCGATATTTGAAGGTGCACAGGGTAACTGGGATTATGCAAAATTGTATATGACAAAAGGCGATGAAATCAATGCGATGATCGCAGACATGAATACAAAAGTTCCCCCGCTGATTGATTCGATCAAAAAAATGACGAGTAATAGTAATATCATTTTTAGTCACTTCGTCGAAGCCGGTTATTTGAAAGAATCTGATAAAAATATTGTCGTCCAAGAATTGACGAATATTGAAAGCCTTCTTGAAGAAATGAAGTCCATCATCAAGAACAATCATTCCGTGCGGGAATCTCAATACAACGTAAACTATGCCGGTAGCAATCCATTCATGGCTGTACTAGGAGCCGATATCGGTTCGCTCATCCGTCTCATGCAATTGAAAGATTCGTTCACGGAGAGCTTCGATAAACTAAAAGATGTATTAGGACCCATGCTTGCAGAAATCGGGGATAGTCATTCCATACTCGAAATGCTAAATGCACTAGGGTTCCAAGCCGGTCGTGCTTATTTGGGCAGTGATATGATTTTATTTAAAGGAAGCGGAGCCGATCAGATAAAAGTGAATATATCGGCCGCAGTTCGTATGTACCAGCAAGGTAACCTATCGTTGGAAGTGAAAAACCGTCATGTTGAAGCGCTTCTAATAGCATTGGATATTGAATTGGTCGAAGGATTTGCGTTGGAGCAGATGAAGGTAGTAAGGCGTATCGAAGAAATTGAAAGTAACCCTTCTTCATATGCAGACCATATAGATGCATGTTCCGCCCCTTCCGGAAGTCGCGCAGAGGTCGTCAGTGCCAATGTACATGAATATTTGCCACCTTTACGTGATATTCAGTTCGACGGTATCCATTCCATTTTACAAACAGAGATTACAAATGCGAAAACATTTCTAACTACGTCGCGAACAGCAATCGAGACCCTTTTTGATAAAGATGAATTCGTTGCAGCACTGTTCGACTATGCACCGGGAGGTTAAAAGGGGATGTATCGTTATTATTCAGTCAATCTAACGACGAGAATTTTACCTTATGAGAGTCATTTGCATAAAAAAGATAAACTCCAACAGTATGTTGATGCCATTCACGAAGAGGATCGGAACTTTTTGAAATTAGTGCAAGACATCATGACGGGTGATGCAAGTAAAGGGAAAATCGTAGAAGCCATCGAACAAAATGCAAATGAGCAATATCAAAAAAACGAGGCGGCACTTCAACTAGTTAGCTCGGAAATTTGGAAAATGGTTCAGTCCTTCGATGGTCAAACCGATGATATGAAAACACAATCGATGACGATTGACTATAGAGTGTGGGAGGAGTCAGAGTCGGTCAGTTAGATAGAAGGTGAATGATCTTTTAAAGATGTCTGAACAAAGTTAGGCAATGTTATAGTAGAAATCGTCCACTCCTATTATAAATGAACGATTTCTTTTTTATTTGGTTATGTTAGGGTTAGTGGTTGATTTTTATCTGTATTTTTTTACTAAAACATCCATTAATGAAAAAAGAGATTCTATATCAATTTAAAGGAGATAACCTTCAAAAGTCTCCTTCAATAAACCAACTTGAACAAAATTAATTAATCCAATGTGAAGGGCGTTGCATATGGGAGGGTAATATTGTCTTTACATCACCTTTAGCTGAATTAATTTGCATTTGAGTTAAGAACATACTCGTTGATAAATTAGCCCACTTAAATTAGCATTACGCAAATCGGCACAAATAAAATTCACCGCCCTTAAATCAGTATTTTGCATATCGGCAGAAATTAAATATGCACCCCTATAAAAAAACAATACGCTGGTCGTTTGGCGTAATTATGGAGGACTTTCATCAATGAAAAAAATGGTGAAAGTCCTTTTGCTCTTGAAGTTATTTTTTTAAGTTTGCGAAGTTTGAATTGCTTAAATAAGCGGTGGGTCAGGCACTATCTACTGGTTCTTGCGATAGGTTATAGGGAAGGGTACAATTTTTCATTTGACAATAAAGGAGCGCAAATATGATTCTTTCTAAATTTGTAGATGAACTCCCCATTCCTCCAATTTTAAAACCACGCTGGAAAGATCAATTTTATACTTACTTTGAAGTAAGTATGACGGAATTTAAGCAATCACTTCATAGCGAATTAAATGATACAACTGTTTGGGGGTATGAAGGTAGCTATCCGGGACCAACGATTGAGGTAGAATCCGGGGAAATTGTGTTTATCAAATGGATGAACAATCTTCCAGACAAGCATCTGTTGCCTATAGACTATACAGTGCATGGTGCCCATATGGACGTACCCGATGTCCGAACGGTGGTGCATGTCCACGGTGCTTGTGTTGAATCAGAAAGCGATGGTTACCCGGAGGCTTGGTTTACGAGAGGTTTCAAACAAGTCGGTCCATTTTTTAGAAAGCAAGTATATCGATACGATAATTGCAATCATGCATGCACCCTTTGGTATCATGACCATGCTATGGGTATTACGAGGCTTAATGTTTATGCGGGATTGGCGGGGTTATATCTTATTAGAGATCAACGGGAACGTTTATTGAATTTACCAAGTGGGAAGTATGAGGTCCCTCTTGTGATACAAGACAAGACTTTTCAAAAGGACGGTTCTCTTTATTACCCGAAGCAACCAGAACCACCCATTCCGGAATTGGAAACGTCGGTTGTTCCTGAATTTTTCGGGGATACCATTGTAGTGAATGGCAAAGTACATCCCTTTTTAAAAGTGGAACCTCGTAAATATCGATTTAGGTTGCTAAACGCATCCAATGCGCGTTTCTTTAGGGTTAAGCTTCAATCGGGACAGCTTATGTACCAAATTGGGACGGATGGCGGATTCATGCAACACCCAATAGGAGTGCAAGAAATTATGTTAGCACCTGCAGAACGAGCAGATGTGATTATTGATTTTACTAATCTTGAGGGCAATCATATTATCATGACAAACGATGCGCCTACTCCATTTCCAACGGGAGATCCTACAGATGAAAATACAGGTATGATCATGCAGTTTAAAGTAACTCTTCCTTTATCTAGTGTGGATACAAGTGTTGTTCCGGCGTATATTGTGCCTTTTCCCAAAATAAATGAACAGTCAGCTTCCAAGTCAAGACCCCTAACATTAAATCATACGATGGATAAGTATGGTCGTGAACTTATGCTATTGGATAATAAACAGTGGGATGCTCCTATAACCGAAAATCCAAAATTGGGATCAATCAAAATATGGTACCTTATTAACTTAACTCCGGATACACACCCCATTCATCTTCATTTAATTCATTTTCAAATTCTAGACCGAAGAAATTTCGATGTGGAAAAGTATAATAAGGAAAAAACGATCCTTTATACTGGCCCGGCGAATCCGCCGGAACCACAAGAGCGAGGTTGGAAGGATACCGTGCGGGCTAATCCTAATCAAGTAACTCGAATCATCATGAAGTTTGGTCCTTTTACAGGCCGATATGTATGGCACTGTCATGTGTTGGAGCACGAGGATTATGAGATGATGAGACCGTATATTGTTATCCGATAAGTGGAGGCTATCAGGTCCTCCATCAGTTGGACGATTGGCGTAATGAAAAAGGACTTTCATTAATGGAAGAATTATGGATAGTTTCATATATTTGCACTGTTTCGGGGGAGATTGTCCAACCTTGCAAATATTGTCCAGTTTACGAGAGAGATTGCCCAACTATTGGATGGATTGGCTAACTTCGAGGGGAGATTGTCTAACCCCGCAAGAATTGTTCAGTTTACGAGAAAATTTGCCCAACTATTTGAAGGGCTCATCGCTCATCCGGCGGAAAGCGTACGACTGCAGCGAAAATCAAAGCGGATACTTCATTCAATTCACTATGATGCATTATCGCAATTATGTGCGACAACTCATTGATATGAATCATTTCCATTTGCCATATTGGGATAGAAACAGGCGAGCCCTTTTGTTCTTTAATTCAATTGTTGAGATAGACGTATCATATCCCTGCACCATATCCCGTTTTCAAAAATATCTTCTTTATAATGTCTTGTGAAAAAGTCACTATCAATACTAGTGATTCTAAATCCACATTTTTGGTATAGAGCGAGCTGACCGATACTGGAATTACCCGTTCCAACTTCGATTGTTTTATAGCCTTTTACTTTGGATCTCCTTATCGCATCAATAATTAGCTGTTTTCCAATACCTTTTCCTTGTGCACTTTCAGAAACCGCGATATTCACGAGTTCAATTGTGTCAAGGCTTTTAGAAAGCAACACATAAACGCCTATTATTTCTTTGTAGTCTTCAACAATATAGCATTCTCCAGTATTCAAATATTCCTTTACTAATGGTAAAGAAGGATCTGCCAATAACAATAAATCAATTGGGGGCGCTTCATGAATGTTCAATTTTCGGATTTGCATGTTTATTTCCCACCTATAAATAAAGGCACACCCCTAGTAATGGAATGTGCCTTTGAGGATGATCTGAGAGGGATTCGAACCCCCGACCCCGTCCCTGTCAAGGACGTATTCTCCCGCTGAACTATCAGATCGTTATATGTTACTTCCGCTATTATATAAGTTTGACTCAAAGAGTACAATACTTTGAATGACTATTTTTCTATTACGGCTTTAGATGTATTTGTAAACACTGCTAAAGTACATTTAATTAAATAGCAGATGGTCTATACTAGAAATAAAAGTTAGCACGGAGAAAAGAGGGGACATATGGTTGATTATACAAAAGAAGTAGAGCAACAACTTCAATTTTGGAAGCATAAAATAACAAGGAAATCTGGCATCCTAGGCCGGACATCTAAAAATGTACAGAATAAAATTAACGGTCTTATACCAGAAAAGTTTCATCAAGTGATGACAGAAAGTATTAAGAACATGGTGAAGGCAACGCTTGTAGGGTCCAATATCACCACGAAAAAACGATTGCCATTAGAGCTTAGTCTTTATGAGCGAGACGAATTACTAAAAGAAAAACTTTCTACCTTCAGAAAAACGGCTGTTGTTGAAGGAGCAGGAACAGGTGCAGGGGGGATATTGCTTGGACTTGCAGATTTCCCCTTACTTTTATCGATAAAAATGAAATTTCTTTTTGAAGCTGCCGCTATTTACGGATTCGATACAGAAGATTATGAAGAACGACTTTTTATTCTACATATTTTTCTGTTAGCATTTTCAAGTGAAGAAAAACGAAAAGACACATTATATATTATTGAAAACTGGGAACAACAAAAACATGTAATTACCGATATGGATTGGCGAGCGTTTCAGCAGGAATATAGGGATCATATTGATTTAGTAAAAATGTTTCAGTTATTACCTGGTATCGGAGCGGTTGTGGGGGCATTTGCCAACTACAAACTGCTTGACCAACTTGGAGAAACAGCTATGAATTCATATCGATTGCGTTTATTACGCGATATATAATTGACTCTCGCACAAAATGATGGTATATTAAAAATATTCTAATTAAAGGTGTGGTGAAGTATGTCGGTTGTAGGTATAAACTAATTTAGTTTAATAAGGCTTTTAATCACTGGTTTTGTACCAGTTTATTAAGTATGCCTTGTTCCACAATATGTAAGCAACATTGTGGATACCTATCTAAAGACTGCTTCCTTTTCCATATAATCGTTTAACATAATTTGTGTGTTAAAGACGAAGAGTGTGGTGGGATTTGTCCTGCTATGCTCTTTTTTCTTTCCTACCTTATTATTTGTTGACGATAAAAATGCCTTGTGACAATCACAAGGCTAATGCCCGCAGGAGCTTTCTATCCAAATTTCGGATTAACCCGTTTATTTGGAGAGGTAGGAAGAATCCTTGCGGGCATTATTACATTTTTAAGGAGGACTACACATGAATAATATGACATTTGAAAAATTACAATATAACGAACTAAAGGAAATGGTGAAATTCCACTGTGTAAGTAGTTTAGGAAAGGAATTACTAGATAAGCTGCAACCAAGCACAAATAGTAAAGTTGTAAAAAATAGACTGAACGAGACGACAGAAGCACGAAAGTTATTGGATGCAGAAAGCCATCTTCCATTAAAGGGTATTTCCAATATTAATTATCAGATGGAAAAGCTTGAAAAAGGGATGATTCTAGCTCCATCTGAGTTAGTAGCTATTTCAGACTTTTTAAGAGGCTGTCGAGTAATAAAGAAATTTATGCTGGATAAAGAGTTTTTTGCTCCTGTATTACATGCTTATGCTTATTCGATGATGGAATTTCAAAGCATTGAAGAGGATATTAACTATTCTATTAGAGGAAACAGAGTGGATTCGGAAGCTAGCCGAGAATTAAAGAGAATTAGAAATCAAATTGCGAAGACAGAAGAAAAAATAGAAGAACGTTTAAATAAGTTTCTAAAAAGTGGTGCGAACAAAGAATATATCCAAGAATTTTTCATTAGTAAAAAAGACGATCGGTTTACGATTCCTATTAAAGCTTCTTATAAAAATCAAGTAGAAGGTACGATTATTGAAGTTTCTTCAAAAGGGTCTACCGTATTTATTGAACCAGCTGCCATTTCTAGATTGAATGCAGAATTAGCGACTTTAAAGGCGGAGGAGTCGATGGAAGAATATCAAATTTTAGCTACACTTTCAGGCAGTATTCTCGAGGAAACGAGGCAAATTAACATCAATATCGAGCTGATAGCTCAGTATGACATGATTTTTGCCAAAGCGAAGTTTAGTAAAAGTATGGATGGAATAGAACCAAAATTAAATAATCATGGGTACATTAAGCTGAAGAATTGTAAGCATCCGCTTTTGTCAGGAAATATTGTACCTTTAGATTTTGAGATTGGAAAAGACTATCGTAGTTTAATCATTACAGGGCCAAATGCTGGTGGTAAAACAGTAGTGCTAAAAACGATTGGTATATTAACTTTAGCTGTCATGTCAGGTTTTCATATCGTGGCAGATGAAGGTACGGAAATAGCTGTTTTTGATCAGCTATTTGTGGATATCGGGGACAATCAAAGCATTGAAAATTCACTTAGTACGTTTTCATCTCATATGAAGAACATCTCAGAAATTATGAGCACTTCAACGAATAACACATTACTTCTTTTTGACGAAATAGGAAGCGGGACAGAACCGAACGAAGGAGCAGCGCTAGCCATCGCAATATTAGAAGAATTTTATCAAATGGGCTGTATAACAGTAGCGACAACTCACTATGGTGAGATTAAACGTTACTCGGAAATCCATAGTGATTTCATGAATGCTGCTATGCAGTTTAACAGCGAAGCATTAGAGCCAATGTATAAGCTTTTAATCGGCAAATCAGGTGATAGCAATGCACTGTGGATTTCTAAGAAAATGAATTTACGTGAGAAAGTGCTACAAAAAGCACGGCATTATATAGAAAACAAAAACTATGACTTAGAGCGAGTAAGAGACAATAAAGTAAAAAAACCAATCTTAGAAAGCATTCAAGAAGACGCAACTTATGCATTTGAAGTAGGGGATCGAGTAAAACTAATAGAACACGATGATTTTGGTATTGTGTATGAGAAAAAAGACAATCTCAATAATGTATTAGTGTTTTATAACAATGGAATAGTAAAAATAAATGCAAAAAGAATCGAACTGGAAGGAAAAGCAAACGATTTATATCCAGAGGGATATGACTTAAATTCTTAATTTGTTAGTTATGCAGAACGAAAATTTCAACATGATATGGAAAGGGGTTCAAAAAAAGCATTGAAAAAAGTTTCAAAAGAAATGAAGAAAAGGCTTAGTGAATAATACTGAGGAAAGCTTTAGATAAAAATAGTGTTCATTTTGGGTTAATCGAAAGTTTAGAGGGTAGAATAAATTAAATAAAGTGCAAGGAGGGAATTGGAATGGATGATAAAATGGGTGGTATTGAAGTTGGAGAAATCCTTACCGTAATGGATGAAGATAATCGAGAGCAAGAAATAGAAGTGATTGGTTTGTTAACGATTGAAGATAAGGAATATGCAGCGGTTGCTTTTGCGGATGATGCACAAGAAGAAACGGTAGAAGATGTAGATGTGTTCTTTTTCCAGGTTTTAGATGGAGAGGAATTAGCGGAAATAGAGACTGACACGGAATTCGAGAAAGTATCTGCAGCATTTTTAGAAGCTCAAGAAGCAGAAGATGATCATAAATAAGAATGAAAAGAGAGGGTACTTCCTCTCTTTTTTAGAGTGTTATAATCCATCACGACAGTCTGATTTTCCTTGAAATTCATTATAATTTTTTACCTCCACTATTGTTTCTTCTATTTCTTTTATGTAATGCTCGAATAGAAGATGATTCCCAGATGCGCTGAAATTCTGCTGATCAATAGAATTCAACAAAGCAATTATCCCTTTAAACTTTAAATCATCATAAGATGGAACTTCTGATTTTCCCTCAATCTCCCCTTTTACTATTAGTTCTCCATTGCTATCTTCCATGTAAAATTTATGATTATGATGCATTTTTTATTACTCCTCCCTTAACATAATATATCCTAGTTGAGGAGTTTTACTCGCACATCGTATTTACCCAATTACAACTAGTATATATAAGTTATTTTGAACAATATTATAACTAGTGCAATTAAAAGCGGGATGGCAGCTACAATCCATTTTTTTCTACCTTTGGAGAGATACATGGTTGGTCACTGCTAATTTTTGTATTGCTAAAAAACCTATAATAATGGATAATCCAAATGTAAGTTGTATAAAGAGTTCAATGATTTTACGTGAGGAGGAGTAAAGAATGGAACAAAATCAAGGTGAAATTGAAGTTGGTAACATCTTTACAGTGCTAGATGAGGACGACCAAGAGCAAGAAATGGAAGTGCTTGGTCTGTTAACGGTTGATGAAGTTGAATACGCCGCTGTAGGTTTTGTAGAAGATATTCAATCTGAATCCGAGGAAGATATTGACGTATTCTTTTTCCGTGTAGAAGATGAGGAGTTATCTTTTATCGATACGGATGAGGAATTTGAAAAAGTATCTTTAGCATTTTCAGAGGCAGAAGAAGAATAGACGATAAAAAAGGAAGGGCTTAAATAAAGCTCTTCCTTTTTTTTAGGAGGAATGTTATCCCTACCACAAACATAGAATCTAAAGATTGAGTATGAGCACCAAGAAAGGGAGAGAATAACAATAAAAAAATAATCTCATGTTCACAATTTACAGAATATACTGTACAATTTAAAAGAATATTAAATTAGGAGGGTTCTTTTATTGAAATTAAAAACAATCGGTATCACATTAGTTTCTTCTGCTTTATCATTTGGACTATTTTCTTCTGCCGCCGGTGCTACTACTTTTGCGAATGGACAACCTGAAAAAATACAGATTCAAGTTGCTGCATCAGAAACAACCTTTACAAAGAACGATTTAATCAAGAGATTTCATGAGTTATTTCCTAAACAGTTTGACTTTTTAACGAATAATGATTTTCAAATGTATGGTAGTCATTTTTATCCGGAAGATGATACACTTCGCTATAGTTTATCCTTTACAAAGATGATTGATGGTAAGCGACTATATGGTAATGTAGGATTTGTTGGAGACAAATTAGAAATTGAGCAATATTCCTACCAGCCACCTAATGAAAAAGAAGCTTTATTTCCCGCAAAGGTCTCAAAAGACGAGGCTAGAAAAATTGCAGATAATTTCATGAAGAAATTTCTTAACGAAGAGGAATACCAATTAGAAACAAATCAATACAACTATTATCCACAGCAAATATTAACAGAACCAATTCGTTATTCTTTTTCTTTTGCTCGTACGAAAAACCAAGTAGCAATAAATGATCAAAGAATAGAAGTGACTGTTCTTGGAAATGGTGAAGTCGTTGGTTTTTATAAAAGTTCTGCGAAATTGGATTCCTCAACCTACGATGATGTAAAACTGGTAAAAGACAAAAACGATATTTTGAAGAACGTAAAAGAAAATCTTTCTGTAGATTTGCAGTATCAAATAAATATGGATTACAGAACGGGTGAAAGTAGTGTGCAGCTCGTTTACCAACCAATATCAAAAATGCGTGGAGTAAACGCAATTTCAGGTGAATATTTAACTGCAGATGGGTACTCCGCAGACTTTCCGGAGAAAACAAAATTAGAAAAAGTCTCAGCTAATCCACTTCCGGCAAGAAAGAATGGTATTACTACAGAAGAAGCAAAGAAAGTTGCAGAACAATTACTTAGTGTCAAATCCGATAAGGTAAAGTTATCCATTGAATCGATTAGCGAAATGGAAAATTATTACGGACAGGAAGTTATTAGCATTAACTATATGTACCAATATGCGAATGGTGGATACGGATCGAATTTAGAAATTAATAAACAGACAGGAGAAATTATTCAATATCACAATATGACAAGTGATCTTCTACAACAAACTGGAGAGAAACCTAATAAAGAGAATGCTATCTCCAAACAAGAAGCTCTTGCGCAAGCAATCAAGTATGCAAAGGAATGGATTCCTTCCTACTTACACAACTATGCTATGCCTGTAGAAGATCCTTATTCTGATGATAGACTGGGTACGTATTACTTCTCTTTCCCAAGAGTTGTAAATGGTATTATGGTGATGGGAGATCAAATTAGTGTGGGGATAGCTGCTGATGGCTCTTTAAACAGTTTGAATGTAAATAATTATCAAAAGGTAGAAAACTGGCCATCAAGTGATAAAGTTATTTCGGAAGAAAACGCAAAAACTATTTTGAAAGATGCATTAAGCCTAAAATTGAATTATATGAAAAAAGATTATAAACAAGAGAATAAACACTATGATCTAGTATACGTACCTGTATTTAACGAAGATCCGTTTACTTTCTTGGATGCTAATACGGGGAAATGGAATAACATGAATGGTGTAGAAAATACAACTGTTATTTCTCACCCATGGGCACAAGAGGAACTTAATTACCTGATTAACGCCAAAATTTTAGACGTAAAAGATAGTAAAAAATTTAATGGAGATGCTGCAATTTCAAAAGGGGAAGCAATAAAAGTAGTTATGAATTCCCTCACTTATTTTTATGCAGGCGGTTATTATGGTGAAAGAGATAACTTAAAGCAAACTTTTGATAATATAGATCCAAAGCATCCGTTATATCAACCAATTGAGCGTGCAGTTGAAATGGGCATTATTAAACCAACTAGTAAGAGCTTTGATGTGGACTCTCCTATTAAGCGAGAGGAACTAGCAGCTTGGTATATACGCGTTCTAGGACTTGAGCAAGCGGCTAAAAATAGTGATATTTATAAACTAGGCTTTGCCGATGCAAATAAAGTGCAAAAAGAATATACTGGCTATGTTGCGTTAGCAAACTCAATGGGAATACTAGAGTCTGATAAAAATAACTTTAACCCTGCTCGAGAAGTGACATATGCAGAGCTAGCAGTATCAACGATTCGTTTAGCTCATGAAATGGCGGAAAAAAGAAATGGCTTTTATTATTAATTTTATAAGTTAATTTTTGAAAACTTCCACCGTTTTATTAATACGGTGGAAGTTTTTACTTTGACTAATTAAGGTGGATATTGCATGAGAATAACTGTTGGTATACTATCTGTTTTATTTGGAATTATCTTAGCAAGTGCAACTTTTGGTTTTTATAACATGGTAGAAAATATTATTTCACGTACCCATGGGGTAGTTTTTATTGCATTAGGTGCTGTACTTCTAAGTCATAGGAAAAACAAAAAAGGAAAAATATACGCTAGGCCGATGGGGATAGCTATTGCCATGACTATACTAGGGGTTGTATGGATACTAAAGCCGATACTAACTTCTAGCGCTGGATTAGTAGGATTTGGTGTATTTTTTTTGATAGTCGGTTTGATTTTGGCATTGGTTGATTATTTGGAGGAATAATACATAATTGATTTACTAAAAACATTTCAGAAGACTGAAAGATAACAAAAGCATCGATGCAAAAAATGGGCATCGATGCTTTTCACTTTAACGAAGTACGACCTCGTGCTCACCTTCACTATCAACGATGACAAACACTAATGAATTGTCACGTTCTGAAACTGGCATTGGTACTTGTGCATATAAATGAATCGTTTGTTCTTGTAGTGAATCAATACTAGCTCCATCAAACTTTGTTCCGTCCAGTGATTCGGTAGTTGCGAGGAAATCGAATTCATGTTTGTTATCATAAATCGCTTTAAACCTCACCGGAGCTAGTTTGTGCCCATAGTGGAATAAGTTCAACGTGTCATTACTAATTTTTCCTGTTAAATGAAGATAAATTTCGCTGTCTGCAATTATGCTGCGTGGGTCTGCCCCTGTTGATGTTGTAAATTCTTTTGTAAATTCAGCATGATTAAGCGTTATTACAACATCCCCGTTCTCATATTCCAAGACGATATCCTCTTTTAATAGGTTCTCGCCTGGTTCTTGTGTGTTCGTACTCTTTTCTTCTTTAGATTCTGTTTTATCCACTACTTTTTCAGTATTCACAGTTTCATTTTGTTCTACGTTAGACTCAGTATTATTCTCTTCTGGAAGCTTCTCATTTTCATTTTCTGCTACAGCAACTTCACCATCGTTACTACATGCTGCTAAAACAATAGTTAGTGATGCTAATAGAGCAACAAAACTTTTCTTCATATACCCATCTCCCCTATCGTTAATGATGTTCTACTTTCTTAATTATAGTCAGCTATTTTTTGAGCTTGCAAGTGCATATGGGGATAGTTGGTAAAAATGGTACTTTAGAAATCTTAATTAAAAATGAGACTAAATAACGTAATTTACCAAAAATAATGATTTGAATAGGAAATTGGAACTGATTAACTTTAAAATACCTAATTAATGGATATAACGAAAGGCAGATTAGTATACATTTAAGATAGGGGACGGTACTCTATATGTATAATGTACATAACTTTTAGAAGAAGGAGAGAAAGAGATGCAAACAATTACTGGTAAAACAGCCCTTATAACTGGAGCGGGTCGCGGAATTGGCCGAGCAACTGCTATCGCATTTGTAAAGGAAGGTATTCATGTTGGCTTATTAGGGCGAACGATGGAAAATTTACAAAAGGTATCGGAAGAGTTAAAAGAATACGGTGTAAAGGTTTCATTGGCGACTGCAGATGTGGCAAATATGGAATCCGTCAATCAGGCTGTTGAAAAAATCCGAGGTGAGCTAGGCTCTATCGATATTTTAGTGAATAACGCTGGCATCTCCAAATTCGGCAATTTTCTAGATGTAGATCCAGAAGACTGGGCGAAAATAATTCAAGTAAACGTGATGGGTGTATATTATGTAACTAGAGCGGTGTTACCTGACATGATCGAAAGACAAACAGGGGACATCATTAATATTTCATCTACAGCTGGCCAGAAAGGGGCACCTGTAACAAGTGCTTATAGTGCATCAAAAGCAGCAGTTATCGCATTAAGCGAATCATTAATGTTAGAAGTACGAAAGCATAATGTCCGTGTCGTTACTCTAACACCAAGTACAGTTGCAACGGATATGGCAGTCGAACTAAACTTAACAGATGGTAATCCAGAAAAAGTGATGCAGCCAGAAGACATTGCTGACTTTATGGTGGCTCAGCTTAAAATGAATCCAAGAATCCTACTCAAATCAGCTGGATTGTGGTCAACAAATCCATAAATATCAAAAGGGAAAAGCGTTAACTACGCTTTTCCCTTTTTTGTATAATCCATTTTTTTTAGGATAAGCTAACGCAAAAGATCAAAAGATAGGATGAGTTTTGAATGAAAGATAATAAATTTGCAGAACTTGATGGTGAACAATTGCAAGAGATTAATGAGCTGGAAGATAAACTTGGGGTCACGCTTGTCGCTTATGATACCTCAACTTATAATAGTCCTTCTAATGAAACGCCTAATTCATAAGACAAAAAGCATGTCTCATAGTTTTGAGACATGCTTTTTTTATGTTGGAGGGTACTTTCCTACTAACCTTTATTTAGGTTCGTGATAATTACCAAGAAGCAAGAATATATATATTAAATGTGATTTTTAAGCTTCCAGTGTACATTTGGGCTCGTTGACACTATATCACTTAAAACATATCATTAATGTATATATTAGAAAGAATATTCAGAATTACAAAAAAGAATGGGTGATACTGGACGATGGAGAGAAATGTAACGGTGGAATATGCCAAGAAATTAGATGAGTTGGATACTTTAAAGAAATTTCGCAATGAGTTTTATTTGCAGCCAGATATTATTTATATGGATGGCAATTCTCTAGGATTATTGTCAAAGAGAGCGGAGCAGTCAATACTATCTATACTAGATTCATGGAAGAAATATGGGATTGATGGCTGGACGCAAGGGGAGCATCCATGGTTTTATTTCTCCGATACATTAAGCGAGATGTGTGCACCACTTGTTGGAGCGAAGAAAGAAGAAGTGATTATTACTGGTTCTACGACATCGAATTTACATCAGTTAATCGCTAGTTTTTATCATCCAGATGGGGTGCGAACTAAAATCTTGGCGGATGAGTTGAACTTCCCTTCTGATTTGTATGCGATTAGTAGTCAGCTCTCTTTGCATGGATACAATCCCGAGGAGCATATGGTATTAGTGAAAAGTCGTGACGGGGATTCGTTAAACGAGGCGGATATTATAGAAGCAATGGCAGAGGATGTGGCGCTTATCGTATTGCCGAGTGTGTTTTATAGAAGTGGACAAATTTTAAAAATAAAAGAGTTGACGAAAGCTGCACGTGAACGAAATATTTTAATCGGCTTTGACTTATGTCATTCGATCGGATCCGTGCCACATGAGTTAAGTGACTGGGATGTGGATTTTGCGTTTTGGTGTAATTACAAACATTTAAACGGAGGACCCGGAGCAATTGGTGGCTTATATGTGAATCGTAAGCATTTCGGACAAAAACCAGGACTTGCTGGCTGGTTTGGTTCGGATAAAGAAAAGCAGTTTGACTTGGCGATTCAAATGACACCTGCGCCCGATGCAAGTGCTTACCAAATCGGGACGCCAAGCATTTTGAGTGCAGCTCCATTATATGGTTCACTGGAAATGTTTGCAGAAGCAGGGATAAATGCGATTCGTGAAAAATCATTAAAATTAACGGATTATATGACATTACTTGTAGAAGAAGAGTTGGGTGACTATCCATTTACGATTGCCAGTCCAAAGGAACACGACCGCCGTGGTGGTCATATTTATTTAGTGCATGAAGAAGCAGCGCGTATTTGTAAAGCATTAAAGGAATATCAAGTTATTCCAGATTTTCGTTCTCCAAATGGCATACGCCTAGCGCCTGTTGCACTATACAATTCTTTTGAAGATGTATGGAAAACCGTGCATGTCTTAAAGACAATCATGAAAGAAGAGGCATATAAAAAATATGAAAATAAAAGAGATGTTGTAGCGTAAAAGGAGGGGTTCCATGTCGGAGGATATTTCGAAGCTGCATGATAATTTGAAAAGTGAAAAAGGAATTCATACAGATTTTGGCGCTGATATGACGTACAGTGATTATTTGCAGCTAGGTGACATTTTATCAAGTCAAAAAAGGTTATCTGGTCACCATGACGAAATGCTATTTATTATCATTCATCAAGTAAGCGAGCTTTGGATGAAGCTAATATTGCATGAATTAACCAGTGCTATTCAAGCAATTCAAGAAGATAAAATGCAAGCTGCTTTTAAGATGCTCGCACGTGTTACGAAGATCCAAACACAAATCATTCAAGCTTGGGATGTACTTTCGACATTAACTCCTGCTGAGTATTTAGAGTTTCGCGATAAGTTAGGGAAAGCATCTGGATTTCAATCCTTCCAGTATAGGCAGATTGAGTTTGCTCTAGGCTACAAAACAAAGCATATTCTTAAAATCTATGAACAAGATTCTGAATTGTACGAGCAGCTAGAAAAAGCGTATAATGCACCAAGCATTTACGATGTATCGATCCAGGCATTAGCAAAAGCAGGATTTCTACTAAACCCAGCTATGGTGAAGCGGGATTATTCCGTAACATATCGTGGAGATGAGTCAGTTGCTAATGCATGGAAAGAAGTATATCGAAATGTGGAAAAGTACTGGAATTTGTATCAATTAGCAGAAAAGCTCGTGGATGTGGAAGATTGGCTACAACAGTGGCGCTTCCGCCATATGAAAACAGTGGAACGAATTATTGGATTTAAAGCTGGAACAGGTGGTTCATCCGGTGTGAATTATTTACGTAAAGTGCTAGATCATCGATTTTTTCCAGAACTGTGGGATTTGAGAACGAGTTTATAATGGGGGCTACCAATGAATAAACAATGGATTGATATTTCACAACCTTTTTCGAATAAAATCGGGACTTGGCCAGATGATACCCCGTTTCAATTTGAACTAGCATTTTCAAAAGACCAGACTGGTTCCGTTAATATCGGTCGATTCACAACAAGTGTGCATACTGGCACGCATGCCGATGCGCCGTTCCACTTTGATAATAATGCTCCGACAATTGATCAGCTCGACGTTAATATTTATATTGGTCGGGCTAAAGTAGTGGATGTGACAGGACTACAGTCAATTGGAAGAGAAGAGCTTCAGGGATTTGAACTAGATGGTGTGGAACGATTACTTTTGAAAACTGCTAAAACTGTAAGTATAGAACAGTTCCCTACAGAAGTTCCTGTGTTAAAAGAAAATATAGGTGCTTTTTTGCAGGAAAAAGGGATATTTTTGATCGGAGTCGACCATCCTTCTGTCGATGCTCTAGAAGATAAAGAATTACCTGCTCATCATGCACTTTATCGACATGGCGTCTATATTTTAGAGAACTTATTGTTACAAGATATATCACCAGGTAATTATGAATTGATTGCCCTGCCCCTAAAGATTCAAGGAGCAGATGGTAGTCCAGTTCGAGCGGTTGTTCGGGCGATATGAGAAAGCAAAGGATCTTTTGTTAGTGATTGTAGCTAATAAAAGATCTTTTGTATGTTCAAATTTGACGAAACTGTAAACTATTAAAGATATCCAATTGAACAAGGGGGGAATAGTGAGTTAAGTCATACCAGATATTTTAAAAAACAATTATACTAGAAGGAGTTAGTGACACCGGATTTAAGACAAGGAGTGAGTATTTTGAAAAAGGTAGTTGTCATAGGCGGAGGAATTACTGGACTTTCGACGATGCATTATTTGCAAAAACTAAAAAAAGAAAAAGCATTAGATATTGAGTTAGTTTTAGTGGAATCGAATAATTACTTAGGAGGGAAAATCCGCTCGGTAAAGAATGAAGAATTTATTATGGAGACGGGAGCAGACTCGATTGTTGCTCGTAATGCAGGGGTTATGCCTATAGTAGAAGAGTTAAATTTACAAGACGAGCTTGTATATAATGCTACAGGTATTTCCTATATTTACACGAATAACGAATTGCATGCTATTCCCGTTGATACAGTATTCGGTATACCGACAAGTGAGGAATCATTAGAAAGTAGCACATTAGTTTCGGATGAAGGTAAAGAGCTAGCACTGAAAGATTTTGAGTTGCCAAATGAAAACTTTACGAAAGATAGCTCAATCGGATCCTTTCTTACATACTTCTTAGGGAAAGAGTTAGTGGATAAACAAATTGCTCCCGTGTTGTCAGGTGTATATTCAGGGGACCTGGATAAGCTTACACTGGCTTCTACATTACCTTATTTAGTCGACTACAAAGATGAATACGGTAGCATTATTAAAGGCTTAGAAGCAAATAAAGAAAAGTTTCAAGCGGCCGCAAATAAAAAATTCATTTCTTTTAAAAATGGACTATCTGCATTAATTGATCGTCTGGAAGAAGAACTTCAAGATGCGACAATATTAAAAGAGGTTCATACAACGAAAGTAGCGAAAAACGGTGACACGTATGAAGTTTCCTTTTCCAATCACGAATCGATTTCAGCAAATTACGTTGTGTTAACGACTCCACATAATGTTGCACAAAGTTTATTGCAAAACGAGGAATTGGATGCTGACTTCAATAAGCTAAAAAACTCATCCCTCATTAGTATATATCTTGGCTTTGACATTCCGGATGAACAGCTTCCTGCTGAAGGTACAGGCTTTATCGTTTCCGAAAATAGCGATGTGAAATGCAATGCGTGTACGTGGACGAGCCGTAAATGGAAGCATACCTCTAAAAACAGCAAGTTGCTTGTTCGTATGTTTTATAAGAGCACCAATCCTGCATATGATGAAATGAAACATATGAGTGAAGAAGAGTTAGTTCAAGTTGCGTTGCAAGATATCGAAAAGAGTTTGAAATTAACTGGAAAGCCTCAAATTGTTGAAGTAACTAAATGGAATGATTTAATGCCAAACTACCACTTGAAGCATGGGCAAGCAGTTCAATCTTTGACGGAGAAAATGGCGGTTGAGATGCCTAATATGGTACTAGCCGGTTGTTCGTATTTTGGAGTCGGCATAGGTGCTTGTATTAAAAATGGAAAAGAAACTGCGGAGTTAATTGCTGCAAGAAATTAATTTTAGATAAGAATGTGGGACCAAAATTTAATTTTGGTCCTTTTTTTATTGGCAAAATGAAATTGTTCGTGTTTTGATGGAATTTACAATTTTTGAGAATGTGATACGATGCGGATGGGGGTGGTTTATTGATCGTTAAAACACGTTCATATGAGTATAACTTGGTAGGCTTACAGTTTCTGGATAGGAGGTTGCCAGATATGCACGCTATGAAAGAGTTGATCCATTCCAAGGTGCAAGCTGCGAGAGCGGGAGTTAATGGTGAGGTAAGGGTGGATGATGTGTTTCAGAAATATTCATTTCCTTTTGAGTATGTAGTGCTACACGATGTAAGTTTAGAGTCCCGGGGGAAATTTCAGATGGACACGATTTGTTTGACGCAGTATTTCGCGGTTATTTTAGAAAGTAAAAATATCGGAGGGAGCTTGTCGTTTAAGGATAATCCACTCCAATTAGTTCGAGAGTTAGACGATGGGAAAATGGATGCATTTGAGAGTCCTGAGGTCCAAATTGAACGAAACAAGTATTTGTTGAGTGACTGGTTTCGTTCCATTGGTGTGGAGCTTCCTATTTATGGGGTGATTGTATTAAGTAATCCTAAAACAATCGTAGTGAATTCTCCGCATAAATTTCCAATAATTTTCCCACAAACGATTCCAGTATTTTTACGAAATATTCCAAGGGCCAAAGTTTATATGGATGTGCACCAAATGCATAATCTTGCGAAGGAAATCGTAGCAAGCCATCGGTCGTACATTCCTTATCCAATGTGCAAGAGATGGAGTATAGACCCACGTGATTTGTTGACAGGTGTGCTTTGTGAAAAGTGCGATAAGCTTGTGATGGTGAAGCGGAAAAACGGATGGAACTGTTTGAACTGTGGTCATGTGGATCGGCACGCCCATGAGAAAGCAATTCGAGAGTGGTTTGTGCTAATTGGAGAGAGCATTAATAATCGGCAGTGTCGATATTTTTTGCAGTTGGACTCTTTTCAATCCGCCTCACGTATTTTAAATTCGATGGGACTTGTTAGAGAGGGCACATCTAAAAGTAACACAATTTATAAGTGGATTTGGGATGAAAAAAGTTGAATCGGATAATGAACCAGCAGAATAGGATAATAGATGCTGATAATCGGATAATGAATGGGAGAAATCGGATAACCGACTAGGATAATCGGATAATCAGTACCATTAATCGGATAATACTGTAATCGCCATAACAAAATTAAGAAAATTCAAATCATTACTTGACGCTTCACCTTATTAAAGGTACGATAAAACTACTATATAAAAACTGAATATTAAATTCTTATCAAGAGAAGCTGAGGGACTGGCCCTTTGAAGCTTCAGCAACCTGCCGAATAGGTTAGGTGCTAAATCCAGCAGACGGTTAATAGTCTGAAAGATGAGAAGGGACGAATTTTGTAAACTCGTAAAGCCTTCTTTTTAAAGTGGGCTTTTTTATTTTTTATTTAGTCGGGGCGGATGTCACAGATTTTGTAAGGAGTTCATCGAACAAGTTCGATGCAGAATCTGGACGCACTGTTTTATGCGCCAAGGCGAATTTGATTAGATAGAGAGGATGAGTGCAAATGAGTTTGTTAGATAAGTTGAAAACGAATATGTTAACAGCGGATGGGGCGATGGGAACGCTCCTCTATTCAAACGGAATTGATTATTGCAATGAAGAATTAAACATCGAAAGACCAGAAATTATCGAAAAAATCCACCAGGACTATATTGCCGCTGGTGCAGATATTATTCAAACAAATACATACGGTGCGAATGCGATTAAACTAGCAAGATATGGACTGGAGAATCGTGTAAAAGAAATAAATGAAGCGGCAATTCAAATCGCGAAACGAGCTGCCGCACCAGGCGGACAATTTGTACTTGGAACAATAGGTGGAATTCGAGGGATTCGAAAAAGCGATGCAACTTTAGAGGAAATTATTCAAATGGTCGACAGCCAAGTAAATCATTTGCTTACTGGAAATCCAGATGGACTATTACTTGAAACGTATTATGATTTCGAAGAGTTAGCTGCGACTGTGACACATTTACGAAAACGGACGAATACACCGATCATCGCGCAAGTATCGATGCATGAGCCGGGTATATTGCAAAACGGGCTATCATTAAACGATGCACTACAACAGCTGGACGCAATAGGAGCAGACGTCGTTGGAGTCAATTGTCGTCTAGGCCCTTTCCATACGATACAAGCGCTCGAAGGGGTCACGCTTCCGAAAAGTGCATTCCTTTCTGCATTCCCCAATGCCAGTTTGTTGGACATGGAAGATGGACGTATTGTGTACGAATCGGAGGCTGATTATTTCGGTCGTGCGGCGCTAAACTTACGTGAAGAAGGGGTTCGATTGATCGGTGGATGCTGCGGAACGACTCCTAAGCATATCGAAGCAACCAAAAAAAGAATTGGTCATTTACCACCATTAACTAAGAAAGTCGTTGCCCCTAGAAAGCAGATTATCATTCGCGAGGCAGAGCCGAATATTAACGAACCGCTTCATGAAAAAGCACAAAAGGAACGGACGATTATTGTAGAACTAGACACTCCACGTCATCTAGATACGACAACTTTTATGGAAGGTGCTAATAAGCTTTACGATGCTGGTGTAGATGCCGTAACAATGGCGGATAATTCACTTGCTTCCCCTCGCATAAGCAATATGGCGATGGGGTCGATGTTAAAGCTGCAAAACAATATTCGACCACTTGCACATATTACTTGCCGAGATCGCAATCTTATCGGTCTGCAATCCCATTTAATGGGGTTGGATGCACTCGGTATTCATGACATTTTGGCGGTAACAGGAGATCCAACAAAAGTAGGGGACTTTCCGGGGGCCACAAGCGTTTATGATGTTTCAAGTTTGGAATTAATCCAATTAATAAAGCAGTTAAATGAAGGTATTTCCTTCTCGGGGAAATCACTTCGAAAAAAAGCAAACTTCTCTGTGGCGGCGGCTTTTAATCCAAACGTTCGAGTATTAGACCGCGCAGTAAAAAGATTAGAGAAGAAAATCGAGTGTGGAGCAGATTATTTCATCACGCAACCTGTGTATACAAAAGAAAAGATTCAAGAAATTTATGAAGCGACAAAACATTTAGCGACTCCTATTTTTATCGGTATTATGCCGCTTACAAATATTCGAAACTCCGAGTTCTTACACAATGAAGTGCCTGGTATCAAATTATCCGAAGAAGTGCTGGAAAGGATGCGAGCATGTGGTGAAGATAGAGAGCGTGCCACTGCAGAAGGAATCCAAATTTCCAAAGAATTAATCGATACAGCAGCGGAATTATTTCATGGTATTTACATTATTACACCGTTTTTCAGATATGACATGTCACTTGAACTAATTAATCATATTAAAGAAATTGACGGAAAGAAAGTGAGAGAGAACAGCTATGTCCAAACATCCAATTGAGCAGCAACTAGAGGTAAGAATTCTTATTATTGACGGTGCGATGGGCACGATGATACAAAATGCAAACCTTTCGGCAGAGGATTTCGGTGGGGAGCAATACGATGGATGCAATGAGTATTTGAATATTGTAAATCCTGGTGTCATTGAGCAAATTCATCTGGAATATTTAGAAGCTGGCGCAGATATTATCTGTACGAACACATTTGGTGGGACACCAGTTGTGTTGAATGAGTATGATCTCGGTGACCAAGCATACGATATTAACTTTCGCGCAGCCCAACTTGCAAAGAAATGCACGGAAAAATTATCGACTACGGATTGGCCACGTTTTGTAGCAGGGGCGATTGGACCGACGACGAAAACGCTATCTGTTACTGGCGGCATAACTTTTGATGAATTAACGAATGACTTTTATGTGCAAGCAAAAGCATTAGTGGAAGGCGGCTCTGATCTGATATTACTCGAAACGAGTCAAGATATGCTAAACGTTAAAGCAGCAACGATAGGAATTAAACAAGCATTCACAGAAACAGGAAAAGAACTTCCTATTATGATTTCCGGAACAATTGAGCCAATGGGAACTACTTTAGCTGGGCAAAACATTGAAGCATTCTATATTTCGATTGAACATATAAAACCGCTTTCTGTTGGACTGAATTGCGCAACTGGACCTGAATTTATGACAGATCATATCCGCTCTCTTTCTGAGCTCTCGGAGGGGTATGTAAGTTGTTATCCCAATGCTGGACTGCCAGATGAAGAAGGTCATTATCATGAATCACCGGACTCATTGTCCAAAAAGTTAAAAGGTTTTGCAGAAAAAGGCTGGTTAAATTTAGTCGGTGGATGCTGTGGAACGACTCCTGCGCATATTCGAGCAGTTCGAGAAGCAGTGGAAGGTCTCGCACCAAGAAAACGAGCGGAAGCTAGTCATGGCCATGTAGTTTCTGGAATCGAGCCACTCCTATATGATGAATCGATGCGCCCATTGTTAATTGGTGAACGGACGAATGTAATTGGTTCAAGGAAGTTTAAACGACTTATTATCGATGAAAAATTCGAAGAAGCCTCTGAAATTGCACGTGCCCAAGTGAAAGGTGGCGCTCATGTAATTGATATTTGTCTAGCAAATCCAGACCGTGACGAGCTGTCGGATATGACAAACTTTATGAAAGAAGTCGTGAAAAAAGTAAAGGCGCCGCTCGTTATTGATTCGACGGATGAAAAGGTTATTGAAGAAGCGTTGAAGTATTCTCAAGGAAAAACAATCATCAACTCGATCAACTTAGAAGATGGGGAGGAACGGTTTGACGCCGTTATGCCGCTCGTCAAAAAATACGGAGCAGCGGTAGTAGTTGGAACAATAGATGAAGTTGGAATGGCCGTCACACGTGAACGCAAACTAGAAATAGCAGAAAGGTCGTATAATTTACTTGTAAACAAATGGGGACTTGCACCGGAAGATATTATTTTTGACCCACTTGTATTCCCTGTAGGAACAGGAGATCAACAATATATTGGCTCCGCAGTCGAAACGATTGAAGGAATCCGTTTAATAAAAGAAAAGATGCCAAGGTCACTGACTACCCTAGGAGTAAGTAATGTATCATTCGGTCTTCCACCTGTTGGTCGTGAAGTGCTTAATGCAGTTTATCTATATCACTGCACGCAAGCAGGTCTCGATTACGCGATTGTGAATACGGAAAAACTAGAGCGATATGCATCCATCCCAGAGCAGGAAATTGAGATGGCAAATGAATTATTATTTACGACTACTGACAAAACACTTGCAGATTTCACTGACTTTTATCGAGATAAAAAGAAAGAAAAAACGGAAGCCGATATTCCGAAAACAGTACCTGAACGTCTTGCCTATTATATTATTGAAGGAACGAAGGAAGGACTTATTCCGGATTTAGAACAGGCACTTAATATGTACGATTCACCACTCGAAGTAATAAATGGGCCCCTTATGGAGGGGATGTCTGAAGTAGGGCGTCTCTTCAATGATAATCAATTAATCGTTGCGGAAGTTCTGCAAAGTGCAGGAGTGATGAAAGCATCCGTTTCCTATTTGGAACAATTCATGGAAAAAAATGCAGATGACTCTGGTAAAGGAAAAATCGTTCTTGCAACGGTAAAAGGGGATGTGCATGATATCGGCAAAAACCTCGTCGATATTATCCTAAGTAATAATGGATACAAAGTATTAGATATAGGAATAAAAGTCACTCCAGCGGAATTAATAGAGGTAATTCGAAAAGAGAAACCGGATATTGTAGGACTTTCCGGATTACTCGTTAAATCTGCTCAACAAATGGTCATAACAGCACAGGATTTTAAAGAAGCCGGTATAGATGTACCGATGCTCGTAGGTGGAGCAGCACTTTCAAGACGCTTCACGGAAACAAAAATCTCTGCAGAATATGAAGGACCAGTACTATACGCAAAAGATGCGATGCAAGGATTAGAGCTTGCAAATCGCTTACAAAATAAAGACGATAAGGCAACACTATTAGAAGAACTAACGATTCAACAAGAAAAACGAAAAGTAGCGGAAGCAAATAGAGCATCGAAACAAGCAGTAGCGGTTTTAACAAAACCAGTGAAGACAGTGCGAGAGGATGTACAAGTATATCAACCCAAAGACTTGCGCAGACATGTTTTAAAGGAATATTCCGTGTCGCATCTATATCCGTATGTGAATATGCGAACGCTAATCGGTCATCACTTAGGTTTAAAGGGATATAGTGATAAACTGTTAGAACAGGAAGATCAACGTGCGGTAGAATTACACGAACTTGTGACAGAGTTTTTAGGAGCAGATATATTAAAACCATCTGGACTATACCAGTTTTTCCCTGCACAATCAGATGGGGATGATGTGATCATTTATGATCCGAATGATGCCAAAACAGAAATAGAGCGTTATACATTTCCACGTCAATCGGTGGAACCTTATCTTTGTCTTGCCGACTACTTGAAATCGGTCGAAAGTGGCGAAATGGATTACGTCGCGTTTATGCTCGTTACTGCAGGACATGGTGTACGTGCAGCTGCAAACAAACTAAAAGAGCAAGGGAAATTTCTAGAGAGCCATGCTTTGCAAGCAACTGCACTAGAATTAGCAGAAGGATTCGCAGAACGCATTCATCAAGAAATCCGAGACCAATGGGGCTTCCCAGACGCAACCGACTTTACAATGCGCGAACGATTTGCGGCTAAGTACCAAGGGCAGCGCTTTTCATTTGGCTATCCAGCTTGCCCTAACCTTGAAGACCAAGCAAAATTATTTGGTCTTATCAAACCAGAAGATATAGGTGTGGAGTTAACAGAAGAATTCATGATGGAACCTGAAGCATCCGTATCTGCTATTGTATTTGCACATCCAGATGCGAGATATTTTGTAGTGGATTAACAATAAAACACAGCCAGCAGATTTGCAATCTGTTGACTGTGTTTTTTAATCTACTAGCTTAGTACCACTCTTCACTCTCTTCAATTGAGCTACAATAATAACACTAATAATAACAAGTAAAAACCATGAGCTTATTTTTCCTATATGCACAATTGACCATGTTGCTTCCTGATTAGGATATTGCCAAGCGCCTAAAAACGTCGTGATATTTTCAGCAATCCAAATAAAGAAACCAATCAACAGAAAAGCTAAAATCATATGCATTTTAAAAATTTTTTCATTGACTTGAAAAGTTACAAACGTACGGAAGAAAATAATGAACAATAAAGCTTTTAACACCCACCGTATATCATAACTAAAATGATGCGTAAAGAAGTTCAAATAGATAAGCAAACTGATACTAACGGCGAAAAATGGCTTTGGCCAGTTATACATATGCAAATCCATTCGTCTCCAGCTTTGACAAATGTAGCTTGCGACACTCGCATACATAAATCCACTGTATAAAGGTACCCCGAAAATCTTGCTATAAGCTTCTTCAGGATAAGCCCATGAGCCCATATGTATTTTAAATATTTCTAAAGCTAAGCCAATAATATGAAACAAACAAATAACTTTTAACTCATCAAATGTTTCCAGTTTGGATACAAGCATAAAAACCTGTGCAGCTATACAAATGATTAATATAAAATCATAGCGCGGCAAAAAGGGAACCGCGATCCACTTCGATAATGCAAGTGCTCCAAATATGATTACTGGAAAGACACAAGACAGTGCTTGCAAATACCCAAATCGTAGAAAGTTCCTCATAGGAGCTCGACCTCGACTTTCTTCTAAATTTATACATTTAGAATTTGGACGAAATAGCTTGCTACAAGTTGCCCATTAACTCATTCAAAAATGGGTATTTTTCCACTTTGGTTTTGGAAGAATAATCCTAAGTGAGACAAAACAGAATGTGAACGCGACAAACTAGAGTTAGTATAAAAAGTGGACATGTTAAAACACGACCTTCATACTAAAAGAAAATAAAGGGAGCTTGTTTGTGATGGCACTAACAAGTAGAGAAATGCGTGAATATCTGGTGAAGTTAGTCGGAAGATGGAAGAAAAGCGACGGAGTTGGGTTATGAGCATGGGATAAAACCAGCAAGAATACGTGCATGGGTAAGAACCTATAAAAAAATAAAAAGCTTGCAAGTGACGTTCAACTTAGCTCTTCCACGGAATTAAAAAACCGTATAGCAGAGTTAGAGAAAAACGAAAAAGAGCTGAAGGAGGAAAATGAAATCTTAAAAAAGGCCATGCATGTCTTCGCCAAGAGCCACACGTGATATTTAAGTTCATGGAGGAACATCAATATGAATTTCGCGTGGTGAAGATGTGTGAAGTTTTAAAGGTTTCTACTAGTGGATATTACAAATGGTTGGGAGAAAAAGAAAAAAGAAACAATATCCGTGAGGAAAAAGAAAGAATTAACCAACTGATTCGACTATGCTTAATGGAAAGCCATGAAACTTATGGCAGCCCACGAATTTTAGAGGAATTGAAAGCACGAGAAGTTTTTCTGTGCGAGCGAACAATAGGAAAACGAATGAAAGAGATGGGGCTCCGCGCAACGTCCAAGACCCCTTATGTAGTGACGACTGATTCGAATCACCAATACCCTATCTATCCGAATCTGCTAGAACGTCAATTCATGGTAGACGCACCTAATACTGTATGGGTAACAGATATAACTTATATCTGGACTATTCAGGGTTGGTTATATTTGGCGAGCGTAATGGATCTGTTCTCCCGAAAGATTGTAGGATGGAGTATTGGGGCAACGGTGAAAAAAGAGTTACCATTAGAAGCTCTTATACAAGCTATTATGTTGAGAGAACCGGGGGAAGGGCTCATCCATCACTCTGATCGCGGGTCACAATATTGTTCCAATGAATATACCGAGCTATTGACCGAAAGAAAAATGAAGGGAAGTATGAGCCGCAAGGGAGATCCTTATGATAATGCCTGTATTGAGTCTTTCCACGCAACCATCAAAAAAGAGTTGATTTATCGGCATAAGTGGGAGACGAGAGAAGGAGCCATAAAAGCCATCATACACTATATCAACCAGTTCTATAATACGAGAAGAAGACATTCCACGTTGGGTTATGTGAGTCCTGTAGACTTTGAACAAGCGTACAATAAAAGTCGACTTTTAGCTGCAGGGTAAGAAAATGGGAGATGGTGGAAATAGGATAGGTATGGTTTTGACCTATCCTATTTTCACCATCCGAGCAAGCGGTAGCGCGGTAGTGGAAAAAGAAAAAGTTGTGATTTAATTTGTCTACTTTCTTTACAGAAGACCAAAACAGAATGTCGAACACGACATACTCACTCGCGAACGCGACAAAAATCAAATGAGGGCTATCGTTTACTCAAAATCGACTTCGAAATAGTCCCCTTCCGGTATTATTTTTTCTTTTTAGCTTCTGCTTCACTGTCTTCTAGTCTGAATTCATCCGTGACATCATCCATTATTTCTTTTGTGGAAGTTTTGAATTCTTTCAAAGTTTGCCCAACAGCTCGACCTAATTGAGGTAGTTTAGCTGGTCCGAATATAATTAAAGCTAAAGCAAGTACGATGATTAAACCTGGTACACCGATATTTGGCATGGTATTACCTCCTTTTAACAGTGACTTTTAATATTACCTAATTCGGGCATTTTTATACTTTTTGCCTTCCAGATTATGTTGCAACCGTGTAACTAGAGTTAACATCATTAATACTGTATAATTTATTCCAGAAGTTGTGGATTAGTAAAGAGGGATGTACATGAGTTTGGAAAAACGGAATGACACGAATAGAAGTATTCGAAGAACAAAGCGAATTTTTAAGCTGCATTTCATTAGTTTAATCCGCGAAAAAGGATATAAAAACGTAACAGTTACAGATATTGTGGAGCGTGCTGATTATAATCGAAGCACTTTTTATTTGTATTTTAAGGATAAAGAAGATTTGACGGAGGAATTAGTAAACGAGGTTTTAGATGAATTGCATTATTCATTTCACATGCCTTTTGAAGAGGTGGAAGTGGTTAAGTATAACAGTATTTTGCCCTCATCGAATTCATTTTTCCAACATCTATATGAGCGAAAACAATTTTATAGTCTCTTAGCAATCCAAGATACAATACCGGGGCTGGAGCAGAAATTTCTGGAGAAAATGAAAGAAATATTTGAAGCTATTACTTATATCGATATAAAAAAAGAAGAAGTTCAAATTGAGCATTTTAATACCTATAAGATGTACGGTTCATATGGAGTTATTTTAGAATGGATTAAGGGTGGTTATGTAAAATCACCAGATCAAATTTCGGATAATCTTTTAGAAATATTCAAGACGAATACTAGTTCATTTAGATTAAAATAAAAAAGCCAGCTATCATGAAAATAGCTGGCTCTTCCTATTAATTATTTCTTTTCAAGCTCTATTTCTTTCGCTTCAGATTTAACTTCCTCTTTTTCTTCATCATTTATAATATCTCTTGTAGAGGTTTTAAATTCTTTCAATGTTTGTCCAACTGCTCTACCTAATTGAGGAAGCTTTGAAGGGCCAAAGATAACTAAAGCAATAATTAATACAAGTATTAAACCCGGTATCCCTATATTTGGCATGTAAAATTTCCTCCTTTTTTATTTAGAATTATTATAAATATAACATACTTCGTAAAGAAAGTGTTATTTTGCGTTGACTAATGGACCGCCACCGTTTTTCAAAAACTCAATCATTCCTTCAGCTGCACGGTAAGTTAGTGCGGCAACTGTTGGTGTTGGGTTTGTAGGTCCGAAGTGAGGGAACGCTGAAGCGCCACATACGAATAGGTTGTCCACATCCCACATTTGCAAGTAGTTATTAACCGCAGAAGTTTCTGGATTTGCTCCCATAATTACGCCACCAGCATCATGTTGGAATGTGAATCTTCCTCCAAAATGCTCAGCCATTGGGATAATATCGATAATATCTGCGCCCATTTCTTTTGCTACTTCTGCGCATTTTTCTACTAAAAATTCATTACGCTTATGATCCATTTCTGTATAATCAAAAGTTACACGAATTAATGGATCACCATAATCATCTTTGTAAGTTGGATCCAAATCTAGATAATGATCTTTATGTGGCAAAATAGCTCTTTGCGAAACAATTGTCATGTTACGGTGATAGTAGTGTAAAGAGTTTTCTTTAAATTCTTTCCCCCACATAGGAGTACCAAAAGGAACGGGATTATTTGTAATTGGTTCGTTCCCCATAAGATGCATCTCAATTTGCCCACCATGGATAAAATCAACATTACTATGGTCGAAATTATCCGCATTGAAGTCATTATACGCAGAACCAAGAGCTCCAGTCCCAATATAACTATTAAATTTCTTTTCTTCAAAGTAAGCAATTGCTCCGGTAATCGTATGATGATCTGTATAGTTTTTCCCAATCATTCCTGTGCCTGTTTTTGGATTATATTGTTCGCCGATTCCAGATAATAATAGTAAACGAACATTATTAAACGTGTAACTAGTCAATGCAACAACATCCGCAGGTTGCTCAAATTCTTCCCCTGTACGAGTGTCTTTATAAAGTACACCTGTTGCTTTATCTCCATCATATAAAACACGCGTAACAATGGAATTTGTGCGAAGCTCAAAGTTACCAGTTTTCTTAGCAGTTGGGATAACGGTTACGATTGGATCCGCTTTTGCACCATATTCGCAACCATAGTTTCCGCAAAATGCACAATATTGACATGCATTTAATGTTTCCCCATCTGGATTTGTATAAGCCTCTGAAATGGTCCCTGTTGGAACTACATATGGATGATAGCCAAGTTTTTCTGCTGCTTCATGAAACATTTTCATTTGTGGTAACTTTTTAAGTGGTGGAGTAGGATAGTCGATGGAACGCGGTCCTGCTAGTGGGTCAACTTCTCCTGAAACCCCAGCCATTTGTTCGAACTTCGAGTAATATGGTTCCAGTTCATCATATGTAATACCCCAGTCTTGGATTGTTACTCCATCAGGAATTTTACTTTCGCCATACTTTTCGATTGTTTTACTACGAATTTCAAAATCATAAGGGAAGTAGCGGTATGTTTGCGCACCCCAGTGAGCACCTCCACCACCAGTTCCAGTTCCTAGAACAAGAGCTGTTTCATCACGAACTGGTTTTGCTTCGTCTGCTAACGTATTTCGGAAAGTAATCGTATCTTTCGTTAACTTTTGCATTAACTCTTTATGAGTATTGTATTTTAATTCATCATGACCGTGTAAATAATCTTCAATCGTTCTTTCTACTCCACGCTCTAAACCAACTACGTGATAGCCGGCTTTTGTTAGTTCGGCAGCAACAATACCACCTGTCCAACCCATACCTGTTGTAACAACGTCTACTTTAGGTAATTTTGTAACCATAATATATGAACCTCCTCATTTTAAATGCTTATTAATGTTTATGTCCGCCTAAACTAACAGGCTCTATTAGAACAAATTCTTCTTCATCTAAATAGGCAGTATAAGACATTTGTGCGCCTGGGAATTCTTTCATTTTCCAGCCGGCCATGTTTTTATTGCCTCCGTATAATGGATCAGCAAAACATCCTTGTAGTGTAAGTGTTCTTAGTAAACTAAAAAATGCAGCGGAACTTACTAATTCCATTTCTACTTCACCAGCTTGGAAAGAAGTTAATACAGTGATTTTTTGTTCTTCCGTTAAGTCTTTAAAGAGCGTACCGTCGTATTCTTTCTCACTTACTTCATTTAGCTTGCGAGCACCTTGTAACATGATATCCGCTTTATTAAGTGGAGTTTCTCCTGCAGTAAAAGGACCTTTTCTATAGTCATCTGCATTACTTCCCCAAGGACTAGCTAGTTGTTTATCGATAAAATAAGGAACTCCTAATGTAATTGCGCCAGGACCATTTTCGTCTTCCGGATAAATCATTTCCGTAGCCGCTGCCATGGCATCGAAATCTTTTTGACGTGCGAAAAACTGACGAGTCTCGCTATAATCGATGGCAGTATGAGTTGAATCGTTGGCAACTGTTGGAGTAGTAGTCTCTGATTTCCCGCCTAGTAAACTACCAATGGCACCACCTACTACTAGTCCACCAACAGTTAATCCAGAGTTCTTGATAAATGAACGTCTAGAAGTACGTTTATCTAGAATAGGATTGTTCTTTTCTTGTTCTGACATAAATGAAACCTCCAATTAAATAAAATAGAATTTTTTTACGCATATGATTAATGAAAAATAGAATGCCAGTTATAAATGATTGAAAATACGGCGGTAAATGCTAGCAAAGAAGCTAGAAAATATGAATATTTTTTGCCTGTCCAGCAAAGTACAATAATGAACAAACCGATACCTGCACCTAATAAGGAAAACCAGGGAAATTCATTATCGAAGAAAAAAAGAAAAAGTGCAAAATCAGCTACTATAAATAAAGCGAAGAAAACCTGGTTTAATAATTTCAATTCTTCTAAGTTGTATTGAGTCATACTATTTCTCCTTTACATTATATTTTTAGCGAATAAAAGATAATCTAAATGTACTAAATATACATTGAAATTTTAACAGTCTTAAGAAATAGGGACAATCACTAAAATAAATCTTAATGACTACTGACACGACACTTTCACTTGATTTGTTGTATAATCAATGAATTTCTTTTCTTATTTTCGCAACTTGTTCTTTCTCTACGTCTCAAGCCCTACTAATTTTCCTCCTAGAGTCCGTTTAGTGAAAAACGTTTTTAAGAGATGATTAGAACAGTAGATAAGGGGGCAAAATGCTTCCATGAACGAGGTGAGAAAAATGGGAAAAACTATTTATATCGTTTTGAGTAACACAGGGACGTTATTCTCTAAAGCGATAGGTATGTATACGCGAAAAAATATGAACCATGCGTCCATTGCTTTTGATGAAGAACTCAATGAGATGTATAGTTTCGGGAGAAAAAACAAGCATAATCCTTTTAATGGTGGATTCATTAGAGAAGAACCTACAGAAGGGCTTTTTACGAATGCAACATGTGCCATATATAAATGCCAAGTTTCCATACAAGAATATAATCGAATGCGGTATAAAATTCGTCACATGGAACAACAAAAAGAGTTTTATAAATACAATTTGATTGGATTGTTTGGTGTTGCTATGAACATTAAAATAGAGCGGCCGTATGCATTTTTTTGTTCGCAATTTGTAGCAATGATCATGAACGAATGTGAGACGACGAGACTTCCTATTGCTCCATGTTTTGCACAACCACATCATTTCGAACAACTCCCGACGACAAATCTTCTATATAAAGGAAACTTACAGGCTTATTTATATGAAAAACGAGGATTAGAGAAACAAGTACGGGAAGGTGTTTGGAAACGTTTAGCTTTTCAAATGCAATAAAGTGCAGTTATTTCCAACTTAAACCTCTGAATGATTTCTTTCCTATAGTAAATTCAACATTTTCGTATTATATTGAATTATAGGAAAATGAATTCTACGGGGGTTTAATGATGGAAAAGCTAGTGAAATTAAGACAATCGTTTGATGAATTAGGAATTGACGGCATTTTAGTAACGGATGGTATTAATAGAAGATACTTAACAGACTTTACCGGAAGTGCTGGAACGGTGCTTATATCGAAAACGGAAGCATATCTATTAGTAGATTTTCGTTATACTAGTCAAGCAAATGCACAAACAAAGGATTTTACAGTGAAAGAAATAGATAGAGCGGTAATCTACGAGGAAATTGCTAATCTTGCGGAAAGTTTGGGGATTAAAAAGCTAGGTTTCGAACAACAACATGTATCTTATCAGTACTATTCCGAATTTAGTAAATATGCCAAAGCTGATTTAGTACCGCTTTCTGGAGCAGTTGAAAAATTACGTATGTTTAAAAATGAAATAGAAATTGCTACGCTTAAAAAGGCAGCTGAAATTTCAGATGCTGCTTTTTCACATATTTTAACGGTTATTCGTCCCGGGATAACGGAAATCGAAATAGCAAATGAACTAGAATTCCAGATGCGAAAGTTAGGCGCTACCTCTTCTTCCTTCGATATTATTGTTGCTTCTGGCGTTCGATCTGCATTACCTCATGGAGTGGCTAGTGAGAAAATAGTACAACAAGGAGATATGATTACCCTTGATTTTGGAGCATATTATAATGGCTATTGCTCAGATATGACGAGAACGGTTGCAGTTGGTGAACCGAATCCCAAACTGAAAGAAATCTATGCGATTGTATCCGGAGCCCTTGAACATGCACTTAGTGGCATAAAAGCTGAAATGACAGGGAAAGAGGCGGATGCATTAACTCGTGATTTTATAAGTGAAAAAGGATATGGCGAATATTACGGGCATGGTATGGGTCATGGCATTGGCTTATATATCCATGAAGACATTTTTATGAATCCAAAATGTGAGCAGCTCATTGAAGAGGGAATGGTTTTAACGGTAGAGCCGGGTATTTATATTCCTGATTTTGGTGGTGTTCGTATTGAGGATGATATTCTTTTGAAGAAAGGCGGAATAGAAATTATTACGAAATCCAGTAAAGAACTAATTATTTTGTAAAGATAAAAGCTTCTCGCTTTACTTCTATTGTTGTAAAACAATATTAGTCATAGCGGGAAGCTTTTATTATTTGCTTTTTTGTTTAGTTAATATAGTAACTGGATAGAATATAGTAGGAATAGAATATATAGGTATTTAGGAGGGGTACAGATGACAAAAGAGCAATCTAACTTTGAAACAAATATGGAAGATGAAGATACGTTAACGAATAGACAAGGACATCCAATTACGAACAATCAAAATATGCGAACAGTAGGAAACCGAGGACCTGCTACACTTGAAAACTATGATTTTATCGAGAAAATTAGTCACTTTGACAGAGAGCGAGTGCCCGAACGAGTTGTGCATTCACGCGGTGCAGGAGCACATGGGTATTTTGAAGCGTATGGAGCAGTTGGTGATGAAGAAATCTCAAAATATACACGTGCAAAGTTGTTTCAGGAAAAAGGGAAACAAACTCCTGTTTTTGTTCGTTTTTCTTCTGTTATTCACGGAGGGCATTCTCCGGAAACATTACGTGACCCACGTGGATTTGCAGTGAAATTTTACACAGAGGATGGTAACTGGGATTTAGTAGGGAATAATTTAAAAATTTTCTTCATCCGAGACGCGATAAAATTCCCAGATATGATCCATGCATTTAAGCCTGATCCAGTTACGAACATTCAAGATTCCGAGCGGTTTTTTGACTTTTGCGCGAGTTCTCCAGAAACATTTCATATGGTTACATTCGTTTATTCGCCATGGGGTATTCCAGCAAATTATCGAATGATGCAAGGGTCGGGAGTTAATACGTATAAATGGGTGAATAATGAAGGCGAAGCAGTCCTCGTGAAATACCATTGGGAGCCAAAACAAGGTATTCGAAATTTAACACAATCGGAAGCAGAGGAAATACAAGCGAAAAATTTTAACCATGCAACGCAAGATTTATATGATGCGATTGAAAAAGGAGACTTTCCAGAATGGGAACTACTCGTTCAAATAATGAGTGATGATGAACATCCAGAACTAGACTTCGATCCTTTAGATGACACAAAGCTATGGCCAGAAGATAAATTCCCGTGGATGGCAGTTGGTAAAATGGTGTTAGATCGAAATCCGGAAGATTATTTCACTGAAGTTGAGCAAGTTGCATTTGGGACAGGGGTACTTGTGGATGGGCTAGACTTCTCGGATGATAAAATGTTGCAAGGGCGTACTTTTTCTTATTCAGATACTCAGCGTCACCGAGTAGGGGCGAATTATTTACAACTCCCAATAAATGCACCAAAAAAACGAGTTGCGACCAATCAAAGTGGCGGTCAAATGCAATATAAGGTGGACCGGGCACCTTTCCAAAATCCACATATTAATTATGAACCTTCCATTTTAGATGGATTGCAAGAAGCTACGCAAACGGGTAAAGAATATACACCAATGATAAAAGGGAACTTAGTTCGACAATCGATAGAAAGACAAAGTAATACAAAACAAGCCGGAGAAACATATCGTAATTTTGATCAATGGGAAAAAACCGAACTCATTGCCAATCTTGTAAATGATCTATCTAGCTGTGATAAAAGGATTCAAGAAAAGATGATTGCACTAGCAGAAGAGGCAGATGAAGACTATGGACGTTATTTAAGAGAAGGTCTAGCACATGCCGGAAAAGGCGGATCAAGCCAAAAACCACTAGGAAATCGTGATGGCGATCAGGCACCTAAAGATGCAATCGAAAAAAGTAATGAAGCAGAACCATATTAATAACTTAACCTCACTTTCTGAGCTATTGGAAGTGGGGTTTTATGTTTACTTTCCTACTATAAAAGGAAATAGTGTATATGGGAGGTTTTAAGATGAAAAAATATGATGTAGTAATTATTGGATTTGGTAAAGGTGGGAAAACACTTGCTTCCGAGTTCGCTAAAAACGGCAAAACGGTTGCGGTGATTGAAAAGTCTTCTAATATGTATGGGGGAACATGTATTAATATTGCATGTATACCAACGAAATCACTTGTTCATTCAGCCGAAAAAAGAAAGTATTTGAACACTTCCAAAGAGGAATTTTATACAAAAGCTATAAATCAAAAAGATGAGTTAACTGATTTTTTACGAAATAAAAACTTTCATATGCTGGATGATCAAGAAAATATCACAGTAATTACTGGAGAGGCAAGTTTTCTAACAGATAATAAAATACAAGTGAAAACAGCGGAAGATGAGTTTCAAGTAACGGCGGAGCAATTTTTTATTAATACAGGAGCGACTCCAATTATTCCTCCTATTGAAGGCTTAAAAGACGCTAATTTCGTGTATAATTCAACGACTTTGCAAGAACGAAAAGAGCTTCCAGAAAAACTTATCATTATTGGCGGAGGTTATATTGGGTTAGAGTTCGCTTCCATGTACGCAAATTTTGGTTCAGAAGTTACAGTAATTGATGGAAACGAACAATTTCTGCCGAATGAAGACCGCGATATTGCAGAAGAAGTAAAAAAAGTGCTTGAGTCGAAGAACGTAACAATCGAAGTGAATAGCAAGGTAGAATCAGTAAAAAATCAAGACGGTATTGTAGTAGTCACCTATAACCATATTGAAGAAGTACGGGGCAATGCCGTCTTGCTTGCAACAGGGCGAAAGCCAAATACAAATGGCTTAGGTTTGGAAAATACCACTGTAGAAGTAAATGATAGAGGAGCAGTGGTAGTGGATGACTTTTTAAAAACTACTGCCAACAATATTTGGGCGTTAGGTGATGTGAACGGAGGTCCTCAGTTTACTTATATTTCTTTGGATGATTTCCTAATTGTAAAAGACCAACTTTTTGGGGATGGCTCGTATTCGAAAAAAGAGCGTACGAACGTTCCGTATTCGGTGTTCATTGACCCTGTATTATCCCACGTTGGACTGAATGAGAAAATGGCAAAGGAAAAAGGATTGGAATATAAAGTAGTTTCGATGCCAGCAGCTGGAATTCCAAGAGCACGCATAGTGGAACAAACAGAGGGGTTATTAAAAGCACTTGTTGACCCAAAAACAAAAGAAATTTTAGGTTGCACGTTATTTTGTTCGGAATCCAGTGAAATGATTAATGTAGTGCGAGTGGCAATGGAAGCGAAATTGCCATATACATTTTTGCGGGATACTATATTCACTCACCCGACAATGAGTGAATCACTTAATGACTTATTTTCTAAGGTTGAATAACTAAAGAGAGAGGTATCATTGATAATGATGACCTCTCTCTTTTTCGTTTATAGTAATTTAAAAGCTAAGGATTATACTCCTACAGATACTAATAGATCTTTATGAGCACCTTTTAGTAACGTAGTCAATTCTTCGATTTTGTTTAATGTTTCTTCACGTTCAAGTTTTTGTTGTTCAATTGCTGCTTTGACAGTTGACTCTAAATGATTCTGTGATTGAACGAAAAGATCCAAAACCGCATAAGTTGGTTTCCATGATAAAGATTGTGCTTTGTCGTTAATCTCTTGAATATTGTTCAGCCATGTAGAAACTTGTTCTAATTGTGTGGTCCCACTGATTTCTTTCACGCTCGTTTGAACTTTAACTTGCCAATCTTGCGTTGCTTTTTTTGTCTCTTCTTCCATAGCAGTCAAAGTTGCAACTGTGGAATCTAAAAGGTCTTTTTGGTACGAAAATGCTTGTAACGTTTTTTTCTGAACTTCATCTTGCAAGCTTTGTAATGTTTTAAAGCCGTTTAACCATCCGTCCCACAATAAATCTACACCGTTTCCTACTTGTTCTCTCGCCATCCATAATTCCTCCTTTAATCTAGCAAAGCATGTTTAGTATTTATAATGAATGCTAATGTTCGCATTACATCCAGAGATCAATCCTCTTCTTCTTTCTCATCGGAAGAAGATTGAAGTGGGGTGAAAAAAGGGTTGTATATATTGAAAAATTGATTCAACATTTTTTGATACTGACCTAATGAACCAGCCCATAAATCTAAATATTGTTTACCTGCTTCTGTAATAGAATAAATGCGTTTAGCCGGACCACCAGATGTAGTATCCCATTCGGATGTTACCAACGCATCTTTTTCAAGTTGCCGTAGCAGACGGTAAAAGTTCCCTTGGTCAACGGATTCCACTCCGAATTTTGTAATTTTCTCCATTAGTTCATAACCATGTGTATTCCAATCACGTAAATGCAGCAACATGATTGGGATAAGGAAATTTTTTGGAGCACCGATATTGGTGTTTTTATTTTTTTTTATTAATTCCTCTTTAGATTCCATCATCCATCACCTACTTATTTTGTTGTTGCATATAAGTGTAATTTACACCTATATGTTTTTTAAGTCAAGGGATACATTTTTGAAAAGTTTGAAAGGTTTTGTCGAAAAAAGAAGAAAGAGTTATAAATATATCGAATAGTCACAATCTTTACATTTTTAACATATACCACCCTATAAAAATGTGTTAAAGTTATGGTGAATTTAAGAAAAGGAGATGATTTCCATTGACCCAGACAACTTCATTCGATGCTTTTGCAATGTGGAAAAACGTGTATGAGAAAACGGAAAGTACATGGCGAGATGCAATCCAAGATACGCTTGGAAAAGAATCTTTTGCAGAAAGTTTAGGGCAGATTCAAAGCCAGTATTTACAGTATCAAGGATTTGTGAACAAAATAACAGAGTCCTATTTAAAACAAGTTAACTTGCCATCTAGGGATGAAATTGCAAATGTTGCTTCCCTTGTTATAAACGTAGAATCGAAAGTGGATGATCTGGAAGACCAAATGGATGTGCATAAGGCGGATACTTCAAGAGAAATAGATCAATTAAAAAAATTAGTAAATAATCTAGATAAGAAATTGGATAAAGTGATTGAGCTACTCGATAAGTCACTAGCATCCCAGAATACCGCTAAAGTAACGCCTGAACCAATTACACCACCGGCTACAAGTGCCAAGAAGTAATTCTCTACTATCGTGATTTCTTAAATAAAATATATATTGGGAGTGTTTTTTAAATGTCAGAATTGCAAACAACCGTATTGGAACAAACCAATCCTTTAAAACCTCTTGCAGGAAAAGTAGCTGTTGTAACAGGTGCTTCACGAGGAATTGGTGCTGAAATAGCAAAAGCGTTGGCAAAGAATGGTGCGCAAGTTGTAGTTAATTACTTAAGTAGCACTTTTGATATGGAAAATGTAATTCAAGAAATCGAACGAGAAGGTGGCACTTCGTTTGCTTATAAAGCGGATGTATCTATAGAAGAGGATTCACAAAAACTTGTAGATGAGGTATTGAACCGCTTTGGAAAAATTGACATCCTAGTTAATAATGCTGGTGTGACAAGAGATCGTACTTTCCGAAAAATGTCCAAACAAGAATGGGATCAAGTGATCAATATTAACTTAAATAGTGTTTTCAATACAACATCTGCTGTTATCAACCATATGTTAGAACAAAAGTCTGGTCGGATTATTAATATTAGTTCCATCATTGGGCAAGCTGGTGGTTTTGGACAGACGAATTATGCTGCATCAAAAGCTGGACTACTAGGCTTTACGAAGTCGCTAGCTCTTGAGACTGCAAGAAATGGTATTACAGTAAATGCGATTTGCCCAGGATTTATCGAAACAGAGATGGTTGCAGCAATGCCGGAAAATGTAAAAGATGCAATAGTTGCTAAAGTGCCTGTACAAAGATTAGGCCGCACAAGTGAAATTGCAGAGGCTGTCTTATTTTTAGCTCAAGCGAGTTATATTACGGGTCAAGAAATCAATGTAAACGGCGGTCTATACATGTAACAAAAATTTCCTATCTTTAAATAAGAATATTAGTAGGAGGGATTGTATGGTTACTCTTGATACGAAGCAATTTGACAATTGGATTGATCGTTTTTCGGATGATAAGAACATCCAACAGATTAAACGTTTAACAGAAGTTATCTCATCGGATGCTGAACCGGAAGTTGGCCAGACTCCAAAAGAGGTTATTTGGTCGAAAAATAAGACAAAATTATATCGCTATCAGCCAGCGATAAAGAAAACAAATAAAGTACCGATTCTAATGATTTATGCCTTGATCAATAAGCCGTATATATTAGATCTTTATCCTGGAAATAGTTTAATAGAGCACTTAACTAATAAAGGGCATGATGTCTACTTGTTGGACTGGGGTACTCCTGGCTATGAAGACCGCCATATGAAACTAGATGATTATATTATTGATTATATTCCGCGGGCAGTAAACAAAGTGCTAAAGACTTCCAAAGCAAAAGATATCACACTTTTAGGATACTGTATGGGTGGGACAATGACCGCAATCTTCACTGCACTTTATCCGCAATTGCCGATTCGCAACCTTATTTTGATGACGAGCCCAATTGATTTTAAAGATGCAGGACTATACTCAAACTGGTTGGATAAACGCTATTTTCAGCTAGATAAATTGGTCGATACGCTTGGTAATATTCCTTTCGAACTAATCGATTTCGGAAATAAATTGCTCAGCCCAATTTCGAATATTTACGGTCCTTATGTTAGTTTAGCTGATCGTGTGGAAAATGAGAACTTTGTTTTAAACTGGAAACTAATGCAAAAATGGTTGAATGACGGGATACCTTTCCCAGGGGAATCCTATAGACAGTGGATTAGAGATTTCTATCAGGACAACAAACTGATTAATGATCAATTAGTAGTGCGGGGACGCAAAGTGGAATTGGCGAATATTAAGGCCAATCTATTAAATATTTCTGCAACACGTGACAACATTGCTCTGCCACAGCAGATTGCACCACTAAATGATAAGGTGTCTAGTAAAAACAAGACACTACATATAGTAGAGACTGGTCATGTATCGGTTGTCACAGGTCGCAAAGCAATTAATGAAATACATCCTTATATTGAGAAATGGCTTACTGATAATTCGAAGTGATATAAAAGGAAGCAAGTCCGTAAATAGACTTGTTTCCTTTTTTTATGACTTGATAAAATGAATGTTATAGGGATAGTGCGTCTTAAGGAAGTTACCGCTAGGATTTCTGCTGCAGTGCGGACGTTTTCCGCGGGGTGAGCGATGAGCCATCGCCGACGCTTCACGTTCGCGTGCGATGTCTCATCTTCTCACAGAGGAATAAAGGCTAAGAACGCCACATCGTGTGGTAACGCCTTCGTGACAAACATCCTGTTGGCCTCGGCAGGAGTCGCCGCCCTTCCGCTCCAATGCACAATATTCGCTAACTTATCAGCGTTACTGCTTTCTATTCAATATTATGTAGTATTCCTAATAATAAATACATTAAATGGCTACGAGCAACAAACCAGCAACTGTAAGCAACCAGTTCTACTTGGAAAGCAACTAAATCAGCACGAGAGCAACCAAATTACTGTTGAAAGCAACCAATTCTTAAAATATAAAGCTTACTTGGAGTGAAACGCAGATGAATGAAACATATCATTTCAATAAGTGGTTGAATGAGATATAAGGGTAGTTTTTTATTCGTAATTCAAAGAGCATTAAGAAGAGATATGGCAATATTTACTTAGGGAGGCGCATTTAAATGAAACATGTTTGTATAATTGGTGGTACAGGAATGTTAGCGGAAGTGACAAGGTGGTATGCAGATAATAATCAAATTGTTTCGGTTATTGCACGCAACGTAGAAAAAATGAATAGAATGAAAGATCCTTGTTCTAATCCACAGAATATAAAAGCGATCTATCTTGATTATCGAGACTTAACTAAATTGCATCAATCACTTGAGCAAAACATAAAAAATTACGGACCATTATCAGAGGCAGTTATTTGGGTGCATTCAGATGGTGCAGATGCAATTTCAACAGTGTTTGAATTGATGGAAGAGAATAGTAAAGTTTGGCAAGTAATAGGTAGTAAAACAAACGCTGAAAACTTGAGAAAACAATACCAACCCCCAAAAAATCTAGAATATAATTTCATACAACTAGGGTTTCTTATAGAAAATGATAGACAAAGATGGTTAACAAATTTCGAAATAGCAGATGGTGTTATTCGTTCAATCCAATCAGGTCGATCCTATAATTTGGTTGGGGAAATTTCTAGTTAAAAAGAGCATAACTTTTGAAGTCATGCTCTTTCCTATGATGAATGCCTCTTATTGATTACTTAAATGAATTGTGTGAATTTTCAAGTTCTTCTAGTAACTGGCCATTTTCGGAACTATAAATAGTGGGAATAAAAAATTTTAATTGCTTTTCTGAGAGAATAGCTATTTTTCTATTCATGAAAAAGCAGCCAAAGATACAACTTTGGCTGCTTATCGCTTCTTTTATTCAGCTAATGTTTTCATCATTATAATATGTGGAATGCCATCTTCGATAAATACATCTGATGAAGTTTGATAGCCAAGTTTTTCATAAAAGCCTTCTGCATGTGTTTGACCATGTAATTTAACTTTGGATAATCCCTTCCCTATGGCAATTTCTTCTAGTGCGTTAACAATTACTTTTCCAAGACCAAATTTGCGATAAGGCTCTAATATACAAATCCTCTCCAATTTACCTAAACCATCCACTAATCGTAATCTACCAGTTCCAACAGGTTGTTCCTCATAATTGACTAAAATATGCTCGCATTGTCCATCTAGCGTATCGAATTCATCAAATTCTGCATCTACTGGTACACCCTGTTCTTTCACAAATACTTCTTTTCTTATATGAAACGCTTTTTGTAAGTCGCTATCTACCATAATTTTTTTAGAATCCATTAATTTTCAGTCCTTTTCTTAAATTTATTAGACAAGTCAGTAGACTCAAGTCATAATCTATTTATATGTAATTACAAGTGTAAGTGAAATTATTTTTGTTGTAAATAAAACAACAAATTAGGAACGGTCAGATTTTTGCTTGGGGGAATAGAGTTGAAATTAGTATCTTGGAATGTGAATGGATTACGCGCATGTGTGCAAAAAGGCTTTTTAGAATATTTTAATGAAATGAATGCAGATATATTTTGCTTGCAGGAGACGAAATTGCAAGCAGGGCAAATAGATTTGCAGTTAGATGGGTATGAACAATATTGGAATTATGCAGTGAAAAAAGGCTATTCGGGAACTGCTGTGTTTACAAAAGTGAAGCCACTTTCTGTGAGATATGGCGTCGGAGATTTAGAGACGGAAGATGAAGGAAGAATTATTACGCTGGAGTTCGAAGACTTTTACTTGGTCAATGTCTACACTCCAAATGCAAAACGTGATCTAACTCGACTGGCTTATCGTTTAGAATGGGAAGACGATATGCGGGCTTATTTAAAAAAATTGGACGAAGTGAAGCCAGTCATTATGTGTGGCGATCTAAATGTTGCGCACGAAGAAATCGATTTGAAAAATGCTAAATCTAATAGAGGGAACTCCGGTTTTACGCTTGAAGAACGCGGAAAAATGACGGATCTACTAGCGGCAGGTTTTGTGGATACTTTCCGTTATTTTTACCCAGATCGCGAGGATGCTTTTTCGTGGTGGTCGTATATGAATAAAGTAAGGGAACGGAATATAGGATGGAGAATTGACTATTTCATAGCTTCTCAAAAACTGACACCTATTTTAAAGGATGCTTCCATCGATGCGCTTATACTTGGAAGTGATCATTGTCCGGTTATTTTAGAGCTAGAGAAATCATAACAATGATGTGAAATATTCAATGTATTATGAGAAAAGTTACAATACGTTAACGAAATAGAGTACAATATTTCTAAATCAACTTTCTGGAGGTACCAATAGATGAATGCTTTAGCCTTGCAATTAAATGAGAAAATGCAAAAAGAAAATCCGGTCATTTTTGACATGTTATCCGATCTAGGAAAAAATTTATACTATCCAAAAGGGATATTAAGCCAAAGTGCAGAAGCAGGGAAAAAAGCACATCGCTTTAACGCAACAATCGGAATCGCAACGGAAAATGGAGAGCCAATGCATTTCCGTCATATACAAGATAAATTAGGGTACGCTCCAAAAGATATATACCCATATGCAGCGCCACAAGGAAAGGAATTATTACGTTCCATTTGGAAAGAAAAATTATTAAAGGATAATCCTTCTATGCAAAACAAATCAATTGGATTGCCAATTGTAACTAGCGCATTAACGCATGGTTTAAGTATTGTAGCGGATTTGTTTATGAATCCTGGTGATGTCCTTATTACGCCGGAGCAATATTGGGGTAACTATAATACGGTATTTCAAGTTAGAAGAAGCGGACGCGTCGAAACGTTTCCATTATTCAATGAATACAATGGTTTTCACGTAGAGGCTTTCCGTGAGACATTAGCGAAGCAAAAAGAAAAAGCAATTGTTTTATTAAACTTTCCGAACAATCCAACTGGCTATACACCATCTATTAATGAAGCACAAGAAATTGTTCAAGTATTAATAGACATTGCAGCTTCTGGTACTAAATTAGTTGTAGTATTAGATGATGCTTATTTTGGATTATTCTATGAAGATTCTATTAAGGAATCATTATTCGGATTATTAGCAGAAAGCCATCCAAATATTTTGCCAGTGAAAATCGACGGTGCCACTAAAGAAAACTATGTATGGGGATTACGCGTTGGTTTCATAACTTACGCTGCAACGCCTGATGTACTAGATGCATTAGAACAAAAAACGAAGGGCATTATCCGTGGAACGATTTCAAGCGGATCTCATATTTCCCAAACAATTCTTTTGGAGTCTTTACAGTCGGAAGAATTTTTAAAAGAAAAAGAAGAGAAATTTCAAATTATGCAAGGGCGTGCCATTCAAACGAAGAAAGTGCTGGCAAACGAAAAGTTTGCTCCTTTCTGGACATATTATCCATTTAACTCAGGGTACTTCATGTGCTTGAAGTTAAATAATTTAGATGCAGAAACACTTCGCCTTCATTTATTAGATCAATATGGTGTAGGTGTTATTGCAAGTAATAAAACGGATATCCGCGTGGCGTTTTCATGTGTGGAAGAATCGGATATTGAAGAATTATTTGATCTGATTTATCAAGGATGCCAAGACTTAACTAAATAATCATCTCGAAAACTGTTCTTGAGTTAGCGCTCACGGACAGTTTTTTATGTTGAACGAAATGTAAGCGATATCATTTATTTATAATCCGAAACATAAACTATTGAAACGGTATTTTAATAGTTTAAAGGGGAGGATTAAGATGAGAGATGAGCACATACCTGTATGGGCAAAAATTTTTATCGGAATTATTATTGCTCTAGTAACGATTCTTGTTCTTTATATATTTGCTGATAAAGAACAAAAAGGAGTATCCGAATTCGCTACAATAACTGTAAAAGAAGGAACAGAGGTGAAGAATGAGGCGGAAGTTGAGGTAGAAGTTAATGTAGAGGACAAGGTAGCACCTAGCCCTGCCAATCCTAATATAAAAGTGGAATATGCTTCAAAAGATTGGGCAATTCATGGTGGCGATTATTTCAACAGACGTTATTCCACTTTGAATCAAATTACATCTGAAAACATAGGAGACTTAAAAACTACTTGGGTTACTAGTCTAGGTTCTGGTGCAGAAGGAAAACATTCTGGTGAAGCTACTCCAATTGTAGCGGACGGTATTATGTATATTACTACAGGTGCAAATGACATATTTGCAATTGACGCTAAAACAGGTGAACAGATTTGGGCATATACACCTGAGATTCCACAAGAGATGGATACAGTATGTTGTGGTTGGACATCAAGAGGTGTCGCAGTTGGCGACGGTAAAGTATATGCAGGACTACTCGATGCTCGCTTAATCGCCCTTGATCAAAAAACGGGTGAATTATTATGGGAAACAAAAGTAGCAGAATGGGAAGAAGGTTACACTGTAACGAGTGCACCATTATACTATAACGGTAAAGTATATACTGGTGTGTCAGGAGGGGAATATGGCATTCGTGGTCGCGTGATGGCGTATAATTCGGATTTAGGATATGAAGTTTGGCGATTCTATACAATTCCTGGCCCTGCTGACATTCATGGCGATACATGGCCGTCGGATAATAATGCTTGGATAACAGGCGGTGCTCCAGTATGGAATACGCCAGCAGTAGATCCGGAACTTGGTTATATATATTTTGCAACAGGTAATGCAGCACCAGACATAGATGGTAGTAACCGTGAAGGGGATAATCTATATAATAACTCCGTAGTAGCATTGAATGCTGAGAATGGGGATTATGTATGGCATTTCCAAGAGGTACATCATGATATTTGGGATATGGACCCTGCAAACCCAGTTATTTTATACGATGTTGACATGGATGGGAAAATGCGCAAGGGTCTCGGCCAAGCTGGTAAAACTGGTTGGATTTATTTCTTAGACCGTACGGATGGAACTCCTCTTGTAGGAATTGATGAAAAGCCAGTTCCGCAATTGGCAGAACAAAAAACTGCTGCAACTCAACCATTTCCAATCGGTGATGCATTTGTTCCACAAGGAGTAACAGAAGAAGATGTGAAAAAAGATTTGGGACCTGATTTTACTGGTGAAATTGGAGATATTTTTACACCGTTTTGGGATGTTCCAATCACCCTTAAACCAGGAACATTCGGTGGGGCAAACTGGCCACCTTCTGCATACAATCCAGAAACTGAATATTACTATGTATTAGGTGCAGATAATTACTTCTCATTTGAAAGAAATGAACTAAATGAGTTCTCAGAAGGCGACATGTATTTAGGAAGTATTTTTGGTCCAGTACTTGATGCACCAGCAAGAGGAACAGTTACTGCAATTGATGTAAAAACGAATAAAATTGCTTGGCAACATAATTGGGATTCCATTGCATACAGTGGTGTTTTAACAACAGCAGGAAATCTTGTTTTTGTAGGACACAATGATGGTCGTCTAATTGCATACAATGCAAAAACAGGAGGCCAAGTTTGGGAATACATGATGGATGCAGGTGCGAATGCTCCTTCAGTGACGTATGAAATTGATGGAGAGCAATACATTTCCATCTATGCAGCAGGTAACGCACTTGCAGGTTCGAAGCATGGCGATAAAATTTATACATTTAAGCTAGGGGGAACTCTACCTGCAGGTCAAGTGATTGATGCTTCGGTGAAAGACAAAGTTAACGAGAACACTACCGATGAACCTACAGAAGGTGAAACAGTAAGTAGTGTTGATGCTGGTCTAGCAATTTACAAAAATAGTTGTATTGCTTGTCATGGTGATCAAGGAGCAAATGGGCATAATGGCCCGAACTTACAAATTAGTAAAGTTGCCGAAAGCAAAGAAGAAGTCATTGAACGTTTGATAAACGGAGGTGCTTCCATGCCATCATTTAAAGATACGCTAACACAAGAAGAGATCGAAGCTGTTGCTAATTATATCGTAACGGTCATTTCTCCATTAGATAAATAGTTTTTTAAATAACAGAATTGTCCAAGAAATTAAACATCTTGGACAGTTTTTTTGTTTTTGTTTATTTTCTTTGAAAACGTTACATTTATCTTTAATTCGTAATAAAATCTATTGTTTTAGTAAAAAAGCAGGAGTATACTGATACTGCAATAAGTCTAAATGATTAATAAAAGAGGGGGAAGTATGATGCGAAAGAATGATAGTTCGGTAGGTAAGCAAATTTTTGTCGGAGTAATAATTGCGATTGTAGTCCTATTTGGTCTTTGGTTAATAGCTGATAAAGGACAAGAAGAAGTTACCGATACTGGTGTGTCTGATGCTAGTGAAGTAACAAAAGATGAAACAGCCGAAAATACGACAAAACCGGAAGGAAAAGTTGCACCTAGTCCAGCTAATCCGGATATAAAAGTTGAGTACGCTTCAAAAGAATGGACTACATACGGTGGGGATTACTATAACAGACGTTATTCTCAATTAAATCAAATTACATCAGAAAACATTGGAGATTTAAAACCGACTTGGGTAGCTAGTCTTGGTTCCGGTGGAGGAACTAAATACTCTGGTGAAGCTACACCATTAGTAGTTGATGGTGTAATGTATGTTACAACAGGAGAAAATGATATTTTCGCACTAGATGCTAAAACAGGTGAGAAAATATGGGCTTACCATCCTGATATTGACCAATCCATGGATACAGTATGTTGTGGATGGACAACACGTGGTCTTGCAGTAGGCGACGGTAAAGTGTATGCGGGATTATTAGATGCAAAATTAATTGCACTTGATCAAAAAACAGGTGAATTATTATGGGATACAAAAGTAGCAGAATGGCAAGAAGGTTACACGATAACAAGTGCACCATTATACTATAACGGTAAAGTTTATACTGGTGTAGCAGGTGGCGAATATGGTATTCGTGGTCGTGTAATGGCTTATGATTCAGAATATGGTAAAGAAGTTTGGCGTTTCTATACAATACCGTCTCCTGGCGATGTTGATGGAGATTCTTGGCCATCCGATACGAATGCTTGGAAAACAGGTGGAGCGCCAGTTTGGAATACACCTGCAGTTGATCCAGAGTTAGGGTATATTTACTTCGCTACAGGAAATGCAGCGCCTGACTTAGACGGTAGTAACCGTGAAGGTGATAACTTATACAATAACTCTGTAGTAGCTTTGAATGCTGAAAATGGAGATTACGTATGGCATTTCCAAGAAGTACATCATGACATTTGGGATATGGACCCTGCGAACCCAGTTATTTTGTATGATGTAGAGATGGATGGAAAAATGCGTAAAGGTCTTGGACAAGCAGGTAAAACTGGATGGGTTTATTTCTTAGATCGTACAGATGGAACTCCGTTGGTAGGAATTGAAGAAAAGCCTGTACCTCAATTAGCTGAACAAAAAACAGCTGCAACTCAACCATTCCCAATTGGGGATGCATTTGTTCCTCAAGAAGTAACACAGGAGGACGTAGATCGTGATTTAGAAGGTACGTTTGAAGGACAAATTGGAAATATTTTCACTCCTTTCTGGGATGAACCAATTACATTAAAACCAGGTCCTCAAGGTGGAGCAAACTGGCCACCATCAGCGTATAACCCTGATACAGAACTTTACTATGTATTAGGAAATGACACATATATGGCTTTTTCAAGAGAAGATGAAGATGCTTTTGAGGAAGGATCTATATATGTCGGTAGTATTATGGCACCAGTGTCTAATGCTCCTCAACGTGGAACTGTAACAGCTCTTGATGTAAAAACAAATAAAATTGTATGGCAAAAAAACTGGGATACAGTTGCTTATAGTGGTGTATTAACAACTAAAGGTAATCTTGTATTTGTAGGTCATAACGATGGTCGACTAATTGCATTTGATGCGAAAACTGGAGATCAAGTATGGGAATACATGATGGATGCAGGTGCAAACGCTCCGTCTATCACATATGAAATTGACGGAGAACAATATATTGCTATCTATGCTGCGGGTAATGCACTTGCAGGCTCTAAACACGGCGACAAAGTGTACGTGTTTAAATTAGGTGGAACTTTTCCAGAAGGTCAAGTAATTGATGCATCTTTATCTGCTGCTGAAAAAGCTACGACTTCTTCTGACAAGCCAGTAGAAGGTGAAACAGTGAGTGCAAATATTGGTCTCGAGACTTATACAAATAGTTGTATAGCTTGTCACGGAGATCAAGGAGCAAACGGGCATAACGGTCCGAACTTACAAAATAGTAAAATAGCTGCTAGTTCAGCAGATGTTATTGATCGTATCACAAACGGTAAAAATGGTATGCCTGCATTTAAAGGCGTTTTAAGTGATGAGGAGATCCAAGCCGTTGCTGATTATATAGTAACTGTCGTTTCTCCTTTAGGGAAAAAGTAATTATTCAAAATGTAACCAGTCATCATTCGAGATGGCTGGTTTATTTATGATGATTTAGCGCTTATCAAATATATAACTATATACGGTATTGATAGAGAATATAGGGATAATGCGTCTTGGGGATAGGATCTTCGGGTTTGTCGTGTTGAGCGGTCCTTTTGGCGCGCTCGGGGTAGTCTTTGTCGTATTCGAAGGCTAGTTTGTCACGTTCGCAGTGAATTTTGTCTCGTTCAACCATATACTGTAAAATTCGAAACTGATTAGCTAGTAATTTTCTTGGATTGGAGCGGAAGGGTGGCGACTTCGGCGGAGGCCAACAGGATGTTGGTCACGAAGGCGTTGCCACACGATGTGGCGCTCTTAGCCTTTGTTCCTTAGTGAGACAGATAAGACATCGCAGGCGTACGCGTAAGCGTAAGCGTCGGTGATGGCTTATCGCTCACCCCGCGAAAATCCTAGCTGTAATCTCCTTAAGACGCATTATCCCTATTTTTTGAAGGATAGCTTCGGTTTATTTATCCAAGAAAAAGGGGAAATAGTGTATACTAGATTCAATCATTAGTGTTAGAAGTTATGGAGAAGGGGATCATTATGGAAAAAAATTATCCAGACGACGGTTTAGCTTTACATACTGATTTATATCAAATCAATATGTCAGAATCTTATTGGGCAGATAATATGCATGAAAGAAAAGCAGTATTTGAATTGTTTTTCCGAAAGCTACCTTTTGGAAATGGTTATGCAATTTTTGCTGGACTTGAAAGATGTCTTGATTATTTACGTGATTTTCATTTTTCGGAAAGTGACTTAGATTATTTACAAAACGAGCTCGGTTACAAGGAAGATTTTATTGACTATTTACGGACAGTTCGTTTTACGGGTGATGTCTACTCAATGCTGGAAGGGGAGCTTGTGTTTCCGAATGAGCCAATCATGCGGATTGAATCGACATTAGTAGAAGCGCAGCTTGTGGAAACTGCACTCTTAAATATTGTAAATTACCAAACGCTTATCGCTACAAAAGGTTCTCGTATTAAACAAGTAGTGAAAGATGAAATTGCAATGGAGTTTGGATCAAGACGTGCACAAGAGATGGATGCGGCTATTTGGGGAACTCGCGCAGCCTATATAGGTGGAATCGAATCTACTAGTAATGTACGTGCTGGTAAAATGTTTGGTATTCCTGTGTCTGGAACACATGCTCATTCTTTAGTGCAAGCATATAAAAGTGAATACGAAGCCTTCCACTCGTATGCCAAACGTCATAAAGACTGTGTTTTTTTAGTGGATACGTATAACACATTAAAAACGGGTGTCCCTACTGCGATCAAAGTGGCAAAAGAACTTGGTGACAAAATCAATTTTATCGGTATTCGTTTAGATTCCGGGGATATCGCTTTTCTATCGAAAGAAGCTAGAAAGATGCTAGATGCAGCTGGATTTACAAATGTTAAAATTATCGTTTCAAATGATTTAGATGAATATACAATTTTAAACTTAAAGGCTCAAGGGGCAAAAGTAGATAGCTGGGGTATTGGTACAAAGCTTATAACGGGTTACGACCAACCAGCGCTTGGAGCGGTATATAAAATCGTCTCTATTGAAGATGAAGATGGTAAGATGCAAGACACGATTAAAATTTCTTCTACAACAGAAAAAGTAACTACACCTGGTCAAAAAAAGCTGTTCCGAATTATTGATAGAGAAAACGGAAAGGCAGAAGGCGATTATATTGCAATGCATGACGAAGATCCAACGCATGAAAAACGCTTGAAAATGTTCCATCCAGTGCACACGTTTGTATCCAAATTTGTGACAAACTTCGAAGCGAAAGAATTACATGTAAAGGTTATTGAAGGTGGACAAGTTACGTATAAAATTCCAGATTTGCGAGAAGTGCGCGACTATGCACACACTAATTTAGATCTACTTTGGGACGAATATAAACGTTCGCTAAACCCGGAGGAATATCCAGTCGATTTAAGCCAAAAGTGTTGGGACAATAAAATGCGTAACATTCAGGAAGTAAAAGAAATGGAGCACAATCTTATTGCGCAAAATGGAGGCCAATAATAATGACAACCATGCAACAAAAGATTATTGAAGCTTTAAAAGTAAAACCAAACATTGATGTAGAAGAAGAAATCCGAACCAGTATCGATTTCATGAAGGCGTATTTAAAGAAGCATCGCTTTTTGAAAAGTTTGGTACTTGGAATTTCAGGAGGACAAGACTCTACATTAGTAGGGAAGCTTGCACAACTTGCAGTGGACGAGCTAAATAAGGAAGCTGGCGAAGAAACTTATGCATTTATCACAGTAAGTTTACCATATGGACTACAATTTGATGAGCATGAACGACAAGATGCACTAGGCTTTATCCAACCGTCTAAATCTGTCACGATTAATATAAAAGAGGCAGTCGATGCAAGTGTACGTACACTTAGTGAAGCGGGTATTACGTTATCGGATTTTGCAAAAGGGAATGAAAAAGCAAGAGAACGTATGAAAGCTCAATATTCAATTGCCGCAATGCATAATGGCGTTGTTCTTGGAACAGATCATGCAGCAGAAGCAGTTACAGGATTTTATACAAAATACGGCGATGGTGGTGTAGATTTAGCTCCTATATTTCGTTTGAATAAAAGACAAGGAAAGCAACTGCTTAAGCAACTAGGATGTCCGGAGCATTTATATTTAAAAGTTCCAACTGCAGATTTAGAAGAAGGTCGCCCTGCACTTCCGGACGAAGAGGCACTCGGTGTAACGTATGAGGAAATTGATGATTATTTAGAAGGTAAAATGATCTCCAATGAATCACAAGAAAAAATAGAAGGTTTTTATATTCGCTCAATGCATAAGCGACATATGCCGATTACGGTGTTTGATAATTTCTGGAAATAATAAGCATTAGCCGTGATAATCCAATAAGTAAGAAATAGTAGAGTGTGGGAAATATTGAAGTTCCCACCTCTACTTTTTTCTTTCTGGATATTGGAGAAGTGACCGCACGATTCTTCGCCAGCAGAAATCTGCTGAAAATGAGTTATATCTTATAGATGGTTCGGTTTTTCTTGTTTGTATTATATTGTAATATTCGGTATGCTAATTAAGTATTATATTAATTTTCAAACTAGTCTTTCAATAAAAAAGCCGGGGGAAAACAAATGATGGAACAGTTGCAAATCCAATCAATTATTACAAATATAGAAAAAGTGATGATCGGAAAAAAAAATATTGCAGAACTTGCAGTAGTCGCACTTCTTGCTGAAGGGCATGTACTTCTAGAAGATGTACCGGGTGTTGGAAAAACAATGATGGTTCGTGCGCTTGCCAAATCAATCGGTGCCGATTTTAAAAGGATTCAATTTACGCCAGATTTATTGCCATCCGATGTATTAGGGGTTTCCATTTACAATCCAAAAGAAATGGAGTTTGAATTTAGAGCAGGACCAATTATGGGGAATATAATACTCGCAGATGAAATCAATCGAACTTCACCTAAGACACAATCCGCACTCCTCGAAGGAATGGAAGAGGCATCCGTCACAATAGATGGAATAACTATGCCCATACCAAAACCATTTTTCGTTATGGCAACACAAAATCCAATTGAGCATGAAGGGACATACCCACTACCAGAAGCACAGCTAGACCGATTTTTAATGAAATTGAAAATGGGATATCCGCATCCAAGTGAAGAAATAGAAATACTCGATCGAGTAGAAAAGTTAACGCCAATTGAGCATATAGAATCTGTTATTTCATTGGAACAATTAATAAATTTACAAAAACAAGTGAAAATGGTGAAAGTAGATCAGACAATGAAAGGATATATTGTTGATCTCGCCAATCGAACGAGACTAGATACGTATATTTATCTAGGGGTAAGTCCTAGGGCTTCCATAGCGCTAATGAGAGCCGCGCAAAGTTATGCATTGCTTCAAGGAAGGGATTTTGTCATACCAGACGATATTCAATACTTAACTCCCTTCGTTTTTGGGCATCGTGTTATCCTCAGACCGGAAGCTAGATATGATGGGATTTCCACAGAGGAAGTAATAGTTCGAATTATTAAGCGAACACCGGTCCCGTATAAGAGGAAAGTAAATCAATGAAAAAGCGATTTAAACGATTACGACAGTTAAAAGGTTTTGTTGGAATTACGTTTCTTCTAATCGTAACGTTTGTTTATGCCATGTTTCAAGGTGGATTTGTTAGCTGGTTTTTATTTTATTCGTTAATTCCGCTTTCTATCTACTCCTTGCTCTTATTTTTTTATCCGCTTTCAAAGTTGGAAGTAAATAGAACAATCGAAACTCGTAATGTTTTTAGTGGTGGAAAATTTTCTGCAACTATTCGTGTAAAAAGAAACAATCATTTTCCGCTTATGTATGTGAAGTTTGAAGAAAAAGTTAGTCCAACATTAGCGCGGATCACTTCGTGGAAACGAATGATTTTTTGGGGGATGCAAAAAGAGTTTATTTGGACTTATGAAATGGATCATATTCCTAGGGGGGAGCATGTACTAGAGGGGCTAACAATCCAAGTGAGTGATCTATTTGGGTGGGTAAAGAAAGAAGCATTTATTCCCAATTCCAAAACCGTGCTTGTATTTCCAAACGTAACGGAAATGGTATATGTCCCAATTGAAACGCGCTATGACCAAGGAGCAGCTGCCTCTAGAATTCAAACGATGAAAGACACTTCCATGGCGACAGGCGTAAGATCTTATCAACCGGGTGACCGGGTTTCTTGGATTCACTGGAAGTCCTTTGCTAGAACGCAAACGCTTAAAACGAAAGAGTTTGAAGACCGTCAATCCCAAGATTTATTCGTCTTGATGGATCGGACACCGGCTGACTCTTTTGAAGAAATGGTCGATTTAACTGCCTCGATTTTACAAGCAATCGTGCGTCATCAAGCATCCAGTGCATTTTTGTCGCTTGGTGAAAATCGTTTTTATATTCCAACTGTTCAAAGTGAAGCCCAATTGCAACGAGCACTTTATCATTTAACGAAAGTTCAACCGGATTTAACAAAGCCAATAGAACAAGTCATGTTACATGACGGGGCATTAGCCCAAGCAACTTCTCTTTTATATGTTACAAGTAATCTTACATATGAATGGATAGATAGTGTTCAAAAAACGGCAAGTAATTTGCGTGTTTGCACATGCTTTGTTGTCAAACAAAAAGACGAAAAGTTAACGAAAGAGGCTCAAGTCATGCAGCAATTTGCTGCCAGTAGAGGGATACGCGTTCATACTATTCCGAAAGATCGTTTTGCCCAAGCGTTTTTGGAGGTGACTCGTTCATGAGTAAGAAAACAGTGCTTTCTTTTTTTATATATTTATTTGTATTTGTTTTAATGGTTGAATGGTTAAAACCGGTTATTGAGCTAACGGATACCGATCATTTGTATTTATTTAGTTTGTATTTATTGATCTCCTTTTTATTTTACTTTGTGAGATTGAAATGGTATTATGCAGCCCCATTAAAATTGGTTTTAATTTGTTGGGTTATTATTTCTATTTATACTGATTTTTCGTTTTTCTCTCGGGATACTTTTTCTTATTTGGCAGAAGCGCTTCGTGTAAACTTAACTGCTTTAGTTACACGCGAATGGTTGGCGGTAACAAATCCTTTTCGCACATTTTTATTTTTTTTACTACTATGGATGACGACATATTTATTAAATTATTGGATTCGTGTTAGAAAAAGTATACTTTTATTTTTTGTACTCACGGTTTTATTTATAACAATCCTTGATACTTTTAGTCCGTATAATGGTGAAAAAAGTATTGTAATTGCATTAGTCTCTGGGTTTATCGCAATGGGATTATTGTATGTCGAAAAGATTGGCTATGAAAATAAAGAGCAAGTGAAAGTCCCATTTTTACTTGGTGGTGTAGGAAGTCTCATTGGAATACTTGTGATCAGTGGAACATTGGCCTTTATTTTACCGAAGGCTGGACCAAGTTGGCCAGATCCTGTCCCTTTTTTCACTTCTGCTAAACCTTCTACTGGGGAGGGTCGATACGGAACGGGGATGCACCGGAGCGTAGGTTACGGAGAAAATGATGAAAACTTAGGCGGAGCATTTGACGCAGATGATTCTCCTGTATTTACAGCTGTTGTTCCGACCAAACAGTATTGGAAAATCGAGACGAAGGATACGTATACATCTAAAGGGTGGATTCAATCTAATACAGATGCACAAATTAGTAGCTATCAAGTAGGAGAAATAATTCAATCTGACATTGCACCAGGCGAGGAAGAAAGAACGGCGATTGCAAGCATTTCTATGCTACAGGACTATCCTTTTGTCATGCAACCTTATGGCATTAAGCGGGTAGATGCGCTAGAGCCATTTACTCTTTCATGGAATGAAACAGATCAAAAAATTTCTACGTTCAATGGTGGTAGTACTGTGCCTATAAGAAATTATGACGTTGCTTATAGTGAGCCCGTGTATAGCTTAAAAGCTCTCCGAAACACGAAAATAGACAGTTTGGATAGTCTAACAAGTGAGTTCGATCGGTATTTACAATTGCCTGAAACTTTACCAACTAGAGTAAGAGAGTTAGCTACCTCAATTACGGAAGGGGACGGAAGCTTATATGAAAAAGCAAAATCCATTGAGCGGTACTTCAGTCAAAACAGCTTTCGTTATAATCAGCAACTAGCAGCAATTCCAGAAGGGGATACGGATTACGTCGATCAATTTTTATTTGATACGAAGGTAGGATATTGTGATAACTTTTCAACTTCTATGGTTGTTTTGCTTCGTTCGGAAGGAATCCCAGCACGTTGGGTGAAAGGCTTTGCGCCTGGAGAGATTGTGCAAAGAGAAGACAGTGTTCCTGTTTATGAAATAACGAATAACAACGCCCATTCATGGGTCGAGGCGTATTTTCCGAATATAGGATGGATGACTTTCGAACCCACGATTGGATTTTCCAATAGTGCAAACGTAAACTATGATTTAGATATACAAACGGATGAATTGGAAGCTCCAGTGCAGACACCAGCACCTGCTCCTACAAAACCAAAGCCGGAGACAGACAGAACAGAGATTTCCGAAAAATTCACGGAAGTAATGAGCAGTAGTGTAAATTGGGTATTGGACCGAAAAGCTGCATTTATATGGACAATTATCGGACTAGCTTTTATCAGTTTGCTTGCTTACCATTTTAGACGCAAATGGTTATCAAAAGTACTGATCCCTGCTTACCGGATAAGAAAAAATGATTGGGAAACGTTTGAAAAGATGTATCATCAGTTACTCAGACAGCTTCATTCTTATGGCTATGTGAAAGAACAGGGCCAAACATTAACGGATTACGCAACACGGATCGATGGATATTTTAGTGGGAACCATATGAAGAAGTTGACAAGAGCATATGAAGAAGGATTCTACGGTGGTAATAAACTAGAGATTAATTACCTATTGATGCGGGAAAGTTGGGAAAATTTAATCAATCAGCTAAGCAGTTGATTTTACATGCCACAAGCTGTAAACTATATTCAAATTAAATTGACTAAGTTGCCCTCGTATATGTCCGATAATATGGTTCGGATGTCTCTACCAAGTTACCGATAATAACTTGACTATGAAGGTGAATGCAATCATGCCTTTTTTTGGCATTTGCATTCACCTTTTTGAAGTAGAGAACATAAACGCGTAGAAAGAGGAAGCTTTCTTATGCGTTTTTTTAATTTCGAGGATTGATTTAGATTACTAATAAAGAAGAGGTGGATGCTAATGACTTCAACTCCATTGTTGAAAGAACAAGAAAAAATTGTTGTACTAGATTTCGGTAGTCAGTATAATCAGCTAATTACGCGTCGTATTCGTGAATTTGGAGTTTATAGTGAGTTACACCCACATACAGTAACAGCGGAAGATTTAAAGAAGATGAATGCTACGGGAATCATTTTCTCTGGTGGTCCGAACTCAGTATATGATGAAAATGCATTTCATATTGATCCAGCGATTTATGACATTGGTGTTCCTATTTTAGGTATTTGTTACGGGATGCAATTAATGTCGCAACATTTCGGTGGGAAAGTGGAAAAAGCTTCTCATAGAGAATATGGTAAAGCGGAAATTGATGTGAAAAATGCTACGGCTTTATTTGGACAACTTCCTGCAAACCAAGTTGTTTGGATGAGTCACGGTGACCATGTAACAGTAGCTCCAGAAGGATTTGAAGTAATTGCAACGAGCCCTTCTTGTGAAGTTGCTGCAATGGCAAATGAAGCGAAGAATTTATACGCAGTTCAATTCCACCCAGAAGTAAGACATTCTATTTACGGAATTGATTTACTACGCCAATTCGTGTTCGATATTTGCCATGCAACAGGCGACTGGACTATGGAAAGCTTTGTAGAAATGGAAATCGAAAAAATTCGCGCGGAAGTTGGCGACAAAAAGGTTCTATGTGCACTAAGTGGTGGAGTAGATTCCTCTGTAGTTGCTGTTCTAATTCATAAAGCAATTGGTGACCAGTTAACTTGTATGTTCGTGGATCACAACCTAAACCGAAAAGGTGAGGTTGAACAAGTGATGAAGACCTTCACGGAAGGTTTTAATATGAAAGTGATCAAAATTGATGCTCGTGAGCGTTTTATGAATAAACTTGCAGGAGTTTCTGACCCTGAAAAGAAACGTAAAATTATCGGTAACGAATTCATTTATGTATTTGATGAAGAGGCTTCTAAACTAGATGGTATGGATTTCTTAGCTCAAGGTACTCTATATACAGATATTATTGAATCTGGTACTGCAACAGCTCAAACAATTAAATCTCACCATAATGTAGGTGGACTACCTGAAGATATGCAGTTCAAGTTAATCGAACCATTAAAAACATTGTTTAAAGACGAAGTACGTGCACTTGGTTTAGAGCTTGGTCTTGATGAAGCAATCGTTTGGCGTCAACCTTTCCCAGGTCCGGGATTAGGTATCCGCGTTCTTGGTGAAGTAACTGAAGAAAAATTAGAAATCGTTCGTGAATCAGATGCAATTCTTCGTGAAGAAATTGCAAAAGCAGGACTGGATCGTGATATTTGGCAATACTTCACTGTACTTCCAGACATCCGTAGCGTTGGCGTAATGGGCGATGCTCGTACGTATGACTACGCAATCGGTATCCGTGCAGTAACTTCTATAGATGGAATGACTTCTGACTGGGCACGTATCCCATGGGATGTCCTAGAAAAAGTAAGCGTGCGTCTGGTAAATGAAGTACCACATATTAACCGCGTACTGTATGATGTAACGAGTAAACCACCAGCGACGATTGAGTGGGAATAATAATAAAAAGTCTAAAATCCAATTCGTGGATTTTAGCTTTTTTTTATATTTATTCTATGATCGTAGGTTATTATTATCTATAAACAGAAAAACGAACTATAAAATATTTTTTTGAAAAAATGTTCGGATTTGATATTGATTTTTAAAAATAATAGTGTTATATTACTATCATAATTTGAATATGTCGTCGTATAACGTTGGGAATAAGGCCCGAAAGTCTCTACCGAATCACCGTAAATGATTCGACTACGATTAGAATGAAAGTATTAAACTTTCACTGATTAAGGACTTTTAAGCATACGACCGTTAGTAGGTCGTATGCTTTTTTTCGTTATCGAGACACAAAATGGAGGATCTCATGAAAAAGTATTTTCGATTTGAAGAACTAGGGACAAACTATCGCAACGAGATTATTGGTGGTTTAACAACATTTCTAGCAATGGCATATATCCTAGTAGTAAACCCGATGACTCTATCGCTTGAGACTGTAGAAGGTTTGCCAGATTTTATGTATATGGATAAAGGCTCGGTATTTACAGCTACAGCTATCGCAGCTGCTATCGGATCGATCTTGATGGGTGTATTAGCAAAATATCCTATTGCCCTTGCTCCAGGAATGGGACTTAATGCGTTCTTCGCGTATACAGTTGTATTAGAATTCGGAATTCCATGGCAAGTAGCGTTAACAGGAGTTTTTGTAGCAGGTGTTATTTTTATTCTTTTATCTTTATCCGGTATTCGTGAGACAATTATTAATGCGATTCCAGCCGAATTGAAATTTGCGGTAGGCGCAGGAATTGGTTTATTTATTACATTTGTTGGTTTACAAAACTCAAAAATTCTCGTAAGCAATCCAAACGTAATAGTTGGTTTAGGAGATTTAACAGATCCTAATGTCCTTCTTACAATATTCGGTTTAGTCGTTACAGTTGTTATGATGGTTAAAGGAATTAAAGGCGGAATTTTTTATGGTATGTTAATCACTGCTGTAGTTGGTATGATTTTTAGCCTAGTACCGATTCCAAAAGCAATTGTGGGACATGTACCAAGTATGGCACCAACTTTTGGAGCAGCACTTGAACCAATATTCAATGATCCATCATCTCTATTAACAGCTCAATTTTTAATCGTAGTTCTAACATTTTTATTTGTTAACTTTTTTGATACAGCAGGGACGTTAATTTCTGTAGCAAACCAAGCAGGGTTAATGAAAGAAGGTAAACTACCACGTGCAGGTAAAGCACTTCTTGCAGATGCAATTGCAACTACAGCAGGTGCAGTAGCCGGTACTTCGACAACTACATCTTATGTGGAATCAACTGCAGGTGTTGCCGCAGGTGCACGCTCAGGTTTTGCAGCAGTAGTAACGGGAGTTCTTCTATTATTATCTTTATTCTTTTTTCCATTATTAAGTGTTGTTACTTCTTATGTAACTGCACCTGCATTAATAGTAGTAGGAGTATTAATGGTATCTTCTTTAGGAAATATCGAATGGACTAAATTCGAAATTGCAGTTCCAGCGTTCTTCGTAATAATTGCAATGCCGTTAACATACTCAATTGCAACTGGTATCGCAATTGGATTCATCTTCTACCCAATTACTATGGCCGTAGCAGGACGAATAAAAGAAGTTCATCCGATTATGTATGGGCTTTGGGTAATATTCCTTGGTTATTTTATTTTCTTATAATAAAATGTAATGAAAAGAGAGGCCTAGTGTCTCTCTTTCTTTATTGGAAAATGTAGATAGAAAGAGAATACTAGCGAATGTACAAATTGATGTAAGATGAGAGTTCGAAATAGATAACACAAGGGTTCAAGTGCTGTTTAAACAATCTAAAGTTATTAGTTGCATTTATCTGAATAAAGTGTTATTATCTTTTTACAACATTTTGTCGAATAAAGTGTTGACGAAGTATAAAAAAGGATGTTAAGATACAAAGGTCGCCAAAACAAAACGACAAAATAAACAACATGAACATTGAAAACTGAACATGCAAAACGTTAAGAAATATAGCTTGAAAGACTAACTTTAGTTAGTCTGATAGCAAAACAATTTTGACATCATTTAATGATGATGCCAGCAAAACAAAATGAGCTTTTTAAGTTCTCTATTATGGAGAGTTTGATCCTGGCTCAGGACGAACGCTGGCGGCGTGCCTAATACATGCAAGTCGAGCGAATGATGAAGAAGCT
>NZ_JBIWEX010000021.1:0-83931 GCF_044762745.1 Psychrobacillus sp. NPDC096426 | reverse complement strand
ACTCCTGCCGGATAAGTGAGCAAAATGAGACTTCACAACGTACGCGTAGCGGCGGTGAAGGCTCATCGCTTACCCGGCGGAAAGCGTCCGACTGCAGCGAAAATCGCAGCGGTCACCTGATAAAGCGATTTAAGACGCTTTATCCCTATTATGCGTAACAACTACTTCTATACTGACGTTAGCCGAGTAGCGTGAAAAAAGTATCGGCTTTGTTTTATTAAGGAAGAAATAGGGTAAAGCGGATTATTCATCGTTGTTTCACCTGAAGTAAACCCTTTACTTTGAGAATTATTTTTTTCAATTACCAGTCTGTTGCTCTAAACCATTTATTGGATTCATACTAGGGAAACTAGATAATCCTAGCTGAAATATTTCTACGAAAATATGAAACTGATATAATACAGACATAATTTAGTACTAGTACAGATTGAGGAAGTTTCAATATTCTATTAAAAGGTAAACGATGATTTTGGATGATTGACCACGGATTTATTCTTGAGTATACTGAAAAGGAAAGACGGTTGTATTACTTTATATAATAAGAAATCTTAATACAGAAGAGAAGGAGAGTTGCTATTATGGCTGCAAACAAGTCACCGCAGTTAGACCCAAAGAAAACGCTTCAAGAAATTGAAGAAAAGTTTGAAATGTTCCAGATTTTAAACGAGGAAGGGAAAATTGTAAACGAAGAAGCAAACCCTAACTTATCAGATGAGGAATTAGTTGAATTAATGAGTCGAATGGTGTTTACAAGAATTTTAGACCAACGATCCATTTCACTAAACCGCCAAGGTCGTCTAGGATTCTATGCACCTACTGCTGGACAAGAAGCTTCTCAACTTGCATCTCAATTCGCACTAGAAAAAGAAGACTTTATCTTACCGGGTTACCGTGATGTACCTCAAATCGTATGGCATGGTCTTCCGTTATGGCAAGCATTCTTATTCTCTCGTGGACATTTCATGGGGAACCAAATTCCAGAAGGCGTAAATGTATTCCCACCACAAATTATCATTGGTGCACAATTCATCCAAGCAGCTGGTGTAGCACTTGGAATGCAAAAACGCGGAAAGAAAGCGATTGCAATTACGTACACAGGAGATGGTGGTTCATCTCAAGGTGATTTCTATGAAGGTATTAACTTTGCAGGTGCATTCCGTTCACCGGCTGTATTCATCGTACAAAATAACCAATATGCTATTTCTACACCACGTGAATTGCAAACTTCTGCAAAAACAATTGCTCAAAAAGGGATTGCAGCAGGAATTCCAAGTATCCAAGTAGATGGAATGGATCCATTAGCTGTTTACGTTGCAACAAAAGATGCAAGAGAACGTGCGCTTAATGGAGAGGGTCCAAGCTTAATCGAGACAGTATGTTACCGTTTTGGTCCACATACGATGGCTGGAGATGACCCTACTCGTTACCGTACTTCCGATACAGATTCTGTTTGGGAAAAGAAAGACCCACTAGTTCGTTTCCGTACGTACCTAGAAGCAAAAGGTATTTGGAACGAAGCAAAAGAAGAAGAAATAATTGAAAAAGCAAAAGAAGAAATTAAAGAAGCAATTAAAAAAGCGGATGCTGCTCCAAAACAAAAAGTAACAGACTTGATCAATATTATGTATGAAGAAAATCCATATAATTTAGATGAGCAATTAGCTTACTATACTGAGAAGGAGTCGAAGTAACCGATGGCACAATTAACGATGATTCAAGCAATTACGGACGCACTCCGTACCGAGCTTAAAAATGATGAAAACGTTCTAGTCTTCGGTGAGGACGTTGGCGTTAACGGAGGAGTATTCCGTGCGACAGAAGGATTACAAAAAGAATTCGGGGAAGACCGTGTATTTGACACACCTTTAGCTGAATCTGGTATTGGTGGTCTTGCAGTAGGTTTAGCACTTCAAGGATTCCGTCCAGTTCCTGAAATTCAATTTTTTGGTTTCGTATTTGAAGTAATGGATTCTATTAGTGGACAACTTGCTCGTATGCGTTTCCGTACGGGAGGAGCATATAATGCGCCTGTTACAATCCGTTCTCCATTTGGTGGGGGAGTTCATACGCCAGAAATGCATGCGGATAGCTTAGAGCTACTAATGACATCTACACCTGGTGTGAAAGTAGTGATTCCTTCTACCCCATACGATGCAAAAGGATTATTAATCTCTGCGATTCGTGATAACGATCCTGTTATTTTCCTAGAACACATGAAATTGTACCGCTCATTCCGCGGAGAAGTTCCAGAAGAAGAATATACAATTCCACTAGGAAAAGCGGACGTAAAACGTGAAGGTTCAGATTTAACTATTATTTCATATGGTGCAATGGTGCATGAAAGTTTGAAAGCTGCTGAAGAGTTAGAAAAAGAAGGACATTCAGTAGAAGTTATTGACTTACGTACAATTCAACCACTTGATATTGAAACAATTATTGCGTCTGTTGAAAAAACAAATCGTGCAATCGTTGTTCAAGAAGCGCAAAAACAAGCAGGTATTGCTGCAAATGTAGTTGCCGAAATTACGGAAAGAGCTATTTTAAGTTTAGAAGCTCCAGTTTTACGTGTTGCGGCTCCTGATACTGTTTATCCATTCTCCCAAGCAGAAACGGTTTGGTTACCTGGTGTTAAGGATATAGTAGAAACAGCTAAAAAAGTTTTAACATTTTAAACTACAAAATAGAAAGGGTGAATACTGTGGCATTTGAATTTCGATTACCAGATATTGGTGAAGGTATACACGAAGGCGAAATCGTTAAATGGTTTGTAAAAGCTGGCGATGAAGTACAAGAAGACGATATTTTATGTGAAGTACAAAATGATAAAGCAGTTGTAGAAATTCCTTCTCCTGTAAAAGGGAAAGTAACGGAAGTATTAGTTAGCGAAGGAACAGTTGCAGTTGTTGGGGATGTACTTATTAAAATTGATGCTCCTGGATATGAGGATCTTCAGTTTAAAGGGCAGGACAGCGAAGCTACGGAAGCACAAGTACAAGCTACCGCTGAAGCTGGTCAAAATATTGAAAAAGAAACAGTGGAAGCTCCTGATAAAAAAGAAGCATCTACTGAACAACCAAAAGGTGAATCTCGTGTAATTGCAATGCCTTCAGTTCGTAAATTTGCTCGTGATAAAGAAGTAAATATTGCAAATGTAACAGGTTCAGGAAAAAATGGTCGTATTTTAAAAGAAGATATTGAGGCATTCTTAGCTGGAGATCAAAAACCTGTAGAAGCAGAAGCTACTGCTTCAGAACAATCTTCAGAAACGATCACAAAAGAGTCGAAAGCAGATGAAAAAGTTGCTGCTCCTGTAGTGCTAGAAGGAGAATTCCCTGAAACGCGCGAAAAACTTTCACCAATGCGTAAAGCAATCGCAAAAGCAATGGTGCACTCAAAACACACTGCTCCGCATGTAACATTAATGGATGAAGTAGATGTAACAGAACTTGTTGCTCATCGCAAAAAATTCAAAGAGATTGCTGCAGAGAAAAATATTAAGTTAACTTACTTACCGTATGTAGTAAAAGCACTTGTAAGTACGTTAAGAGAATTCCCTCAGTTAAATACATCTTACGATGATGAAACAACTGAAGTTATTCAAAAACATTATTTCAACATCGGTATTGCAGCTGATACGGATAAAGGGCTAGTAGTGCCTGTTATTAAAAATGCTGACCGCAAATCGGTATTTGCTATTTCAGATGAAATTAATGCACTTGCTACAAAAGCTCGTGACGGTAAATTAGCTGCTGCGGAAATGAAAGGTGCATCTTGCTCGATTACGAATATCGGTTCTGCCGGAGGTCAATGGTTTACGCCAGTTATTAACCATCCGGAAGTTGCAATTCTCGGAATTGGTCGAATTTCAGAAAAACCGATAATAAAAAATAGTGAAATTATAGCCGCTCCTGTGTTAGCATTATCATTGAGCTTTGATCATAGAATGATCGATGGTGCGACTGCACAACATGCGTTGAACCATATAAAACGTTTGCTTAGCAGTCCAGAACTATTATTAATGGAGGCGTAAAAAATGGTAGTTGGAGATTTCCCAATCGAAACAGATACTTTAGTAATTGGTTCAGGTCCCGGAGGATATGTAGCTGCAATTCGTGCTGCACAAACAGGACAAAAAGTGGTAGTTGTAGAAAAAGAACATATCGGTGGAGTTTGTCTAAACGTAGGATGTATTCCTTCTAAAGCTTTAATTTCTGTTGGTCACCGTTTTGAGCAAGCTCAACATGCAGATGACATGGGAATTACCGCAACTGATGTGAAAATTGATTTTTCAAAAGCTCAAGCTTTCAAAGATGGAGTTGTAAAAAAATTAACTAGCGGTGTTTCTGGTCTATTAAAAGGGAACAATATCGACGTAGTGATGGGTGAAGCATATTTTGTTGATGCAAATACTGTTCGTGTAATGGATGAAAATTCTGCTCAAACGTATAAATTCAAACATGCGATTATTGCAACTGGATCCCGTCCAGTAGAAATTCCAACATTTAAATTTACAAAACGTGTACTAAGCTCAACTGGTGCACTAAGTTTACCTGAAATTCCAGAAAACTTAGTAGTAATCGGTGGAGGATATATCGGAACAGAACTAGGTTCAGCTTTTGCTAATTTAGGTTCAAAAGTAACGATTATCGAAGGCGGCGAGGATATTTTAGCTGGATTCGAGAAGCAAATGACAACTATTGTTAAAAAAGGCTTAAAGAAAAAAGGCGTCGAAATTTCAGTTAAAGCATCTGCTAAAGGTGTCGAAGAATCTGATACTGGCGTAGTAGTTACATATGAAGCCTCTGGAGAAGAGAAAAAAGTGGAAGCTGACTACGTATTAGTAACTGTCGGTCGTCGTCCAAATACGGATGAAATCGGATTAGAAGAACTAGGTATTAAATTTGCAGAACGTGGATTATTAGAAGTAGACAAGCAATGCCGTACAAGCATTGAGAATATCTTTGCTATTGGTGACATCGTCGCAGGTCCACAACTTGCACATAAAGCTTCATACGAAGGAAAAGTTGCTGCTGAAGCAATCGCAGGTCAAACTTCAGTTGTCGATTACTTAGCAATTCCAGCAGTATGCTTTACAGACCCAGAAATGGCTACAGTTGGATTAAACGAAGCTCAGGCAAAAGAACAAGGGTATGATATTGCTGCTGGGAAGTTCCCATTCGGAGCAAATGGTCGTGCACTTGCACTAAACGCTACAGATGGTTTCGTGAAACTTGTTTCTCGTAAAGAGGATGGTTTACTTCTTGGAGCACAAATTATTGGGCAAGGAGCTTCTGATATGATCGCTGAACTTGGTTTAGCGATTGAAGCAGGTATGACTGTAGAAGATATTGCAATGACTATTCATGCTCACCCAACTTTAGGGGAAATTGCAATGGAAGCTGCGGAAGTAGTAATGGGTCATCCAATTCATATTCTTTCTAAATAAGATAGATATATAGAGTCTCTCTAAGTTTTATACTTAGAGAGGCTTTTTTGAATGGATTTTCTAGAAGATGGTCAGTAGTAAATGAGGGATTGAAAGCGACTAAATCTATGATTATAGAAGAAGATGAATTGTACATTTTAGGAATAATGCTTCGAAATCTTAATAAGGATCTATTAAGTGAATGCTAGGATTTCCGCTCTGTAGCGGAAATCACAGCGGTTAATTCCTTGACGCATTATTCTTATATATAGTTTTTCAATGGGAAAATACCTTAGAGCAATAAACGGTCCAGTAAGCAATCAATCCTTAACGTAAAAGGTTTACTTGAAGTAAGACACGAATGAAAGGAAGTTTTATTTTTCTATTCGGAAAAAAGAGAATTTATGCATATTTTACATTGATATGATGTGTTATTTGCTTTGTCTTTTGGGGAACATCATCTCTATAATTAGCAACAAGAACTAAAAACTATTTCAGGTGATTGGTTAGGTTAGTGGAGGGAGGAATTTTTAGTTAAGCAAAAGGTATGATTTACTAAAATCAATTACGCCGGGGCGTAATTGATCATTCGTTTTTTCGATTCATTTTTTCGTGATATGAAAAAATGAAATCTTTAAAGTAGAGGACGGCCTTTGAAATATAGCCTTCTTTTTTATGTATTAAAAAAATCGTTCGATCAATATCAAAATCTAAAACGGGAATAATTTTTATGCCACTAATATTTTGAATGACAGACTCGGGTACAAGTGCGATACCCATATTGGATGTAACTAAACCGATAATACTGTTAATTTCTAATCCATCATAGGCAACATGAATATCAATATTGTATTTTAAGAATAGAGAGTCGATTAATTTCCTCAATTCAGTATCAGCATTGTAGTGAATGAAGCTCTCATTCTCAATGTCTTCCAATTTAATATGTTTCATTTTTGAGAACCGGTGTTGGCTAGAGGCAATCAACACGATTTTTTCTTTGAAAATGGGATTATAGTCTAAATCGGAAAAGGATTGATACTGTGTGGCAAACCCTAAATCCGTTTCATTCGTTAATAAATCTTTAACGATTAATGGGGCTTTATCCTCACTTAATGTAATCGTATGACCTGGATTGGAAAGTTGAAATTCTTTTAGTAATGACGGAATATAGTTTAATCCTAGGCTATGGACAAATGAAATAGATATATCTCCAAAATCAGGATGTATCAGTTGAGACAGGTTTGATTTTGAAATTTCTACTTGGCTCACGATTTTTTTGGCATCCTTTAAAAATACTTTTCCATATCTATTTAACATTATTTTTCTGTTTTTTCGATCAAATAATGGTACGCCTAACTCTTTTTCTAAAGATGTAATGGAACGGCTCAAAGCAGATTGTGATAAGTCTAAGATTTCTGAAGCTCTTGTCATATGTTCTTGCTCTGCAGCAACAATAAAGTAATGCAATTGCGTTATATCCACATTTGTACCTCCAAGTTATTGGAATTGTATAGTCTAGTATAGTTTTACACTGTATTTGTACTAGCGTCAATTTAATTATCGGATGAATATTCGAAACATTCGGTATAAAATACAGAAAATACGCATTTATTGTTTTTTAATAACATAAAGGAAGTGAAAAAATGAACTTTTTAAAAATTAGTAAGGTAGGAACAAATAAACAAATTGCTGTTATTGAATTAAATCGCCCTGAAGCTCGCAACGCCTTTAATACTCAAATGGCAACAGAAGTTTTAGAAGCCCTTCAATCGATTTCTAAGTCTGATGCGAGAGTAGTAGTGTTATCATCTACCAATTCAAAAGCGTTTTGTTCAGGTGCCGATTTAAAAGAACGAAATGGGATGACAGAAGAAGAATGGAAAGCGCAACATAAACTTTTTGAGGAAATGTTCTATGCAATTGCTGATCTACCACAACCCGTAATTGCTGCTGTTGATGGATTTGCGCTTGCTGGAGGATTTGAAATCGTTCTGAACTGTGATTTTATCGTTGCTGCTAACACGGCTACATTCGGTCTGCCCGAAGTAACACGTGGAATAATGCCAGGTGGTGGTGGGACACGACTTCTTCCAAAAAGGGTAGGTGTCCATATTGCGAAAGAGTGGGTATGCACCGGTCGTATGGTTTCCGCAGAAGAAGCAGATAAAGCTGGCTTGTTCAATCGATTTACGACTTCTGAAAAATTATTGGAAGTGGCATATGAGCTTGCGGAAATGTTGGCAAAGAATGCGCCAATCGCTGTTCAAAATTGCAAGAAAGCTGTGGATTCTTTATTTGGAATGGAAGATGAGCAAGCAAGGGAAGAAGAACTTGTGTTTTACAATCACTGTGTAAATACGGAAGATCGCTTGGAAGGCGTTTTAGCATTCGTAGAAAAACGCACACCTCAATTTGTGGGCAAATGATTCAAGTTGATAAAAGTGGAAATAAACTTTTTCAAGCAAAATCAAAATTAAAAAAATGGAGGAAATATAATTGAAAACTACTGAATTACACATTAGCACTCCTGAATTTCAAGAAGAGCTACGTCAAAGCGTAAGAACTATTTGCAACGATTATCCGGATGAATACTGGAGAAAGTTAGATGAAACGAATGCATATCCAGAAGAATTTGTAAACGCTTTATCAGAAGCTGGTTTTCTAGCTGCGCTCATCCCAGAAGAATATGGTGGGTCTGGGTTATCTGTAACAGATGCATCGATTATTATGGAAGAAATAAATCGTTCTGGAGCGAATGCTGGGGCATGTCATGCACAAATGTATACGATGGGAACTTTATTACGTCATGGATCTGAAGAACAAAAGCAAAAATACTTACCGAAAATAGCTGATGGCACCTTAAGATTACAAGCTTTCGGTGTTACGGAACCAAATACAGGTTCAGATACAACACAATTAAAAACGATAGCCGTGCGTAAAGGGGATAAATATATCGTAAATGGACAGAAAGTATTTATCTCACGAGCAGAATACTCGGACCTTATGCTTCTTCTTGTACGAACAACGCCAATTGATCAAGTGAAAAAACGGACGGAAGGTTTATCGGTGTTATTAGTGGATTTGAATGAAGCTGTTGGAAATGGCATTACCATTAAACCTATTCGTACGATGATGAATCATGCGACTACAGAGCTTTTCATTGAAGATTTAGAAGTTCCTGTGGAAAATTTAATCGGTGTGGAGGGAAAAGGTTTTTCTTATATTTTAGACGGTATGAATGTTGAACGTATTCTAATTGCAGCTGAATGTATAGGGGATGGCTATTGGTTTGTTGATCGTGCGACAAAGTATGCAAAAGATCGGGTAGTATTTAATAGGCCGATCGGTCAGAATCAAGGCATACAGTTTCCGATTGCCCAGTCCTACGTCCATTTAGAAGCTGCAGACTTAATGAGATTCCAAGCAGCTAGATTGTATGATGAAGGAAAAGCATGCGGGAAAGAAGCCAATATGGCTAAATTACTTTCTGCTGACGCTTCATGGGAAGCAGCAAATGCTTGCCTTCAAACGCATGGAGGTTTTGGCTTTGCGGAGGAATATGATGTAGAAAGGAAATTTAGAGAAACTAGATTGTATCAGGTAGCACCAATTTCAACAAACTTAATATTATCTTATGTAGCGCAGCATATTCTAGACTTGCCAAGATCCTATTAAAATCGGAGGGTGCACTATGAATATTCCTAAAAAAGTTGAATTAATTGAAGTTGGTCCACGAGATGGGTTACAAAATGAGTCAAAACCAATTTCTACAGAATCCAAAAAGGAACTGATTCGTCAACTTGTGGATGCAGGGTTTTCACGTATGGAAACTGCTGCATTTGTAAGTCCTAAGTGGGTACCACAAATGGCTGATGCAGATGAGATTAGTCAGTATTGTAATGAATTAGGCATAAATTATATAGCTTTAACTCCAAATTTAAAGGCACTCGAACGAGCTATTCAAGCGAATGTTCCTCAAATTGCTGTATTCATTGGGGCAAGTTCAACTTTCAACCAAAAAAATATAAATAAGACAACAGATGAGTCACTTTTAGAAACGGAAAAAATGTTTAACCTGGCAAAAGAACGTGGTATTTTCACAAGAGCTTACGTTTCCATGTCGTTTGCTTGTCCATACCAAGGAAAGGTCTCTTTTGAAGAATTAAATTATGTTTGTCAACGTTTTGTCGAACTTGGGGCAGATGAAATCGACATTGGCGATACAAATGGATACGCAAATCCTAAGATTGTTTACGATCGATTCTCGAGGCTTAAGGACATATATCCCGATACCGTTTTTGTGGGACACTTCCACGACACACGTAAAATGGCACTAGCTAATACGTTAGCAGCAATGGAGGCTGGGATTAATAAGTTTGATAGTTCGATTGGAGGGCTAGGTGGTTGTCCATTTTCACCAGGGGCAACCGGGAATTTGGCTACTGAAGAAGTGGCATTGATGCTCTCGGAAATGGGAGTAGAAACAGGTATAGAGTTAGAGCATATTAATAAAATTGTTCCTTTTGCAAAGTCTCTTTCTAGCCGTCTACTACCAGCGTTATAGGGATTTAAACTCTAACATGATTGTGAGAGTAAGTGTATAAAGAAAAGAAAGGGCTAACCCAAAAGGCGCACATAAAGTGATCTTTTGGATGTTAACCCTTTTTGACTATGACTAGTGAACTTTTGTGTGAAATTATCAAAATAATTCGTCATTCGTTGTTATATATGATCTTTAATTCTATAATAAAGTTTAAAGAGTTTTTAAGGGGGAATTAAAATGGAGTTAGGGTTAAAAGGTAAAGTAGCAGTAATTACCGGATCAAGTAAAGGAATTGGTTTGTATACAGCCTTGCAGTTAGTAAAAGAAGGGGCATCTGTAACGATTTGTGCTCGAGGAAAAGAACAATTGGAAGAGGCTGCGCTGTTTATAAAAAACGAAACAGGGAAAGAAGTATTAACAGTCTCTGCTGATATTACAAATGAGCAGGAATGTATTGAAATTATTCAACAAACAATCGAGCATTATGGTAAATTAGATATTTTAGTAAATAATGCAGGTTCATCATCCGCCAATCCATTCGAGTCAGTTGATACAGAATTATGGCAAACAGACTTAGATTTAAAGCTATTTGGTGCGATACATACTTCGAAAGCTGCAATTCCTTATATGCGTAAAGTGGGAGGAGGAGCGATTGTAAACGTGACTGCGGTATTAGCGAAAACGCCACCTGCCTCGTCATTACCAACAACTGTGAGTCGAGCTGCTGGAATGGCTTTAACAAAGGCAATGAGCAATGATTTAGGGAAAGATAATATTCGAGTAAATACAGTATGTATCGGATTAATTCGCAGTGATCAAATAGAAAAGCGTTGGTTAAAAGAGGCTCCCGAACTTTCTTGGGAAGAATACTCTAAAAATACGGTAGGTCCCTCCATTCCACTGGGAAGAATAGGTGAAACAACGGAAGCGGCAAATGTTATTACATTTTTAGTCTCAGATGCAGCATCTTATGTAACAGGTACAGCGGTTAATATTGATGGTGGATCTGGCGGTACACTTTAACTTATTTAGCAATTGTTTCAGTGCTATTAGCTTGCGCAGGACCAATAACTTCGCATCTGAACGAAGAGCAGCGTAATCAAACGCCGAGGCATATTTGATTCTTGACAAAAGAAACCGTGTGGAAATAATCTACACGGCTTTCTTTTGTTCATGATAAGATAATTATTGAAAGGGAAGTGTGATTAACTTGAAAAAAACAACATGGATACTATTTACAGCAATTATACTTGTACTTTCTGCATGTGGAGTTTCAGAAGAAAAACCGGCTGCACAAAAAGAAAGTGAAGAAACAACGGAAGTTACTAGTGATGAGAAAGTAGAGGTAACTCAAGAAGTAGTAGTGGAAGAACCTGTCGAAGAAACAAAAGAACCATTATATGAATTAAATCCAGCAAACTGGACATTGCAACCATTTGGAGATGCAAATCCTAAAGCAGTACTACTTACAATCGATGACGCCCCAGATAAATATGCTGTGGAAATGGCGAAAACTTTGAAAGCATTAAATGCACCAGCAATCTTTTTCGTGAATGGTCACTTCATAGAAACAGATGAAGGAAAAGCGAAATTGAAAGAAATCTACGACATGGGCTTTGCCATTGGAAATCATACGCAAACTCATGCAAATTTAAAAGACAGTTCTGAGGACCAACAACAAGAAGAAATTTTGAAAGTAAATGAAACAGTAGAAGCAGTGATTGGTGAAAAACCGAAATTTTTCCGTGCACCCTACGGAATAAATACGGACTTTAGTAAATCACTTGTTCAACGTGAAGGAATGCTTTTGATGAACTGGACATATGGGTATGATTGGGAAAAAGACTATATGAATGCTGAAAGTCTTACGGATATCATGGTTAATACAGAATATTTAACAGATGGTGCAAATTTATTGATGCATGATCGAAAATGGACAGCGGAAGCTTTAACTGGAATTGTAGAAGGTTTACGTACCAAAGGATATGATTTAATCGATCCCCATACAATTAAAGGAATTGAATGATTAAAATGAAAAAATATATTCGCATTGTTCTTCAAATTTTAATATTGTACTTATTTTCTTTATTAGGTTCTTTTATCGTACAAATACTACATATTAAGTTCCCTGGAAGTATCGTTGGGTTATTGTTACTTCTAGGTTGTTTACACTTGAAGATAATACCTGTTCATTTGATAAAAGATGGTGCTGGTTTTTTATTAGGCATACTTGCTTTATTCTTTGTTCCTTCAACGGTAGGAGTAATGAATTATCCAGAGTTATTGTCTATTAATGGTGTATTTCTTATTTCCTCGGTAATCGTAAGTACGGTACTTACGATTATAATAACTGGAAGGGTTTGTCAGTATTTGGAAGGTAGGAAATCAGGAGAGGAAGAGGTACTATGATTGCAATTAGTATGATTATCGGGACTATTTTAATTTTTGTTCTTATGACGATAGTAAACGCAAGGTTTTCAACACCTCTCCTATTTCCAGTGCTGACAGCAACTATTTTAATTATTATTTTATTAAAATCTTTCTCTCTCTCATATGATACATATATGACTGGAGCAAAATGGATAGACGCAATGCTCGGACCAGCTGTCGTTAGTATGGCTTATCCGTTGTATACACAACGAAATATTATTAAACAAAACTTGTTTTCTATTTTAAGTAGTGTTGTCGTTGCTATGCTCTCGGGATTAGTAAGTATAATAGTTTTTTCTAAATTACTAAAGTTAAGTAATGATTATATTTTATCTTTATTGCCAAAGTCGATTACGACTCCTGTAGCAATGCAAATTAGCGGGGCTATTGGAGGTTTTCCTTCTCTAACCGCTGTTTTTGTCATTATTGCTGGTTTAACTGGTGCACTGCTTGGACCATTTATTTTTAAAATATGTCGAATTGAGAAGTCGGTTAGCAGGGGAATATCTATGGGAAGTGCTTCGCATGGGTTTGGAGTGTCCAAGCTTACGGAATACGGAGAGCAAGCGTTGTCTATGGGTTCTGTATCGATGACATTGAGTGCAATTATAGGTGCTTTTATATGCCCTATTTTTGCTTTATTTTTTCACTAAAAAATATCCTTATCGAGGATAGGTGCGCGTTATAGGAATACTGCACACTAGAGATCTATATTAAGTGACCGCCAGGATTTTCGCTGCAGGTGGACGCTTTCCGCCGGGTGAGCGATGAGCCATCACCGCCGCTTACGCGTACGTTGTGATGGCTCATCTGTCTCACTCATCCGGCAGGAGTCGCCGCCTTCCGCTTCAATCCATGAAATTTGCCAGATAATTAGGCTCACTGCTCTAAGTTCAATCGTATGTAATATTTTCTGGATAAGAATCCCAATAAATGGTTGAACGAGACATAACATGCTGCGAACACGACATAACCCATCTCGAAAGCGACATAACGCCAGCTGAACGCGACAAAACCAATCTGGCGAATGCTTTTTGCCATAGCACGAAGGCTTGCGGCCACTATTCAAATGATTGTTGCGCGGTATTCCTATACTACGCTTATAATAAAAATTGGCATACCTTATTATGTTTGAAGAAATGTATCTACATAACATTAATTTTATTATTTCTTAGGCTACAACAAAGGAGAGATCAACAGCTGATCTCTCCTTTGTTGTTAAATAATAGCTTGGTGTTCTTTTATCACATGGATCATTTCTAACGTATCATCTTCTGGCCCTTGCACAGGGAGACCAGCTTCCATATTCATCACAATATAATCGATATTCCCTTGTGTAATTATTTCCCCGGGAATAAAAATAGGAATACCAGGTGGATACACCATCACGAATTCAGCAGAAATACGGCCGCTTGCTTCTTTTAATGGTACCTGCTCTGTTGCTGCGTAAAATGCATCTCGTGGCGACATAGCGAGTCCAGGAATATCTGGTAATGTGACAGATGGTTCTATTATTACTGCCTCTGATTCATATGCTTCCACCATACGAGAAAGCGCATTTATAAGTAAATTGGTTTCTTTTTCTGTATCTCCAATTGTGATCAAGCATAGAATATTATACAGATCGGAAAGCTCCACTTCGATATTCGCTTTTTCTCTCAGCCAAATCTCCGCTTCATAACCAGTAATTCCTAAATTTTTCACACTTATCAATAGTTTCGTTGGATCCATATCAAATGTTGCGGAGGTTTGTAAAATTTCTTCTCCAACACAGTGAATATGCGGGATCGCATTAATGCGTTCACGTGCATCTTTTGCAACTCTAATAGCTTCTCCGATTAAATCTTCACCATGTATAGCTAATTGTCTTCTAGCAGTGTCTAATGACGCGAGAAGAGGATAGGATGTAGATGTAGTCGTAAGCATAGACAATATCGATTGGACGCGTTTAGTAGAAACGAGTCCTTCACGCACATTTAAAATAGAACTTTGTGTCATTGATCCTCCTAATTTATGAACAGAAGTAGCAGCCATATCTGCACCTGCTTCCATAGCGGAAATAGGGAGTGATTTATGAAAATGTATATGCACGCCATGTGCTTCATCTACTACTACAGGAATTCCTCTTTCATGCGCGATATCCACAATTCTTTTAAGATCGGCAGCCAAACCAAAATAAGTAGGGTTAATAACAAGTAACCCCTTTGCATCGGGATGTGCATCCAATGCTTTTTCAACGGATTCCACAGAAATCCCGTGTGAAATACCAAGTTCTTTATCCACTTCTGGATGGATAAAAACGGGAATAGCACCTGCGAAAACGATTGCAGACATAATCGATTTATGAACATTTCGTGGAACTAGTATTTTGTCTCCAGGACCACAAATTGTAAGAATCATAGTCATAATAGCACCGCTTGTACCTTGCACAGAGAAAAATGTTTCATCTGCTCCAAATGCTTCTGCTGCTAAGCGTTGTGCTTTTTTTATGGCACCTTTAGGAGAATGTAAATCATCTAAAGGGGCAATATTAATTAGATCTATAGAAAGTACATTATCTCCAACGAACTCTCGAAATGCAGGGTCCATCCCTTTCCCTTTTTTATGCCCTGGAATATGAAACTGGATAGGATGACGATTTCGATGCTTTAGTAAGGCATCGAATAAAGGAGTTTCTAATTGTGACAACGCTCATACCACCTCTAGCAAGAATATTTTTGTCCAGCTCCAGCGCCTTACCCCTCGGGGTCAAATGTGAAAAAGCTGTGGTGGCTTGAGAACTGCCTCCTCGCTTTTCCCCATTTGCCTGTCGAAGGCCCGCACGAAGCGGGTCATACAGTTGTTGCGACATGATGTCGCGAACTTAGACTGTATTCCATTAACATAGGCGCTTGCGCTTTTCTTAAAACAAATGAATTATAGCACTTTCCCCGTTTCATGACTATAAAAAATATTTGAATTGAAACATTTTGCCATTTCTTTTACACTTGAAGGTAGGAGGGATGAGAATGAATTTTCAAACTAGAGTAACAGAACTACTAGGTGTAAAATATCCAATCATTCAAGGGGGACTTGCTTACTTGGCTTATTCCGATCTTTGTGCGGCGGTTTCAAATGCGGGAGGTCTTGGTCAAGTAACGGCAATGAGCTTAAAAACGCCGGAAGAATTGAGAGGGGAAATTCGGAAGGTAAGGCAGTTAACAGATAAACCATTTGGGGTTAACTTCGCCATCGGGCAAACAGGAAGACCTTATGAGCATATGCTTCAAGTGGCAATAGACGAAGAGGTCCCGGCTATTTCGATGACTGGCGGGAACCCAGCTCCTATTTTAGAAAAACTTGCAAATACTGCTATAAAAAAATTAGTGCTCGTTGCAGCAAAACGGCAAGCACAAAAAGCAGAACAGCTCGGAGCAGATGCAGTCATGGTTGTTGGCCAAGAAGGCGGAGGGCATCTAGGTAGAGATGATATTGGAACAATTGTATTAATCCCACAAGTAGTAGATGCTATATCGATACCAGTTATTGCTTCTGGTGGAATCGCCGATGGAAGAGGTTGGATGGCTGCACATGCGCTTGGTGCAGAAGGCATTGAAATGGGAACACGATTCATCGCAACAAAAGAATGTGTGCATGCTGCAGAAGCATACAAACAAGCATTAATCACAAGTCAAGAAACAGATACAACAGTTATTAAACGATCTATTGGTGCACCAGCAAGAGCGATTAAAAATGAATGGACACAAGAAATTTTACGTATTGAATCTGAAACTCCAACATATGATGCATTAAAAGAGTACATTAGCGGCGAAGCAAATAAGCAATTTATCTATGAAGGCAAGGAAGATAAAGGGTTTGGTTGGGCAGGACAGTCAATTGGACTGATACACGATGTGCCGAGGACAGAGGAACTAATACGACGAATGGTAAAAGAAGCAATAGAGGTAAGGCAAAAATGGCAATAGTAGGAGGATAATTATGGAATACACCTATCCGTTCTCTTTAGATTGGTCTACAGAAGAAATAGTGGATGTCGTACAATTTTTTGAAGCAATTGAAAAAGCATATGAAAAAGGCATTAAACGAGAAGAATTATTAATAAAATACAGACGTTTTAAAGAAATCGTTCCTTCGATTGCAGAAGAAAAAACATATTTCCGGGAATTTGAAAAAGAAAGCGGTTACGCTAGTTACCCAATTGTAAAGAAAATGAAAGAAAATGAAGATAACATCCTTATTAAAAGATGAAAATATCCTCCTATAGCTTCAAAGTTATAGGAGGATATTTCTACTTCTTATTGATCATCACTTTATAAATAGGTAATAGGTGATTGAATGTTTCTTCAGCGAAATTTAAGAATTCGTCTTCTGTAAATTGAACAGCGTTTTCTCTAGATATATGACGACCTATTAGAAATTCTGCTTTTTTCACGTTATGTAGTCGCGTTAACAATTCCTTCAATTCCCCTTTTTTGGCTTTTTTCAGAGGAATCGAATCTGGTTTCATATGATCTCCTGCAGCAATGAAATCATCCGGTAATTTATTGAATAAGCTTTTCTTCTTTAACAAACGTTCCGCTATAGCTACTTTATCAGTGACTTCGTAAATGACTGCAACAATAATAAATAAATGACTCCCCCAAAGCCCAATCTGAAAATGAGGTAATGCTTTATACCCTCTTTTATATGGTGCAAATGCAACCCAACTATCGTTCGGGGGATTGACGGAGCGTCTAGCATGTTTTGCTACATGAGGAAAGAACTCGTCCCCTAAAGTGCTTGAAAAATAGTGACTATATTGCTTTCCGAGCATTTCGAATTTGGGACGAACGTTTTCTATAAGAGCATTCATTCTATTTTCTAAACCATCGACTTGGAATACATCAAAGTCTTTGGCTTCCCAAAAAGTTTTAACCATTTGTAAACTCCTTTCGTTTTCCATGTTTATTTTATAGGAAATATGGGTAAAAATCATGTAAGTAGTATTTCTTCAGTTGACAATATTTCATTTACAACATAAAATATTAAAAATCTTCTGAATATTACACATTAATAAAAAGAAGGGGTGTTAGTTATGAGACAGGTAGTGCACGTTATTCGTAAAAATGATATGGAAAAAGAAAAAATTCAAACGCTAAAATTGGAACTGGATTACCAACTTGCTACTTTATATGATGCTTTGAGTAACCAAAATGAAAAAGAAATAATGGAAGCAAAAATGCAATTGACTGAAATTCACCGCCTTTTGGAAGAGCTAGATGCACTTGATTTATGATTTACTTTTTGGGAATCCATAAAAACACCTGCTAATCGAAAGACAGCCGGTGTTTTTTTCTTTATACTATAGAAAAGCGGATTAGGGGAAACTTTACAAAGAAAGGGATGTTGAAATGAATATACATAAACTCGACAAAATCGCAAAATCATTAATAAAAGAAGCGGCAGGAAGAATTAGAGCTTCTTTTACAACGGAGCTAATCATTGAGACAAAATCGGAAGCAAATGACTTAGTGACCAACATTGATAAAGAAACGGAACAATTTTTCATACAACATATAAAACAGCACTTTCCAGACCATCGCATTATGGGAGAGGAAGGATTTGGGGATGATTTACAGGATCTAAGTGGTTATGTTTGGATTCTTGATCCGATTGATGGAACGATGAATTTTATTCATCAAAAAAAGAACTTTGCAATCTCGTTAGGTATTTTTAAGGATGGTGAAGGTTTACTTGGGTATATATATGACGTGATGGCAGATGATTTACTATCTGGTGCTTTAGGAGAAGGTGCGTTTTTCAATGATCAGCGCATTCCAAAAGTAGAGCATGCAAATGTGGAACAATCTATTATTAGTATTAATGCGAGTTGGGTTGTACCGAATAAATACATTGAACATGAAGGAATGATCGAACTTTTAAATAAAGTCCGAGGAACGAGATCGTATGGATCTGCTGCAATTGAAATAATGTACGTCGTAATGGGCAGACTGGATGCTTATGTATCTATGCGTTTATCGCCTTGGGATATTGCCGGAGGAATAGTAATTGCAAAAGAGGTCGGAGCTATTGTATCTACGCTTGCAAACGAGCCCATCAATTTATTGGGACAAAATACGTTTATCGTCTCGAAACCAAGTTTACATCGTGAAATTGTGGGGAAATATATTAAACTAAAGTAAAAGATCGGCAACAAAAGCCTTGCCGATCATGATTTACAAAAGTCCTTGGTCCCGCATTTTTTTCTTTGTTTTGAAACCAAAACCCATTACGACAAAAAGTAAAACAAGAAACAGGAAAACGAGTGGAATATTTCGAAGTGCAACAGCGATTCCAATTAGTGCCATCGATAAAATTGCGCCTAAAGAATATAGAACAAAGATCCATTTAATATTGCCCAATACAATTACCCCCAAATAATGATAAAAAAAATATTATTACTTTAGTTCCACTTGTGATATAATAACACAGTTATGGACTCGAAAAAAGAATATGGAGTGGAAATATGACAAATTTACGTCAAGATTTACGAAACATTGCAATTATAGCACACGTTGACCATGGAAAAACGACATTAGTCGACCAATTATTAAAACAATCGGGCACATTCCGTTCAAATGAGCATGTAGATGAAAGAGCGATGGACTCTGGTGACATCGAACGTGAACGTGGAATTACGATTTTAGCTAAAAATACAGCAGTAGACTATCATGGGACACGCATTAATATATTAGATACACCTGGACATGCCGACTTCGGTGGTGAAGTAGAACGTATTCTAAAAATGGTAGATGGAGTTGTACTAGTTGTTGATGCATATGAAGGATGTATGCCACAAACGCGTTTTGTATTGAAAAAAGCATTAGAACAAAAGTTAACACCAATCGTTGTAGTAAATAAAGTAGACAAAGATTCCGCTCGTCCACTAGAAGTAGTAGATGAAGTGTTAGAATTATTTATCGAATTAGATGCGGATGCAGATCAATTAGACTTTCCAGTTGTTTATGCTTCCGGTGTAAACGGTACTGCTTCTTTAGATCCAGACCCTGCAACACAAGAAGAAAATATGCAATGCCTATTCGAAAAAATTATCGAAGCTATTCCAGCACCAGTTGATAATTCAGACGAACCGTTACAATTCCAAGTAGCATTACTTGATTACAATGACTATGTAGGTCGTATCGGTATTGGACGCGTATTCCGTGGTACGATTGAGGTAGGTCAACAAATCTCTTTAATGAAACTAGATGGATCTATTAAAAATTATCGTGTAACGAAATTATTCGGTTTCTTCGGATTAAAACGTGTAGAAGTTCAATCTGCTAAAGCTGGAGATTTAATCGCTGTATCGGGTATGGAAGAAATTAATGTAGGGGAAACAGTTTGTCCTACAGACCATCCGGAAGCGTTAGTTCCATTACGTATCGATGAACCAACATTACAAATGACATTCTTAGTAAATAACTCACCTTTTGCTGGTCGAGAAGGAAAATGGGTTACTTCACGTAAAGTAGAAGAGCGTCTACGTTCTCAACTACAAACGGATGTATCATTACGTGTAGATGATACAGAATCTCCAGATGCATGGATCGTTTCAGGTCGTGGGGAACTCCATTTGTCGATTTTAATCGAAAATATGCGTCGTGAAGGCTTTGAACTTCAAGTATCCAAACCAAAAGTAATTATCCGTGAAATTGATGGGAAAAAATGTGAGCCAATCGAACGTGTACAAATTGATGTACCAGAAGATAGTGTAGGTTCAATTATTGAATCAATGGGATTACGTAAAGGTGAAATGGTAGACATGGTCAACAATGGTAATGGCCAAGTTCGTTTAATCTTTATGGTTCCTGCTCGTGGATTAATTGGATATTCAACAGAGTTCATGTCTCTTACAAAAGGCTTTGGTATCATTAACCATACATTTGATAGCTATCAACCAGTAGTTTCAGGTCGTGTTGGTGGACGTCACCAAGGCGTACTTGTTTCGATGGAAACTGGTAAAGCGACAACTTATGGTATGATGCAAATAGAAGACCGTGGTACACTATTCGTTGAGCCTGGTACTGAAATTTACGAGGGTATGGTAGTCGGTGAAAATACTCGTGATAATGACATCACAGTAAATATTACAAAAATGAAACAAAAAACAAATATTCGTTCTGCTAACAAAGACCAAACAAACGTTATTAAAAAGCCTCGTATTTTAACGCTTGAAGAAGCAATTGAGTTTCTAGGTGATGATGAGTATTTAGAAGTAACACCTGTGTCAATTCGTCTGCGTAAACAGATTCTGGAGAAAAGTGAACGTGAACGTGTGACGAAAAAGTTAAAAAATGCAGAACTTGAATAGAATCAGAAAAGGGTGAATAACCTTGGAAGAACAGCAATTCGTATTTGGTAGAATGTCTAGTATATCGAAGTTTATTTATGAGGCAATACCATCTTACGACATAGCGGGTTATGTATTATTTATCACAATTTTTTTGTTATCGGTGCTTGTGTACAAGCTAGGATTTGCTAAAAAATTGCGTTTTGCACAAAATGTAGTCATTTACGTATTTTTATTTTTAGGATGCCTGATGTTAACATTTTTAGCGTTTTTCCTTCCTGTAGTCGAAGGATTAATCGTAGCAGCGCTCATCTTAATCATTTATAAGATTCGTTTACGACTCGAAAAAAAACAAAGCTCAACTACTTAACAGTAGTTGGGCTTTGTTTTTACATAATAGGGATAATGCGTTGTAAAGAATTTACCGCTCGGATTTACGCTGCAGGGCGGAAGCTTTCCGCGGGGTGAGTGATGAGCCTTCACCGCCGCTTCGCGTACGTTGTGAATTCTCATCTGTCTCACATGATCCCGTCGAAGTCGCCGCCCTTCCGCTCCAATCCGCGAAAATTGCTAGCTAATCAGTTTCACAGTTTTAAATTCAATCTTATGTAGTATTTATTGAAAAAATACCAATAAATGGTTGAATGAGACATGACATGCTGTGAACACGACAAACTACCTTCCGAACATGACAAAACACATCTCGAAAGTGACAAACAGGACCCTGAACACGACAAAACAGGTCTAGTGAATATTCCATATTAAGGAAAAATAAATTTTTACTAAGTCACTGCTAGTTGGACGTTGATAAATATAATGCCCTATTTAATGTGACTTTTAATTAGCGGAAATCATAGCCGTCACCAAATAAAACTTTTAAGACCCATTACCCTATATTTCGAAGTAAAGCATTAAAAATAGGACACATCTTGTTCGATTTGAAACAAGATGTGTCCTATTATTTGTTTATTCTTCTCTTCTGGATGTTAAAATTCATTTTCAATAAGTTTAGATGTTTTGTAGAAAATGAATTTTCCTGTTGCTAAACGAGCATTTGTTTTTTCTTCGATACGGTCATGACAAACCGGACACATATATGTGTGGATAAGCCGATTTCTTAACTTTTTTGCTAATGGCAAATCATCTGAGAGAACGTCTATTCGTTCGCACATAACACATTGAACTTTCATAAAGTCAACTCCTATTCGATTCGGAATGCTGTAACAAATTTTATTGGATCATTTATATTAGAACCATCTTTTTTAATAACGTGCACAGGACCATCTTCACGAAGTGGCTTTCCTTTATTACTAAATTTTAGTAAGAAAGAATCTAATTCACTTAATGGGAAAGTGTGTTCACTATCTGTTGTTTCTATTATTAACGATGAAGCTTCTGGTAGAGGTTCTGCGTTTAAGATAAATGGCTTAAGGTCTACACCATATGTGCTCGTTAATACTTTTGTACGCTCATATTTTTTTTCTGATTGTAAAGTAGGAGGAACTGTAGAACCTTCTATAATTTCTCGTGACCAATGAGCGGACGTCACTTTTGTATATTCTTCTAACTCATCTTTATATTCATATTCTCCAGAAAAAAAATCATCTAAATCAATTTTTCGATCATCAAAAATCCAAACAGTAGGATCAAGCGTAATGTTAAATGTAACTGCACCTTTAATAGGGATAATAAATTCCAAAGAAATTGCCTCCTCTAATCTCTCTAATCTAACTAAGTATATCGCTAAAATGAAAATATCTAAAGAATATTTCACTTTTTTCTCAAGTAAGATGAGAGAACACTTGCATTTTTTCTCATCAAAAGATACACTTTAGGGAGATATATAAGTAGAAATCAGAATAATGGGGGCGTCCTCATGGATACTAAAATACAACTTTCGTATCAAGAAAAAGCGTTAGAGCTTTTAAAAAGAGATGCGGAAAAAATTGCGCAGTTAATTAAAGTGCAAATGGACAATTTAACGATGCCTCAATGTCCACTTTACGAAGAGGTTTTGGATACTCAAATGTTTGGACTATCGCGCGAAATAGATTTTGCGGTTAAACTTGGACTTTTAGAGAAAAGTGAAGGGAAAGAAATTATTGCCTCACTAGAACAAGAGTTATCCATTTTACATGATATCCATACAGAAAAATAATAATAAAACTCAAACGAAGTTTCCTGTTTGAGTTTTTTTTTCTAACGGAAGAAAAAGAGGTTTTGACATGATTCCATATTTGAAACGATTTTTTAAAAACTTTGATTACCCGCTATTTTTTGTTTACTTAGCTTTATGTTTCTTTGGGTTAGTGATGATTTATAGTGCTAGTATGGGGTGGGCAGTAATTAACTATGGTTGGGAGCCTGATTATTTTTTTGACAAACAAAAGATAAACTTAGCACTAGCAATACCGGTATTTTTTTTAACCGCTTTTTTTCCTTATAAACATTACAAAAGACGCTTTATGATGCAACTGATGCTTTTTATTATGTTTGCATTATTAATACTCGTGCATTTTATAGGGACTGGAGGAGCTAGTGGATCTCAAAGTTGGATTCATCTAGGTTTTGGTAATATTCAACCTTCTGAAATTGCAAAAGTAATAATTGTTTTATATTTTGCTGGGATATTTACGAAAAAATATGAAAATGGTACATTGAATAGATTAAATGAATCGGTAGGCCCTCCATTAATAGTGCTATTTTTTGTTTTTGTACTCATCATGATGGAAACAGACGTCGGGAATACGATGATTATTAGCTTTGTAGCGATTTCAGTTATTGCAGCTAGTGGAATAAAATTAAAATCTTTTTCCAAATTTGTAGGATTAATTGGTATAGTTATAACAATGGGACTATTTGCAATTTACGTACTGAAAGATACTTTGATAACGGAACGTCGTCGGGGGCGGTTAGAAGCTTTCATCAATCCCTTTGACTATGAACAGGAGTATGGTTATCAAATTGTAAATGGATATATTGCTATAGGGTCAGGCGGTTTAAAGGGATTAGGTTTAGGAAATTCCAATCAGAAGTTTGGATATTTGCCCGAACCACATACAGATTTTATAATGGCTATTATAGCGGAAGAGCTTGGACTTATTGGGGTATTAATCGTCTTATGTGGATTATTTTTTATCGTATTGAAAGGAATAACTATTGCCTTATCTACTCGAGATCCACAAGCTCGTATGATTGCAGCAGGTATTGCGAGTATTATCGGGTTTCAAACATTCGTTAACTTAGGTGGAATGGTGGGGATTATTCCACTTACTGGGGTTCCGCTCCCTTTTATAAGTTACGGAGGTACTTCTATTATTATTTTATCCGCTGCAATTGGAATATTAATGAATGTATCTATGTTTGTTAAATATGAAAAAACAAAAGAATAAGGGGTGTCAATGGATGGAGAATATTAAAAAAATCGTCGTTGCAAATAGAGGGGAAATCGCTATTCGAATCTTCCGAGCGTGTACGGAACTAAATTTGCGTACCGTAGCGATTTATTCGAGAGAAGATAGCGGTTCTTTTCACCGTTTTAAATCGGATGAATCTTATTTGGTTGGAGAAGGCAAGAAACCAATCGATGCATACTTAGACATCGAGGATATTATCCGCATCGCCAAAGAGAGTAATGCGGATGCCATTCATCCCGGTTACGGTTTTTTGTCTGAAAATTTGGAATTCGCGAAGCGCTGTGAAGAAGAAGGAATAATATTTATAGGACCAACTTCTAAGCATTTGGATATGTTTGGAGATAAAGTAAAGGCTCGCGAGCAAGCAGTAAAAGCGGGTATTCCAGTTATTCCTGGGAGTGATGGACCTGTAGAAAGTCTGGAAGAAGTACAGGCATTTGGAGAGATCCATGGTTACCCGCTTATGATTAAAGCTTCTCTAGGCGGTGGTGGCCGAGGGATGCGTGTCGTTCAAACGAAAGATGACTTGGAGAGTGCATACGAGCGTGCTAAATCGGAAGCAAAGGCGGCTTTTGGTTCTGATGAAGTATACGTGGAACGATTTATTTTTCAACCGAAGCATATTGAAGTGCAAATATTAGGTGACAAACACGGTAATTTAATTCATCTGTACGAACGTGATTGCTCGATACAAAGAAGACATCAAAAAGTAGTAGAAATTGCACCTTCTAATTCGTTAATTCCTGAATTACGCAACAAAATATGCCAGGCTGCTGTTCAATTAATGCAAAATGTTTCGTACATAAATGCAGGAACTGTAGAGTTTTTAGTAACGGAAAATGAATTCTTCTTTATCGAAGTAAACCCGCGCATTCAAGTAGAGCATACGATTACAGAAATGATCACGGGTGTAGACATTGTACATGCTCAGATTAAGATCGCAGATGGTTTAGCGCTAACGAGTGAGGATATGGGGATACCGAGCCAAGAGAATATTCCTCTTTTTGGGTTTGCTATACAATCACGTGTAACAACAGAAGATCCATTAAATAATTTCATGCCAGATACAGGGAAGTTAATGGTGTATCGTTCGGGCGGGGGATTTGGTGTTCGTTTAGATGCAGGTAACGGATTCCAAGGGGCTGTTATCACACCTTACTATGATTCATTATTAGTGAAAGTTTCTACTTGGGGGATGTCTTTTAAAGAAGCGGCAGCCAAAATGAACAGAAACTTGCAGGAGTTTAGAATTCGTGGTATTAAAACTAATATTCCTTTCCTGGAAAAAGTTGTGAAACACCCAAGTTTTATTTCTGGAAAGTTTAATACAAGTTTTATAGATTCAACTCCTGAATTGTTCTTGTTTCCGAATCGAAAAGACCGCGGTACAAAATTATTAAATTATATTGGAAATGTCACGGTAAATGGATTCCCTGGTGTACAACAAAAAGCGAAACCGGTATTTGGGTTACCCCAAAAACCGAAATTTGATATTTCACAAGCACCACCGACTGGAACAAAACAAATACTAGATTCCCAAGGTGTTGAAGGGGTTATCAAATGGGTGAAAGAGCAACAAGGCGTACTTTTAACAGACACAACATTCCGAGATGCTCACCAATCTTTACTTGCGACTCGTGTGCGCTCGCATGATATGTTTGGAATAGCAAAAGAATCAGCTCATGGATTGCATGATCTATTCTCCTTTGAAATGTGGGGAGGGGCAACTTTTGACGTTGCATATCGATTCTTAAAAGAAAGTCCATGGGATCGATTACTTAAAATGCGCGAAATGATTCCAAATGTATTGTTCCAAATGCTTTTCCGAGGAGCAAATGCTGTTGGATATAAAAACTATCCCGATAATGTGATTCGTGAATTTATACAAAAATCGGCGGAAGCAGGAATAGATGTATTTAGAATATTCGATAGCTTAAACTGGATAAAAGGAATGGAAGTTGCTATTGATGCAACGAGACAATCTGGAAAAATCGCAGAAGCAGCTATTTGCTATACTGGAGACATTTTAGATGATACTAGAGCCAAATATACGGTTCAGTACTATAAAGATATGGCAAAAGAGTTAGAAGCTGCAGGAGCACATATTTTAGCGATTAAGGATATGGCTGGTTTACTAAAACCAGAAGCTGCATATCGTTTGATAAGCGAGCTAAAAAGCACAGTCGATTTGCCAATCCACCTACATTCCCATGATACGAGCGGAAACGGTATTTATATGTATGCAAGAGCAATAGATGCTGGAGTAGATATAGTTGATACAGCATTAGGTTCTATGGCTGGCCTAACATCACAACCAAGCGCAAGTAGTTTAAGCTATGCGATGTCAGGATCTAAGCGAGAAGTCATTGGGGATGTCGATGCTTTTGAAAAGATATCTTATTACTGGGAAGATGTGCGTAAATATTACCAAGATTTTGAAAGTGGTATGATGAGCCCACATACAGAAATCTATGTCCATGAAATGCCGGGTGGTCAGTATAGTAATCTTCAACAACAAGCAAAAGGGGTAGGACTCGGAGAAAGATGGGAAGAAGTAAAAGAAATGTATTCTCGTGTGAACCTACTATTCGGCGATGTTGTAAAAGTAACACCTTCTTCTAAAGTAGTAGGGGATATGGCGTTGTTCATGGTACAAAACAATTTGGATGAAGTATCAGTAATTACAAGAGGAAAAACAATTGACTTCCCAGACTCTGTAATAGAGTTTTTCGAAGGATATATTGGCCAGCCATATGGTGGGTTCCCAGAAGAACTTCAAAAAGTAATTTTAAAAGACCGTCAAGCTATTACAGTTCGTCCTGGAGAATTACTCGAACCGGTTGATTTTAAAGCAGTAAGAGAGTTGTTGTATAATCAACTAGGGCGTCCTGTGACAAGTCAAGAGGTTTTGGCGTATACTTTATATCCAAAAGTATTTGAAGAATATAGTGCAACAGAAAAGAATTTTGGGGATGTATCTGTTTTAGATACACCTACATTCTTATACGGGTTACGACTTGGTGAAGAAGTCGAAGTAGAGATAGAAGTTGGGAAAACGTTAATCATTAAATTGGTTTCGATCGGTGAACCGACGCAAGATGGTAACCGTGTAATCTATTTCGAATTAAATGGACAGCCACGCGAAGTAATTATTCAAGATATGAATATCGAAGTGAGTCATTTAGCGAAACAAAAAGCGGACGTAACGAACGAAAATCATATTGGGGCAACTATGCCGGGAACTGTATTGAAAGTTGCCATAGATGTAGGGAGTAAAGTAAATAGAGGTCAGCATTTACTTATTACAGAAGCAATGAAAATGGAAACGACCGTACAAGCCCCATATAATGGTGTCATTAAAGAAATTTATGTGGTAGCAGGAGAAGCAATAGCCACTGGTGATTTGTTAATCGCGATGGATAAAGAATAGTAAAAAGGCTGTTTGACATTTAGTTGTCAAACAGCCTTTTCTTATTCATGAAACTTTGCAGACATTCTATTAAGAGGCTCTTTAGGAAAAATGCGCAACAATCGGTTTCCGCTATGATTTCCACTGCAGGGCGGAAATCATAGCGGTCACTTAATCGAGCTTTTTAGTGCACATTATTCCAATATTCCAAACTAAATAGGACACCTCTAGTTCAATTTGAAACAAGAAGCGTCCTATTATTTGTTTATTCTTATGTAGATTAGGGAACATAGTATATAATAAATTAGTTTTTCGCTCTACTTCTCGATAACAATAGAATCATATAACATAATAAGCCAAACAGTAATGAGATAAACAATGAATGCAATAGCGCAATATACAAGTTTAACTTAGTTAGAATAACGAACATCCCGGAAAATACTTGACATGTTACTAATATAAGTGCAATGATCCAACACCAGAAAATTGTGCGTTGAGATTTATAGTTTCTAATCACATGAATAGCGGCGATTAGTATCCAAATAAAAATCAATCCTGCTGCTACACGGTGTCCCATTTGGACCCACTCATATAAGTTCGTTGGTAGAGAGAATTCGTTATTTCGACACAATGGCCAATCCCTGCACACTAAGCTGGACTCCGTATGTCGTACAAGTGCACCTGTATAAATTACTACATACGAATAAAGAGTAATACCAATTGTATGAAACCTTAGCGTTTTACCTATCCTAATTTTATCCGTGTCAAATTTTCGGTCGATTTCAAAAACTAGTAATGTTAATAACAACACGGCCGCAAAGGAAATAAGAGAAATACCAAAATGAAGTGCGAGGATAAAATCCCCTTGTCCCCATTTTACTTGTGCGGCACCAATGAGAGCCTGCAATACTAAGAAAAAGATAGCCATAAAAGATAAGAATTTTGTTTCACGAACATGTCCCAAAGAACGCCAAGCCCAAATGGCTAAAGCAACGATAAAAATACCGACAGCTCCAGTAACTAAACGATGTGAAAATTCAATTAATACTTCTGGCGTTATTTCATCTGGAATAAGTTGTCCATTACAACCAGGCCAATGTCTTCCACAGCCCATGCCACTGTCTGTTTTCGTAACAAGTGCTCCTCCTAACAGGATGAGTAGCATGCCAACTGTAGAAGCAATAGCTAGGCCTTTTAAATATTTATGAATGTGCAATTTGCCACCTACTTTATGTATCTTGTTCGTCATTAAGAGACGATATCTGCTACTAGTAGATGATATCGAAACATGAGAAAAATTACAATGTATATACGTCGAACACATGGAGACGAAAAAAGCATTTCACAAATTGTTCATAAATTCGTGCCTGAACCTTCACAAATAACGACAAAAAATGATTTACTATGGATATGTTCTATCTGAATTTACATTTTTTTAGAACTTATTATTCGAAAATCTTTATTAACTATAGAAATTATAAAGAATTTTCGATATAGTAAAAGGTAGCGGAATATGCTTACAACTTTGAAAGGAGGGGCAGCATGTCAAATGGTCATTCATTAACCGCTACTACCGAAGCTGAAACAGAACCAGTATCTAGTTCATTTTTGAAAGATTTTCTATCACTTATTAAAATAGGAATTGTAAATTCCAATTTAGTAACGACATTTACTGGATTATGGCTAGCTTTTCAAATTACTAACCGAAACTTTCTACATGAGTTAGATTTGTTATTTTATACGCTTTTTGGTGCAGCACTTATAATTGCGGGATCTGCAGCGATGAATAACTATATCGATCGTGATATTGACCCTGTCATGAAAAGTAAGAAAAGTAGACCTACTGTTACTGGAAGATTCACACCATCAGCCGTGCTGATAACTTCCTTCTCATTTTTAATTGTAGGTGAAATCTTGTTATTCATGGCTTCAACTTCTGCGGGAGTTTGGGGACTGGCGGGTATCATTAGTTACGTTGTTTTATACTCTATGTGGTCAAAAAGAAAACATGTTAGTAATACGGTAGTAGGTAGTATTTCAGGTGCTATACCTCCAGTAATCGGATGGGCGGCAGTAGAACCAGGGTTAAGCTTTGGGGCAATTGCATTATTCCTAATAATGTTTGCTTGGCAACCACCGCATTTTTATGCGCTTGCAATGAAGCGAACCGAAGAATATCGGGCAGCTAACATTCCGATGTTACCTGTTGTAAAGGGTTTCAAACGTACAAAGGTATCTATGCTTTTATGGATATTACTTTTGTTCCCATTACCCTTTTTATTGATGGATCTCGGAATTGCTTTCGTTATTTTAGCGACATTGCTTAATATTGGTTGGTTATTGCTATCTATTAAAGGATTTCGAGTGAAAGACGATATTAAATGGGCCACTCGTATGTTTGTCTATTCATTAAACTATATGACAATCCTATTCGTATCCATGATTATATTTTCCATCTTTATTTAACTATTGGAATTCTTTCTTTTAAGTCAACAAGAATTCATATAAAACAGAACGACCGTCCAAATGAACATGAATACAACTATGAAAGAGGGGTTTGATTTAGCTATGATGAAAGGGCTTAAAAAATGGCAACTTTTCTCACTACTAGCAGCTCTAACGATTTTCTTATCAGGATGTGGCGAGGAATATTTATCAACGCTTACACCTGCCGGACAAGTCGGAAGAGATCAATTTAATTTATTACTACTTTCTTCAGCAATTATGACGCTAGTTATTATCGTAGTAGTAATTATTTATGTACTAGCATTAGTGAAATTCCGACGTAAAAAAGTTGGAGAAAACGTAATTCCTGAACAAGTAGAAGGAAGTCATACACTGGAAGTTGTTTGGACAGTTATTCCAATTCTTCTTTTAATCGTACTTGCTATTCCAACGGTTATCTATACGTACAAACACGCTGATGTATCAGCAATGGATCATGTGGATGCAGAAGGAAACAAGACAGCTGTTACAGTTAATGTAACTGCAAAACTATATTGGTGGGAGTTTGAATATCCTGATTTAGGAGTTGTCACTGCACAAGAACTTGTAGTTCCTACAGGGGAAAAAGTTTACTTTAACTTAAAGGCAGCTGATGTTAAACACTCATTCTGGATCCCAGCAGCTGGTGGTAAAATGGATACAAACGTAGAAAACGTCAACCAATTCTATTTAGAATTCGATAATGAATCTGCTGGATTAAAAGATGGCGTATTTTACGGGAAATGTGCGGAGCTTTGTGGCCCATCACATGCTTTAATGGATTTCAAAGTAAAAACATTAAATCGTGACGACTTTAATGCTTGGGTAGAATCAGCGAAAACAACTGAAGCTGTTGCTGATGGTCAACTTGCTACTCAAGGGGAAGAAATTTTTAATACAAGCTGTATCGCATGTCATGCAACTTCTGCTGCTGGATCTACTGGTGGTGTTGGTCCTAACTTAGCAGCATTTGGAGACCGTAATCGTGTAGCAGGATTTATGGATCATACAAAAGAAAATCTAAAAAATTGGATTAATGATCCACAAAGCTATAAACCAGGTAACTTAATGCCTCAGCCGGAAAAACTTAACAATGGCGAAAAATTTAGCGAAGAGCAATTAGATGCTCTTGCAGAATATTTAATGGGACTATCTATTGAAAAATAATTTCGATAGATAATTATGAGGGAGGTTAAAGTTGTGAGTTCTATCGCACAAAAAAAGGGCTTTGGCGCAACTCTATGGGACTATTTAACAACAGTCGACCATAAAAAAATCGCTATCATGTACCTCATTGCTGGTGGATTATTTTTCGTAATCGGTGGTATTGAGGCAATGCTAATTCGTATTCAATTAGCGAAGCCAGATAACGACTTTGTTAGTGCAGGTCTGTTTAATGAAATTATTACAATGCACGGAACAACTATGATTTTCCTTGCAGCCATGCCTTTATTATTTGCATTTATGAACGCTGTTATGCCACTACAAATTGGTGCACGTGACGTTGCGTTTCCATTTTTAAATTCACTTGGTTTTTGGTTATTCTTATTTGGTGGTATTTTCCTTAACCTTTCTTGGTTTATGGGGGGAGCACCTGACGCAGGGTGGACTTCTTATGCTTCGTTATCGTTAGCATCACCTGGTCATGGTATTGACTTTTATGCAATAGGACTTCAAATAGCGGGTGCTGGTACTTATATTGCTGGTATTAACTTCCTTGTAACGATTATTAATATGCGTGCACCAGGAATGACATATATGCGTATGCCATTAATGACTTGGACTACGTTTGTTGCAAGTGCATTAATATTATTTGCTTTCCCACCACTTACAGTCGGCATCTTCTTTTTAATTCTTGACCGTATGTTCGGAGGAAACTTCTTTGATCATACAATGGGTGGTAATACAATTATTTGGGAGCATTTATTCTGGATTTTCGGACATCCTGAAGTATATATTCTAATATTACCTGCTTTCGGTATTTTCTCTGAGATTTTTGCTATTTTTGCTCGTAAACGTCTATTTGGTTACTCATCTATGGTATTTGCGACTGTATTAATCGGTTTCTTAGGATTCATGGTTTGGGCTCACCATATGTTTACAGTTGGTTTAGGACCTACAGCAAACGCTATTTTCGCAGTTGCTACAATGGCTATCGCTGTTCCTACCGGTATGAAAATCTTTAACTGGTTGCTTACAATTTGGGGAGGAAGTATTAAAGTTACAACTCCGATGTTGTATGCTTTAGGGTTCATTCCTTCGTTCGTAGCTGGCGGTGTAACTGGTGTAATGCAGGCTGCTGCACCACTAGACTACCAATTACATGATTCATACTTTATCGTGGCCCATTTCCACTATGTAATCGTAGGTGGGGTAGTGCTTGCAATACTAGCAGCTGTACATTTATATTGGCCGTTAATGTTTAACCAAATGTTAAGTGAAAGATTAGGTAAATGGACGTTCTGGTTCTTCTTTATTGGCTTCCATTTAACATTCTTTATCCAACATTTCTTAGGGCTAATGGGTATGCCACGTCGTGTATTCACGTTCAGAGCAGATCAAGGATGGGATTTATTCAACTTAATCAGTTCTGTCGGTGCAGCTTTCATGGCAATTGGTGTTATTATACTTGTCGTTAACATTATTACTACTGTTGTTAAAAACGTACCAGTTGGAAATGACCCTTGGGAAGATGGACGTACGTTAGAATGGGCTATTCCACAACCGGTGCCATTCTATAACTTTAGACAAACTCCACTTGTTCGTGGACTTGACACATTCTGGATCGAAAAACAAGAAGGAAATAAAGAAGGGATGACATATGCAGAACCACTTTCTGATATCCATATGCCAAACAACTCAATAATTCCTTTAGTGATGACAATTGGATTATTTATCGCTGGTTTCGGAGCACTTTACCATGGTGAAAAAGAGTGGTCAGTTCCGGTATTAGTTCTTGGTCTTGCTATTACTTTTGGTTCAATGGCTGTTCGTTCATTGAAAGATGATCATGGTTTCCATATTCATAAAGAAGATTTGATGAATGAAAAAGGGGGTAAATAAAAATGGACTTAAATAAAAAGTACACCCCACAAACTTGGCCAGATCACCCAGAACAAGTAACAGCAGAAGGTAAAAATAAGTTTTTAGGTTTCTGGCTGTTTCTTGGTGGAGAAACTGTACTATTTGCGAGTTTATTTGCTACTTATTTAGCACTTAAAAATAAAGGACCAAGTGGTATGGAGTTTTCTACTCAAACATTGTTCGAATTACCACTTGTATTTGTTATGACGATGATACTTCTTACTTCTTCATTAACAAGTGTTTATGCAATGTATCATATGAAAAACCATAACTTTAAAGGAATGCAAATTTGGTTAGGAATTACAGTTGCTCTTGGTTTTGCATTCTTATGTTTGGAAATTTACGAGTTTAACCACTACGTACATTTAGGATTTAATTATAGTCAAAGTGCGTTTTCGTCCGCTTTCTTTACGTTAGTTGGAACACATGGTCTTCACGTAGTAGCAGGTTTAGGATGGATCACATTATTGATTATTCGTAATGCGAAACGTGGATTTAGTTTATATAATGCACCAAAATACTATACTGCTTCTCTATACTGGCATTTCATCGACGTTGTGTGGGTATTTATCTTTACAGTAGTATACTTGATGGGAGTTGTTGGTTAATATGTCTCACGACGCTCAAGTTTATGTTAAATCAGACGCTGAATTTAATTATATTAAGCAGAAGAGAAAGCAAGATATGCGTGGCCAAATAACAACTTTTGCAATTATGATTTTCTTTACACTAATTGCGTTTACAACTGTTGCTGCTGGTTTCTCTAAATACTTAATAGCACCTGTAATTTTATTGCTTGCGGTAGTTCAAGTAATATTACAACTTTTTTACTTCATGCATATGAGTGAAAAAAATCATAATGTTGCGATGTTCTTCTTATTTTTTGGAGCATTCCTAGCATTTATCTTCGTCCTTACGTTTTTAACGATCATCTGGTGGGGATAATTCAATCAAACAAGTCGAGACTAAGAAAAATCTTAGTCTCGGCTTTTTTTTGTATCTAATAAAAATGGATAACTTTTTCAAACAATATAAGGCATTTTACTTTTTAGGAATAATGCGTCTTAAATAGCTTTATCAGGTGAACGCTGCGATTTTCGCTGCAGTCGGACGCTTTCCGCCGGGTGAGCGATGAGGCATCACCGCCGCTTGCGCGTACGTTGTGATGTCTCATTTGCTCACTCATCCGGCAGGAGTCGCCGCCTTCCGCTGCAATCAACGAAATATGCTAGCTAATTAGCGTTTAACAAACAAAACGAAAAGAAATATTAGAACCGCTGCACGAAGGCAAAAGTGGCAGCTATCACTATATGAAAAAATTGGTTATTAAACAGTGAACATGAGCTTCACTATGTTATGAATTAACAAATAATATATATTTTCGTAATATTAATGGTTGTCTCCTATTAAGTAAACTCTTTCATATGGGAAATAATTGCTTCCATACCTAAATTGGTTGCTTCTCTTATAGAACTAGTTGCTTTCAATGACCAGTTTGTTGCTCCTATCCACTTACTGGATAATTTTCAAAGATACTTACTAATAAGATTTTCCTCTTCGATTCAAGTAAAACTTTTGGTTTATTAAGCAAGAAACTAATTAGTCAGCAAGTTCCTTTGATTTTAGCGGAAGGGCGGCGACTCCAGTGGGATGAAGTGAGGCAGATGAAACTTCACAGCGCACGCGTAGCGTCGGTGAAGGTTCATCGCTCACCCCACGGAAAGCGTCCGCCCTGTAGCGAAAATCATGGCGGACATTTTTTTCAACTTGCTAAGACGCATTATTCCTATATTGTGCTTTTGTTCATTTGTCATAGTTCGTTCATTGAAGTTATTGAAGTTGGGCTCTATAATGGAATTAGTAGTAAAAATAAAGGAGAGAGGTATATGCCTTTAAGTATATTTGGTTTTCAAGCCAATTGGAGCCCTGTATTAATCGGATTATTAGTGTTTATAACAATTTTATATTTTTTAATAACAGTGAAATGGCGAAAAGATTTTAAAATATCGGAGCCTTTAACAAAAAAAGAAATTGCCTATTTTTTGACGAGTATTGTCCTAATATATATCGTTAAAGGATCGCCAGTTGATTTGATGGCTCACATCATGTTCTCTTTCCATATGACACAAATGGCAATATTACTATTGCTAATACCACCGTTATTAATGAAAGGGATTCCATGGTGGGTATGGAAAGTTGTCATTGAATTACCTGTCGTTCGTAAAATCTTTCCTATCTTAACAAAACCATTGTTATCATTAATTGTATTTTCTGGTTTATTTTCTCTGTACCATATTCCCTTAATACTAGACTATATTAAAATGAATGAAGTATTGCATGGTACATATACATTTATTTTATTTATTTCCGCAATCTTTATGTGGTGGACAATTGTAGATATTATTAAAGGAGAGAAAGGGCTACACGGTTTAAAGAAAATTGGTTTTATTATAGGAAGTGCAGTATTAATAACACCTGCTTGTGCGCTGATCATTTTCTCAGGAACAGCAAATTATGTAACATACACAGACGGTGATGCATGGCTTAAAGCAATGGAACTATGTGTACCATCGAGTACATTATCTGGTCTCTCACTATCAGGCCCTGAACTATTCTCCAATATGTCACCGGAAGCAGATCAGCAACTTGGTGGGATATTGATGAAGATTATCCAAGAACTTATATACGCTGTAGTATTGGCGTCGATATTTTTTAAATGGTTTAAAAATGAACAAGAAACAGCTGATGAAATCACACAGAAAGCGTTGGATGATTTAAAGTTACAAGCAACGTACAATAACAAATTTTAATGTATTCAAGGAGAAATGATGATGAGTTTACCTGTATTACCGACGATTAGTACCTTTTTCATCGTATTAAGTGCAATATTAGTTGCTATTGGATGGGTATTAATAAAGCAACGAAAAATAGAGGCACATAAGAAAACAATGATTGCTGCAGCCATTTCTGCTTTAATATTTTTCATTATATATGCTTCTCGAACGATTTTTATTGGAAATACTGCATTTGGTGGACCGGATAATATTAAAATTTACTATACAATATTTTTAGTCTTCCATATCGTATTAGCAACTACTGGTGCTGTATTTGGAATCGTGACGATAGTATTAGGATTCAAGAATAATATTACAAAGCATCGTAAAATTGGTCCGATTACAAGTATCATTTGGTTTTTCGTTGCAATCACAGGAGTAGCGGTGTATCTATTATTATATGTATTTTATCATGGTGGAGATACAACTTCTGTCATTAAAGCGATAATCGGTGGATAAGTATAACAAAAACCAACACACTCAAATGTGTTGGTTTTTATTATAGTTTAAAGTTTAGTTTTATCATTCCAGATTCTTTTGCAGTTATAAAAAGAATGACGACGAGCGGTCCTATTAAAAACCCTAGAAAACCGAATAGTTTAGCACCGATGAACATGGCGATCAATATTGCCAAGGGAGATATCCCCATTTGGGTACCCATTAGTTTAGTCTCGACGGCTCTCCGTATTACTAAGAGAATAATAGCTAAAATCATAAGTTTAGTACCTAACACGATATCCCCTGTAATATATTCATAAATGGCCCATGGTGCAAAAATAATGATCGAATCTAGAATTGGGATAATATCGATAATCCATATAACAAATGCAATAATAATTGCATATTTTGGCGTAAGTATAAATAATAACCCGAGGAATGAACCCCCTAAAATAATGAGGCTTGCTAAAATTTGAGCTTTCATAAAGCCAATAGTTACTTTTTTAACACTAGTACTCATCACACGAACTTTCTCTGCAGTATCATCGGATAAATAATGAAAGAATTTAATACGTAGCCTATTTAGATCAAGCATAAATAAGAAGAGAGCTATCATAAATACGATAAAACTGATTAAAAAATTTGGGATATTAGTGAGTAGTGCGGTTATATTCGAGTAGCTTAGCAAATCGAGTAAAGCATCTTTCATGCTCATCAAGGTAGAATCGAATTTATCTTGTATAGACTCTACTACCTCTTTTGGCAGACCTGCCGTATATTTAAACAAGTTATTTTGTATGTTGATCCATACTCCAGTTAAGTTATTTAAATGAAAAGGAGCTACTTTGGAAGTATAAATGAGTTGACTTATTAGTTTCGTTATAACTAAATATAGAATGGCTGAAATAATAATGATAAAGAATAAGAAATTAGTCGTAACCGCTATTTTTCGATTCCATTTAAATGTTCTTTGGGTGAACTTGACAAGAGGTTCGATGATGATTGCAGTAACTAAAGCTAAAATGATTGGGAGAGATACTGGAATTATAAAGATAGCAATTAATAAAAGGAAGATACCTGCAATAATATACTTCACATATTCTTTTTTAAAACGTTTTAACACGATAGGCTAAACTCCTTTCTTCAGCTTCCCAACTAGTATAGACAACATAGCAAAATTTGAACAAATAAAAAACGCTAGAGAAATTATTCTCTAGCGTTTTTTTTACAACTCTTATTATGCTTGTATTTCAAATGCGCTTAAGTCTTTTTTTAGAGCGGCTAATACTTGTTCACATGATTTAAGTAAGTGATTTGGAAAAACTTCATTCTCTCCATATTCTACACCATGCGGATAATAATGTTTGCCGACTACAGGTTTTAATAAGGTGATGTTTGCTTCATGAGCACCAACATCTCCGTCTTTTGTAAAACCGAATACTCGAAGATAGAATGTACCTTCTTTTATTTCATATTTTTTGTCATAAGTTACACGTTCATAATCCCATTGACCTGCTCGAATTAATCCGTTTTTTTTCATAAGATCATCTAATAAATTTAGATCAATGACAGTATTTTCTATACCTGTGTTTTCGAAATACATTGAATTGTCCTCCTTCACGTTCGAATTACCAAAGAATATGTTCTCATTAATATTAATTCAAATTTGAAAATGTTGCAATGGCAACATTGTGTCTTTCCATGTATGCTTGATATACTAGTGAAAACGAAGTAATCGTTAAGGAGAAAAATAAGATGAAAAATCTATTTCGGATATTAATGATCGTTACTATTGTACTGGTAGTATTTATATATTTTGATAATCCTGTTCAGGAAAATGAGCTTATAATGGGGTCTAATAACTCTGGTCAATTAATACCACAACAATTAGTAGAAGTTTCAGAACCTACTAACATTTTCGATAGACCGAGGGAAGGAATATCTACTTTAATAGGGGAGCCATCACAAACGCTCATTGATATGTTTGGTAAACCGCATAGAATTGAACCGTCTGGATTTGATTATGATTGGTGGGTATACAATGATTCTTTTTCTACCTATCAATTGTTTGGGATATCAGACGGTATCGTAACACAAGCGTTTGCCATCGGAAACGATATAGATGTCACTCCCTATAAAATAGGACAAACGCTAACAGATATTTATCGATTTACACTCGTGCAATCAGAAATCACCATGTCTATTGATTCGAATACGTATACTTTTTCGTTGACAGAGGCAGATATAAACACCCGGATTCTAGTGCAATTCGATGATCTATTTGCAATTTTATATATTGATATGGATGATCAACAGTTAGAGGCAGTTCGATATACTGATGCAAAAACGTTATTAAAATTAAAACCATATGATATTTTATACAACGGAACGATGATCGATGTGGAAACTCCAGCTTCTTCCTTGCAAGCAGCGATCGATAGGGCGAATGAAAGACAAGTTGTAGAAATAACAAACGTTATTCGTTACAGACATGGTTTACAAGTGCTGGAGTCTGATTATGCTTTACAACTAATTGCAAGGAATCATAGTGAGGAAATGGCGAAAAAAAACATTGTTATAAATGAGACATTTGAAATTCCTAAATTTAGTGACCAGTTAAAAGAGTCATCCATTCAATTTACACGTGCAGCCGGAAATACAGCCGCTTTTTACTTTGATGCAGGTGAAGCTGTTATTGGTTGGTTAAACTCGAAAGATCATCGTGCCACTTTACTTGGTGAATGGTACACACACGCAGGGGTAGGAGTGTATGGTAACTACTACACGCAAAACTTAATCGAGCAACCTACGTCTAAAGAAAAGTGACAATGATTAGTGAAAAACAAATGTACCTTCTTTATCTTCATATAGAGAGCGAATATGCAAAGGAACATGATGGAGAGCGGCAAATCTTGCTGCTCTTGTTTGAATGACTTCTACTGGTCCATTTATTTTATGTTGTAGTTCTTCATAAGTCATGGAAGAAATCAATTCAACGTTTTTATTTCTAAAAGGATCAGAAGTCATAACACCTGGAACATTTTTATAAAATTCCACGACATCTGCATTTAAATAATGCCCATAAACGACTGCAGTTAAATCACTTCCACCTCTACCTAGAGTCGTGAAAGTTTGCGTTTCTTCTGAAATACCTTGGAACCCTGGTACTACTATACAATGGACATGTTGGAAGGCGGCTGTTATTGATGTTGTATCTACTTTCTCTATTTGAGCATCTCCGTATGAATCATTTGTAATAATTCCCGCACTTCTCCCATATAAAAGAGTTGCCAAAACCCCTGCTTTTTTTAACTCTGCACAAAGTACAGATGCAGATATGAGTTCACCACAGGCCGAAAGTAAATCTGTTTCAACACTACTAACAGAGCTTGGTATTAAATCTAATAATGTATCCGTTGCATAGTGTTGACCGCTTCTTCCCATTGCTGATACAACTACCAATACTTGTTGATGTATACTAATTGCTTTTTTAATCCTTGCTATTACCAATTTTCTGTGCTGATAATCCTGCATTGCAATTCCACCAAATTTTTGCACAATCATATTTTCAACCACTCTACTCGTGACATTTTAAACACTCCGTTCATACGATACAAGGAATTCAATTTACTTTATGCAAACTCACAAGAATGGTGTAGGGAGTGTGTTACTATTTTTTCTTTAAAAGAGCTATTGGATTGTTTAGACTTTAAGATTAAAGGTGACTTGAAGGATTTTATGATAAACAGATTTATTGATCACTCAAAGCAAATAAAAGAAGGAGATGTATTCGTTTCTGAAACAGGTAATCGAGTATTTATAGAAGAAGCGATACAAAACGGTGCACAAGCAATACTCACCGAATATTTCATCCATGACTGTAGCGTACCACAGGTTATATTACCGACTGATATGCATCTGTTAAAAGAGAAAATTTCCCGAATGACGTATGAAATGTATGGGAAGCAAATAAAAACAATTGGGATCACTGGAACAAATGGGAAAACCACGGTTGCATCATTTATAGGACAATTATTAATGCAACAACAAAAAACTGTTTGTGTCATTGGTACACTAGGTGTTTTTATAAATGGCCAAAAATTAGATTATTCATTTAGAAGTAATACAACATTGCCATTCTATGATTTTCTACAAGTAGTAAAATACTGTTACGAACATAAAGTGGAATACATTGTATTAGAAGCCTCTTCTCAAGGATTATTGGACAATCGATTGGGTGTGTATCCTATTGATTTAGGAGTATTTTTGAATATAGGTAAGGATCACCTAGAATTCCACGGTGGAATGGTGCCTTATAAGAAGTCAAAAGAGCTACTTGCTACGCTTTCCAAACAATTAGTCGTTAATGATGACGATGAGTGGTGTAAATCCATTGCAGAAAAGACAGAACTACCGGTTATTCGTTTCGGAGAACAATATACGAATGATGTTATTTATCAAACAGTCGACTACTCAACCGAAATTGTCCATTATAAATTTTTCGTTAGAGATAAAGAAGTGCAATTGAGTATGAAAAATAGTGGTTATTATAATGGAATGAATATAGCAGCAGCAATAGCGAGTTTAACGGCACTAAATATTCCTGTTGAAGAAATAAAAGCTCTTACGCTGCCTAAAGGAAGGTTAGAGCAGATTCAAAATAGTAAAGGAGTAGAAGTGCTAATTGACTATGCACATACTCCTGACGCATTGGAGGCTTGTTTATCTACTATTTCATCTTATGCAAAAAAGGACATATATGTAGTTTTCGGATGCGGAGGCAATCGAGACAAACAAAAAAGAAAAGGAATGGGGGAAGTTGCGACAAAATATGCGACAAAAGCAATTATAACTTCCGATAATCCAAGAAATGAACGTCCAGAAGACATTATTGCTGAAATTGTAAGTGGGGTTGAACTTCAGAAAGTAATAATTGAACCTGACCGTAAAAAAGCGATAGTCCTAGCATTGCGCTCTGCCAAAAAAGGAGATGTCATATTAATCGCAGGAAAGGGACATGAGCAAGAACAAATTGCCGATGGTCTTGTAGTCCCTTTTTCTGATCATCAAGTTGTACGTAATTATTTAGAAGAATTAGATGGATTAATAACAAAAAATGATCCGGTAGCGTGAGCAATCCTTTTGCCGTCTGGTTGAGTGACTGTACATTCTAACACTAATGTTTGGCGACCCTTATGTAAGTAAGACGCTTTAGCGATCAATGATTTTTCGGTTGCTGCTTTCACATAATGAATGTTCATATTCGTAGTTACAGCACCTTTTCCTTCTGGCTTTAAATCTCTGTTTACAAGGTACCCCATCGCATTATCCATTAGTGTTGCTATAATTCCCCCGTGTGGTTTATCAAATGTATTGTAGGAAAGCGGAGTAATGGGAAATGTGACGATACATGTATCATGATCAAATTGGATGTCCATTTGTAGAACCGCATTTAAATAAGTAGTAGAAGTATGTTGTTGTTTCATTTGGATTCCTATTAGAAATTCTTTTAGAAGGGTTCTCTCTGCTTCTGATGCATTTTCTGTTACTTGATGAAGTAAAGATTGTAATTCATTCATTATTTTTTCTCCTAACAGTAAGTTAATAATTTAGCATTTGTTTCTCCATTTCTGTTATGATATACACAGATTGGAGGTTTTTAAATGATAATGACCAATGAATGGGCCACTATAATGGACCAATCAGATATGCTATGTACTATGGTTCTTTCCTCTGAACAATTTTATCATTATTTAGATGCACATCGTGCTGTATATACAAATTCGAATCTAGTTCTTGAAATTAATCATTTTACGAAACTTAAAGACCAATATGAAGAGGTTCAACGATTCGGAAAATATCATCCTGATTATTCGAAAGTTATGAAAGATATTCGTGTAACTAAACGAAAATTGGATATGGTAGATGAAATCGCAACATTAAGGGTTGCGGAAAATGAATTGCAAGATCTTTTAGATGAAGTGAGCTTGCTAATCGGTAAATCCGTTTCAGAAGGTGTGAAAGTTCCTGTGAGCAACCCGTTTTTTGCATCTAGCGGCTCTAGTTGTGGGAGCGGCTGCGGTTCTGGCGGGGCTTGTTCTTGTTCTGCATAAGAAATACGAAGGATGTGTGCATTTAATTGCACACATCCTTTTTAGTCTAATTTTAATGCTTCGATTGCTAGGTCGGGTCGATCGGTTATGATTCCTTTTGCTCCGTTTTGAATCAACTTCTTCATCACTACTGGATCATCAATAGTCCAATAATGAACAGGAATATTCAATGAAGTAATAAACTTAATAAAACCAGCACTATCAAGTGGAAACACATTGGATCTCACCGGAATTTGGAACACATCTACTTTGGGATGATATAAATGTTTAAATTGGCTGGTATATGCTGTATATGCTTTTTTTACTTCTTTTTCGCCAGCGCCTAAAGCAACCGTATTTTGTGCATACAAATTAAAACGATCTATTTGTTCATCGTAAAAACTAGTAACTACAACGCGTCTGCAAGCTTGTTTTTCTTCTAATAGTCTCCAAAGCTTGGAAGGCATTAAACTACCTTCATAAGTTTGGGGAGCATCTTTAATATCCATATTAATAAGCATTTGTGGATATGTATCGAGAAGCTCACCTAAAGTGATAATCTGTTCACCGCGACTTCTATAGGAATGAGAACCTTCTAAGTCAACAAAATGATAACCAAGGTCTGCTTCTTTCAATTGTGCAAATGTATAATCTGCAACTTTACCACTTAAATTTGTCACTCTGTCTAAGTGCTCATCGTGAAAAACAATAATCTCTTCATCTTTCGTTAATCGAATATCTATTTCAAAACCATGTACTCCTAATTTTGCTGCATTTTCAAAAGCGGCAAGCGAACATTCTGGAGCAAGTAGCGCTCCACCGCGATGTGCAAGGATAATTGGTTGCTCGTATTCAAGTGCTTCTTTTGGAGTACGACTTTGTGGTTTAGAAATAGCTTTTGTACTAGCCCAAGCTGCTCCTGCAGCGGCGGCTATAGCGAACGCAACATTTGTTTTTTTACCCATTAATCGATTTATCCTCCTTTTTAACCATTGGCTTCTTTTTATCGATCCAGCTTCAGCGCCTTGCTCCTGCGCACAGCTCGTCGCAAACAAAAGCGCTCGTGGTGGCTGAGGAGCTGCCTCCTGGGCCCGCACGATGTGGGTCATGTCTGCTTTGCCACAGGATGTGGCGTACTTTGCAGACCTTCCCCATTCACATTTGCCTGTCGGAGGCCTGCACGAAGCAGGTCATACAGTCGTTGCGAAATGTTTTTTTTATTTTGCGACGAGCTTTGCGCAGGAGCACCACGATGTCGCGAACTTAGACTGTATTCCTCTAGACTTAGGCGCTTCCGCTTTTCTAATAATTATATCTTTTGAACGTACAACTGTCAGCTAGTTGTTGTTGCTATCATTTTCCCGGATATGTTATCCTTGAGAGGAAGAAATGAGGGGAAAAAGTATGACAGAAAGACAAGGATTAATTGTCTATGTGCATCATTTAAAACAAGCAAAATCATTAAGAAAATATGGCCATGTTCACTATATATCTAAAAAGTTGAAATATGTCGTGTTATATTGTGATCAAGATCAAATTGAAACTGCCAAACAAAAGATGAACAAACTTCCTTTTGTAAAAGAAATATTAGAATCGTACCGTCCATTTTTAAAAACAGAATTTGAAAATAGTAAACCGGATAAAGCGAAAGAATACGATTATAAAATTGGACTGTAGTATTAAATTAGTCTATTGTAATGGCGGTATTAAATGATTCAACCGTAAAACGCCAATTATATATTGATAATATAAATTCGTATCTACAAAAGTAGAAGAATGTTTCATGTCGATTTGGATCGGTTCTATTTGCAGCTTTTCTAGCGTCTCTTTAAATGCTACAAGCCTTTTAGGAATCAGTTCCGTTTTTGGAATTCCTTCTCGACATATATAAATTGGGAAAAAATTAGCGTTATTAATTGGTTTTAGAGCAACTGCAATGGAAAAGTACTCTTTATCTTCTTTTTTAGACGTGAATATGAATGCATGATGTATGCGGTTTTTATTTAAACGAGCGAGTTCACAAAGCTCAAAAACATCTCCATAACCTTCACCTAGTTCTATAAAACGTTGAATCAATGGTAGCACTTCCTTTCCAGTCCATCTTACCACTTTGTTGGAGGAAAATTCTATGAAATTTGTTATAAGTTTTTTAACTATGTTGCTTGTTGTGGTAAATAGCGTGTTGCTTTTATTTCAATATCAAGTCTACTCCTCTAGTTTGGAAGAAGAGGAACAATCTTTTTATTACGAACAAGAAGTTCAAATGAATTTTAAAAGTGACAGAGTTATTGTGAAGCAACATTTTAGTCATTTGCCAAAAGAACAAATGACTATTACATGGCCCATTTCGAGTGAAAATAGAAGCTGTGACTTGAGTACTAGTGATAGCTGTAGTCGATTATCGGATGATTTAACAGTGTTTCAAGATGGGGAGTCGTCAAAACAGAGCGTCTCGTATGAAATTCCATTAGTAGATGGGTTAACAGACGGTAAATTATTTTCCGGATTTTTAGCGAAAATCGAAAAAGGTGGAGTCTCTTATACAACGCTTCATGTAACGGATGAGTTGAAAAGAGGAGGGATGTGGGTTAGTGGTTTACCGGTAATTGGTAACACCTCGTTAAATTTGATTGATTATACCCTTTCTTATGGGAGTGGAAATATCGCAGATTTGTATTGGCAGCAAGAAATAATTCCAGTGAAATTTGAAAATGATTATTTTACTGTTCATTCAAATGAAGATCTCTCTGAAGAAGTGCGTGCACGATTAGAACAGTTAAATATTCCTAATAGTAAGCATATGACCTTGCTTTTCGCTGAAAATAAAAATAATATTAAGTCATCACGTATAGCGTTTATGGCGGGTAAAGATATTGAATCGATTGAACGTGAATTAATTGTGAAAAATGTTCAATTACATTATGGATTAAACGAAAATAGTCCATTACTTGCTGAAGTCGTTAGTAGTTTTTTGATGGACATTCCAATTGGAACAGAAAAATCAATCTGGATGTATGAAACACTTAAAAATTATTTTACAGCAAGTCAGCTTTCAGAATGGAAAACGACATTGACTAAAAATCATCGATTAAGTGCTGAAGAATTAGATAAGTCGTTGTCAGAAATAATCGATTTTAAAACTTCTTTTTTTCAATTGAATAACAAAGCTGAATCGGAAAAATTTCCATTGCTTTTTGAAGATCCGCGTACAGTGTCTGTAAATGGGCTAGAACAACAAGAGGTGAAATTATTCATAAAAGACGGGAAAATTTTATATGCCGCCGAACCATTGCTAACTACACTAGGTTACTCATTAAATAATACAGATAAAGGTTTATATGTGCAAAATGATTCAAGGGCATTTCGTTTTCCAATTCAAGAACCATTTTACGTCTTGAATGAGAAAAGATATGACGCAATGTCAGAACCGTTTGAACGGATTGGGTCTGAATTTTATATCGAAGAAGCGTGGATGATTCGATTGTTTTTACTGAATTTAGAAAAACAAGAAGACCGGATAAATATAACGGAGTCCACATCATTTTAACTTCATTCAGCAAATATTTTGCGACGAGGCGAATTTAATCATTAGGAGTCATAACATGAGAGTCATATCAGGATCGAAAAAAGGGTTGCCGTTAAAAGCGGTACCCGGAACGAATACACGGCCTACAACGGATAAAGTAAAAGAGTCTATTTTTAACATGATAGGACCTTATTTTGATGGAGGGATCGCCGTAGATTTATTCGCGGGAAGTGGAAACTTAGGTATTGAATCATTAAGTCGAGGGATCGATTTATGTATATTTATCGAAAAAGATCAGAAAGCCATTCAAACTATAAATGAAAATTTAAAGAAATGTCGTTTAGAAGATTCGAGTGAAATATACAAAATTGATGCTTCTCGGGCAGTTAAAGCATTTGAAAAAAGAGAACTAAAAATTGAGTTACTATTTGTAGATCCACCGTATAACAAGATTGCATTTTATGATTTAGCTGAAAAGATCGTAGAAGTTGGTTGTATGAGCGATACGGGAATTATTGTGTGTGAACATGATAAAGCGGTAGACTTAGCAACTGATTTAGGTACTTTTACTCTAGCTAGACGCGAAACATACGGTGGTACTGTTATTTCAATTTATCGTAGACGTTTAGAAGAAGAGGGGGATTAGATTGGTTAAAATTGCAGTTGTACCAGGAAGTTTTGATCCTATTACGAATGGACATTTAGATATTATTAATCGAGGAGCGGCTGTTTTTGGACAAGTAAATGTTGTCGTATTAAACAACTCATCCAAAAACCCGCTATTTTCCGTAGAAGAAAGAATGGAACTTATTAAAGAAGCGACTAGCCATCTTTCCAATGTGAAAGTAGAGACTTATTCTGGATTATTGATGGATTATGCGGAAAGTGTCCATGCGAGTGCAATTATTCGAGGGCTACGAGCAGTTTCTGATTTCGAATATGAAATGCAAATTACATCGATGAACCGCGTATTAAACGATGAAATTGAAACATTTTTCATTATGACAAAAAACCAATATTCTTTTTTAAGTTCTAGCATCGTCAAAGAAGTAGCAAAGTATGGAGGGAAAATTGAAGAATTAGTTCCTCCACAAGTAGAAGCTGCTCTTCGACAAAAATTCAAAAAATCGTAACCTTGCCAAAGCGGCAAGGTTTTTTTCATGACAGCATTATTAATGGTCCTGGTACCAGTAATAATGCTGTCATGTTGGTTGTTTAGATAATAAAAAATAGAGGGATGATGAGCATGTGTAAGAATCGAAATAAGATATAGCGTCTAATAGGGATGCTGGCTTTTTGTGCAAGCACAATGATCTGCATATGAATACTTACGCCGGTAAAAGCAATGATGATTGCTACGATAAAAGGGAGGATCTCTTTCCCAGTAAGTATTTCACCTGCTAAACTAATCCCACCAGTCATTTCAAAAAAAGATGCGACAAATACTAATAATAACGGCGAAATAGAGGGTATTACTTCCTTCACAGATTCAAAAACAATAATGCTCACCGTTGTGAAAAAAATAACAGTTGTACCGATTAGCAATAATATTTGAGAGGTTTCTTTTATGCTTTCTTGAAACGGAGAGACGGCAATTGTCTTTTTGTAATCATTTTGTTGAATAGGGTTAGAAAAAAAGATGAATACTAAAAGGAAGAGTAAATTGATCAGATGTATGATGATTAACAATTTTAAGCCCGCAAATTCTGCGCGGAAAATTTCTATTCCGACAAATCCAATAACGAACATTGGGCTAGGAGCATGACAAATCCCTAATAACCAACTAGCGTTTCGTTCATTTAAAGTACCCATTTCCTTTAAGGAAGAAATAACAGCAGCTCCACTCGGAAACCCTCCAATTGCACTTAATATGTAAACATTCATGTATAACTTAAACTTATTCGTTGTATGTAAAAATGTGTTTTGCGACCGTATAAACATTTGCGTAATAACTAAATAGGGCAACAAATAAGGAAGTAATGACGTCGTAAAGATACGCATCCCTTCTACGGCACCTCTGTGAGCCGTATCTGGTTGCAAAAACAATAAAATAATTAATGCCCAGCTTCCGATCGTAATAATTATGTGCATGTAATTTCATCCTTTATTTTCAATTGTTTTGTCAGGGAAAAATGGAAGTGATAAACTAATACTCATATATAGTTAAGAAAGAGAGGGAGAACTTATGAAGAAGAGAAAGTCCGTAATCCTTCTTTTCGTATTTGCGATTATTTTGGCACTTGGCTTCTATCCGATGGAATCATATATTTCCAAACCAGGAGGTGCTTATGAACTTACTCCGTTTGTCAAAGTTGAAGGTGGGGATGAGGATGACATCGGAACAATGAGCCTACTCACCATTGCCCTTGCAAAAGCAACACCACTCACATACGCTTACGCTAAACTAGTGGATAACCAAAAAATATACAAGGCCAATCAAATTAGACAAAAAGATGAAAATGAAAAAGAATATAATGTTCGTCAATTAAAGCTTATGTCTGATTCTCAATTTAATGCTATAACGGTTGCATACAATCGAGCGAATAAGCCTTATACAATAATAAATAACGGAATATTTATTTTTCATGTAGTGGATGGTAGTGCTGCAGATAATATTTTAGAACCTGGTGATAAAATTTTAGAAATGGATAATTTGAAAGATTTAACAGAGCAATCTATCCAAACATATTTAGCGGACAAACAAGAAGGAGACACTATTCAATTATTAGTTGAACGAGTAGGCAAGAAACTAATGAAAGAGGTCACTCTTAAAACAGTTCCTGGCATTCTTGATAAACCTGGGATTGGGATTTCTTATAAACAGGATAAAATAGTTGAAACTATCCCTGTAGTTTATATGAACACTGAAGATATTGGAGGTCCTTCTGCGGGACTTATGTTTACACTTCAAATATTAAATCAATTGCTGCCTGAAGATATTACAAAAGGATACGATATTGCCGGAACTGGGGAGATGTTGCCAGATGGAACCGTTGGACGTATCGGTGGTATTGACTTAAAAGTAATTGCTGCAGATCGAAAAGGAATGGATATCATGTTCGCTCCTAATGATGAGATTGATCCTGCGATATTAGAGAAAAACCCACATCTTACATCCAATTATGAAGAAGCATTAAAATCGGCAAAAAAAATAGGCACAAAAATGAAAATTGTACCTGTTAAGACGATTGATGATGCTTTAGCATATTTAGAAAAATTAGAGCCAAAATAAAATATCACATTCTAATTGGTGCGATACGGAAGTCACTTCCTACCATTTGCTGTCCAAACGAACTTTGTAAACCTAGATAATATAAGTTCGCTGCTTTAATATCTAGCTGAAGTAATCTATTTTCTTTACTTGCGGCCACTCTACTTACTAGTGGAAGCTGCAAGTCTTTTTTTATCATTTGTAAATAAGCTTGCCCTTTTTCGTTCATCCCTAATGGGCGAATATAAGTTGGTAACTCGGTATCATGCAACTGTTTCCAAGTAAATTCAGTAAAAATATGCGTCAACATTCGCTGAATTCTAGTCCATGTAAATCGTTTCGATTTAATTTTTTCCATAAAAGGCTGGAATGTTACATTAGTTGTCGCTGCATTCCATATAGCATTTTCCATACCTTCTGTCACTTCTGCAAACTGAGCTAGCGATTCTTTCGTATGGCGTAAAATAATGAATCGAAGCAATGGATAAAACAGTTCCCAGTTAGCAAAAGAGTCGGCTCTATGTTGCCATTCGTTTAATGCATCTAAACTTGTAGTTGGCAAAAAAGACTGCACTTTAGTTAGATCATCCTCGTCAAACAATACTTTTCGAATTCCCGTTGCACTCGCAATAGTTTCCGAAGTTTTGGCCTCGTCATGATAATTTGCAATTACACGTTGAATTGTTTCCGGTTGGATGTGCGCATGTAAAGTTTTGGCCGCCTCTATATAGTGATAGCCTAAAATATTATTTGGCTTGGACAGATCTACTAATGGCACAGTCACATCTTTTGAAACAATGTTATAAGCTTCGTTTAAAGCTTTCGGGTAACTGATCCCTTTTTTCATGAGTGTGGAAATAGCTGTATTATAAGCTACTTTATTTACCGATAATAAATCATACGTATGTTGAAACGCTTCTAAAGAGCCTTCCTCGCTGCCAAAACAAAATGATGTACATTTTAATGCATCTAATAAAAAAATCGCTCCCTTTGCGAAATCACTCGCTTGAGCAGTAGCAAAAGCGTAAGGTAGCTCGATTACTAAGTCAACACCAGCAGATAATGCCATTTTCGTTCGTGTCCATTTATCAACAAGCGCTGGTTCCCCGCGTTGCAGGAAGTTACCAGACATAACGGCTATTATAACTTCACTATCTGTAGTTAGTCGTGACTGTTGTAAATGATGTAAATGTCCGTTATGAAATGGATTATATTCCACCACAATTCCCGAAGCTTTCATATACCAATCAAATCCTTTCCATAAGATCCAGACTACAGCGCCTTCCCCCTCGAGGTCAAATGAGTATTTAGACTGTATTCTGTAAATAGGCGCTTTCGCTTTTCATAATTAAATTATAATGTTAATATAAAGTAGTGACAAGAAATTATCTTGACATCTAAATGCAGTCATTATATAATCAACTTTGTTGTCTTGAGGTGATAATCGTATGAAATGGGCAATTAGTCAACTAGCAAAATATCGTGAAAACGGGATGCCGTTAGATGAGTTCGTTACCCTGGAAAATGTGAAGGAACGAAACCCGGACGTTCGAAACATTTCACCCGTTCATGTAAAAGGGCATTGCACGTTTGGTGCAGCGCAAATGAATTGTCATTTTCAGCTTTCAGGGACTCTTATATTACCATGTGCTCGCACATGGGAAGATGTAGAATATCCATTTGAGATTCAATCTGACGAAATTTTCAACTGGTCTGAGACGGCAACTGCTTCTGCGCAGGCTCATGATAATTATCATGTGGTAGAAGGAGATGTTATTAATGTAGACCCTGTTCTAGAAGAGTTAATTCTTTTAGAAATTCCATTGCAAGTGTATAAAGAAGGTGCAGACCAATTTAGACATGAAGGTGGAAATGGTTGGAGTTATACAACGGATGATGATCTGAACGATATGCAAGAAGATGAACAACCAAAATTGGATCCAAGACTAGCTGATTTAGCTAAGTATTTTGATCAAACAGACGAATAATAGATCTGTAAGGAGGTGCCACCAATGGCAGTACCAGCTAGAAGAACTTCTAAAACTGTAAAAAGAAAACGTCGTACACATTTTAAATTATCCGTACCTGGTATGGTTGCTTGTTCAAATTGTGGTGAAATGAAATTGGCTCACCGTATTTGTAAATCATGCGGTCAATACAAAGGGAAAGAAGTAGTGAGCAAATAATTCAGTATTTGTTCCATAAAAGACTACCAAAGAGACCATGGCTCTTCGGTAGTCTTTTTTTGTTTTTAATAAATTATGACATACAGGTAATGTGGATAACTATCTCTAAACAATAAAAGGTATAGCACTATTTAGTGATAATGCGACTTAGAAAGCTGAATAAAGTGTCCGAAATGATTTTCGCTACAGGGCAGACGCTTTCCGCAAAAATCAATGAAGCTTGCTGTCTATTTAATCTCTCGCTTTAAAACAAAAGGTTTATTAGAAAAGAAGTGAAAATCCAATTTAAGGGAAAGGGCAGTCAATTGATCATTGAAAGCGACCATTTCTATGTTGAAACCAACTAAATTAGCTAGAGAGAACCAATTCCCATATTAAAGAAATTACTAATAGGAAACGACAATTATTGCAATGTAAAATTGCATTGTTAGTGATTCATCATATGTTGATGCCAATTAGTCAGCGTATTTTTGTTGATTGTAGCGCAAGGCGGCGACTCCTGCGGGAACAGCACGAGCTGAAGACCCTGGACTGAGCGAAGCGAGGGAAGCGAGGGAAGCGGCTGAAGCCGTGCCCGCGGAAAGCGTCCGCCTGGAGCGGAAATCAACTGCACTTGCGGTGACTCTCTAAGACGCAGAATTCTTATAATGCACGTTATCTCTATTTTGCACAAATTATCCTTTGCGGGTAGCTCCGATAGATAAGTTACACTATGAGGGTTCATGCAATTTTCTTTCCGAAATGACGCTTCTTGTTAATCGATAGGTATGGTACCCTTGATATATAAAATTGCAAAGGGGAATGGATATGGCATTTACAATCGAAAAAAGAGACGACATCATTATCTTTGAAATCAACAGACCTGCAATCCATAATGCGATTAACGGGGAAGTAGTAGAAGGATTTAAACAATTAGTACAAAAAGTGAAAACAGATAATTCCATTAAACTAGCTGTTATAACAGGAGCGGGGGAAAAAACATTTTGCTCAGGTGGAGATCTCTCTGTATTCCATATGTTAAAAACAGAAAAAGAAGCATATGCAATGTTAAGTGAAACTGCACAAGTTTTATATGAAGTAGCAACATTAGATATTCCGACAATAGCTTTATTAAACGGAACTGCTGTAGGAGGCGGGTGTGAAATCGCTACATTATGCGATTTTCGTTTAGTGAAGAAAGAATCGAAGTGTGGCTTTATTCAGGGGAAATTAGGAATTACTTCTGGTTGGGGTGGAGGTTCGTACTTATTTGAAAGAGGAATGAGGCATGACCACGCGCTACAAATGCTAACAGAAGCTGTACCATATACTTCTGACTATCTTCTTTCTATTGGCTGGGCAACGGAAGTTTACGAAGGAGATAAATATAGTGCTTTACATAAGTTTACTGAGAAAATGATTGTCCCACATGCTTCTGTTTTAAAAGCTTACAAAAGACAGGCTATTCAAAAATGGGAAAATACCCAATTATATGAGCGTATTATGGAAGAAGTATCAACTTGTTCGATTCTTTGGGAACAAGACGAGCACCACAAAGCAGTTGATGCTTTTTTAAAAAGATAACCATTTTTAGAGTCTATTTGTACCCACTTTGCATATATTAGTAAAAAAGCAAAGGGTGATAAACATGAATGTTAAAATTAGAAAAGATAGTTGGAGTGTGGAAGAAGACAATCTTTTAAAAGAAATAGTTTTAAAGAAAATAGAACAAGGTCTTACGCAAATTTCTGGTTTTGAAGAAGCAAGCATTTTGTTAGGTCGCTCCAAACAAGCTTGTGCATTCAGATGGAATAAAAACCTGCGCCCTCAAATTTTTAAGAATGAAATTCCGTCGAAAGAGCATGTAGTGAGAGAAGTGGCTGACTCTTCCACTTTACAAAATCATTTACAATTAGCGATGGAAAGCTATGATGAGATGAAACAATCATATGATGAAATTTCAAGTGCCTATAATTTGTTAAAAAAAGATTACGAGCAATTATTAAATTGGGCCAAACAAGGAATCACCCATTTAGAGCGACAGTAGAAGTCTCTTCCATTAGAGGCTTTTTTTATGTGAGAAAAAATAAAGAACGCACAAAAAGTATTTTCTTCTGCTAAAATAGAAAGTGTGAAAACAAATATCCCACTTTTCGATGAATTCTCACAGACAGAAAGTTTCGATAAGTGGAATATTAGCAACGTCCTATTAAAGGGAATGGTTGAAACATCAAAGGGAGGAATTATCAAGATGAAAAATTTAGCATCAACAATGGCGGGAACCGTATTTACAGTAAACGTAGCAGTTGGAGAGGAAGTTTCCGCTGGACAAGTAGTACTAGTACTTGAGTCAATGAAAATGGAAATTCCTATTGAAGCAGAAGCAGCCGGTAAAGTAGTGGCTATCCATGCAAAAGAAGGCGATTTCGTTAACGAAGGTGACGTCCTAATTACGTTCGAATAAGGCGCTAGCGCTTTTCTAATAAGGGGGTAACAAAGTGGGAGAAGTAAAAGGGTATAATGAACGTCTAGAAGAAAAATTAACATCTATTTATGCAGGTGGTAACGAGAAATATCACGAAAAAATGAAACAACAAAATAAATTATTTGTACGGGATCGCCTAAAATTACTTTTCGATAACGGTGAATATACAGAAGATGGTCGATTCGCAAATGTTGAAGCAGGTGATTTGCCTGCGGATGGTGTTGTAACAGCTACTGGTAAAGTAAATGGACAAACAGTTTGCGTCATGGCGAATGATTCAACTGTAAAAGCGGGTTCATGGGGATCTCGCACTGTGGAAAAAATTATCCGTATACAAGAAATAGCAGAAAAAAATAGAGTACCATTATTATATTTAGTAGATTCCGCTGGTGCTCGAATTACTGATCAACTTGATATGTTTCCGAACCGTCGAGGTGCAGGTAGAATATTTCACAACCAAGTGAGACTTTCGGGATTCATCCCACAAATTTGCTTGTTATTTGGTCCATCTGCAGCTGGTGGTGCATATATTCCAGCGTTTTGTGATGTTGTCTTTATGGTGGAAGGAAATGCATCTATGTATTTAGGTTCACCTCGTATGGCGGAAAAAGTAATTGGTGAAAAAGTGACTTTGGAAGAGATGGGCGGTGCACGGATGCACTGTACAGTTAGTGGGGTTGGGGATGTACTCGTCACTTCCGAAGAAGAAGCAATTTCGGAAGCAAAACGTTATTTAAGCTTCTTCCCAGCTAACTATACGAAGAAGCCGAGAAAAGTAGAAGCAAAAGCGATTAAAGAAGGAAGAACGTTAGAAGCGATTATTCCAGAAAATCAAAATGCGCCTTTTGATATGTATGAAGCAATTGATGCAATAATTGATGAAGGCTCATTCTTTGATGTAAAAAAACTGTTTGCGCCAGAACTAATTACAGGGTTTGCCCGTATTGAAGGTCAAGTTGTAGGGATAATAGCGAACCAACCAAAAGCAAAAGGTGGGGTGCTTTTTGTAGATTCAGCAGATAAGGCTGCTAAATTCATATCGCTTTGTGATGCTTTTTCGATTCCATTAGTATTTTTAGCGGATGTACCAGGATTTATGATTGGAACGAAGGTTGAGCGAGCTGGAATCATTAGACATGGTGCTAAGCTAATCGCAGCGATGAGTTCTGCAACAGTGCCGAAGATCTCTGTTATTGTTCGAAAAGCTTACGGTGCAGGGCTTTATGCGATGGCTGGACCTGCATTTGAACCGGACGTATGTATTGCCCTTCCTATGGCGCAAATTGCAGTAATGGGACCAGAAGCTGCTGTAAATGCTGTTTACTCCAATAAAATTGAAGCAATTGAAGATCCAAAAGAACGACTAAAGTTTGTGCAAGAAAAGCATGCAGAATATAAAGAGGAAATTGATATTTATAAGCTAGCTTCTGAGATGATTATAGATGAAATTGTTGCCCCAAGTGATTTACGTCGAGAGCTATCAGATCGTCTTCGTTATTACGAAGATAAAGAAATTGCGCCGGCACCTCGAAAACACCCAGTGCTTCCTGTATAATATGTTAAAAAAGGTCTACCATTTCGGTAGACCTTTTTATAAGCCGAGGTGATTTATATGAACATAGGAATTATAGGTGCTGGATCTATTGGAATGTTATTTGGAGCTTATTTAGCAGAAGCAAAACATTCCATTACATTTTTAGTTCGAGATTCAAATACGCCAAATAAGTTATACATAGAAAAAAGTAATACAGTTAAGCAGTTGATCCCTAGTAATCTTGTCTTTAAGATGGGCGAGCTAAACGAAATGGATTTAATTATTATTGCGGTGAAATACCATCATTTACAATCGATAAAAGATGAATTAGACGCATTACCAAAAAATATTCCTCTTTTATTTTTACAAAATGGGTTACTCCATCTCACTTTTGCTACTACATTAAAACACGACACTATTATGATAGGTTCCGTTTTACATGGGGCAATGAAAAAAGATGCACATACAGTCCAGCATTTAGGAATAGGAGTTACGACTATTGGTATTTTGAAAGGGGAATGGGAAAGGATAGAGGAATTATTACTTCCTCCTAATGCGCATTTTCCGTTAGAAATCTCTTCTCAAATAGAAGATGTATTGTTTAAAAAAGCAATGTTAAATAGTTTGATCAATCCTTTAACGACTATTGCACGTGTTCCAAATGGCGAGCTCGTAAAAAACTTAGCTTATAAAACTATTACTAAAAATATATATGATGAAATGATGGAAGCATTTGAAGAGTGGAAAGACCGCTTTTCATGGGAAGAAGTAGTTACCCTCTGTATGAATACACAATATAATCACTCTTCCATGTTAAAAGATTATGAGAACGGTCGCTTAATGGAACTCGATACAATTGTTGGAGCGATAATAGAAGAAGCTAGAAAAAGAAATAAAAAATTACCGATATTGCACGCATTTTATTTATTACTGCATGAAAAGAATGAAGTAGGTGAACGACATCTTTAATACGATTATTTCGTTTTTAATATTATTTCCAGTCGTACTATTTATCATGACGTTTTTCGTCGCTAAGTACTTTTTACATAAACGAAAAAGATCCATCGGTATTGCGGCGGATGTAACGACATTTCTATTATTTTTTTCGGTTTCTCATGTTTACTCAGTTGTTTTCGTGAAGAATATTGGCTTCCTGTTAATCATTTGCTCGTTAATATTCGGAACAATCATGACGTTTTTTGATTGGCGTACAAAAAGTGAAATGGAAGTTCGGCCACTACTTCGAAAAATTTGGAGAATGTTATTTATGTTACTTTGTCTATTTTATGCGTTTCTCTGGATATTCGGAGTTATCCGATATGTATTAGGTTATATAAGCTAATAATTTTCCATGCTTTCTCCTGTAATGATATACTCATACAAGAATTTGTCTTAATTCAGTAACACGTAAGGAACTCTGTTGGATTAGGATAACAACCGACGCATAAGATTCATTTTTTGTGGAGCAATACACAAAACGCTAAGGTGAAATTGATAATTAGAGGTGGAAAAATCGTGCGATTAGAGCAACACACACAACCATTCGCGAACCTTTTTTATAAGAAATATTTGAATGATACATCTAGTTTATCTTCTTTTTTTCATTATGAATGGAATCAAAAGGCACTTAATAAAAGACTTCAAGAAACTGATTTTAGCAAACATAAAAGAGCTCAACTTGTAAACGTCTTAACAGATTATATGCGTAAGTTTGGGCTTTCAGAAAAAAGTAACCAACATTTAGAAGAGTTAAAGGACAATGGCGTCGTCGTAATTGGAGGTCAACAGTCAGGTATATTAACGGGACCAATGTATTCTATCCATAAGGCGATATCGGTTATTACGTTAGCAAAGCAGCAAAGAGAGAAACTGGGAGTTCCTGTTATTCCTGTTTTTTGGATTGCTGGAGAAGATCATGATATTGACGAGATTAACCATGTTTACATAGAAAGAAGTAGAAAACTTCAAAAGTTTGTATACCCTGAAAAATCGAAAATAAAGAAAATAGCTTCCGAAACTACATTTGATCAATCAATAATGGAACATTACTTGGCTGAAATTTTTCAAAATTTACCGGAAACGTTACACACTAGAGTGCTTTTTGCTAAAGTAATGAATCACTTAGAAAATCATTTAACGTACACGGAATTCTTTGCAGCCCTTATGAATGATTTCTTTCAAGAAGAAGGTTTACTTTTAATAGATGCTGCTTACGAACCGTTTAGAAAGTTAGAAAGTGAATATTTCCAACTTTTTGTGGAGAACGCTTCAGAACTATCGGGAATCGTGTTTGAAAAAGAAAAAGAATTTGAAAAAGCCGGTTTCGGAACGCCGATTCAAACAAAGGAATCCGCTGCCCATTTATTTTATGTGGAATCCGGAGAACGATTTTTATTAGAAAGACAAGATGGGATGTTCATCAACGAAGCAAAAGGTCTTTCCTTTACAAAAGATGAGTTGATGCATATTGCAGTCAATCATCCGGAGAACTTAAGTAATAACGTTGTAACGAGACCAATTATGCAAGAGATGGTATTTCCTGTGTTGAGCTTTATCGGAGGGCCAGGTGAAATTGCTTATTGGGGAACATTAAAATCAGCATTTGAACTATTTCAAATGAAAATGCCAGTTATTATGCCGAGATTAAGTGTGACGGTGGTTAATACAAAAACACAAACATTACTCGAAAAATTTTCGTTCCTGATACAAGATGTATGGGATGGAGTAGTAGAAGAGGCGAAAATTCAATACATTAACGATCATCGAAATGAACAAATTCCTCAATTGATTGAAACGATGAAACAGGAGCTTGCAGCGAAGTATGCTCAGTTAGAAGAACTTTTAATAGAGGATAATCTTAAATTGAGTCCGTTAGTGGAGAAGAATTTACGTTATCATGAAAGGCAATTAACATTTATCGAACATGCAATAGATGATACCCTTGTTGGTAAGTTAGATGCTACTATTCATCGATATGATCGAATTATTATGGAACTAATCCCAAATGGAGGATTACAAGAGAGAACCTATTCCCCACTTCAATTATTAAATGAGATAGGATTAGATTTTATAAAAGAGCTTTTAGAAGTTCCTTATGAGTTTAATGGGAAGCATCATACAGTGTATATATAAAACAGAGGAACTCTGGCTAAGATTACCGCGTCAAAAGGAAGGCAATCTAAGTTCGCCGCGTCCTGCGGCAACGATTGCATGACCCACATCCTGTGGGCCTCAACGCCTGAGTGACCAACATCCTGTTGGCCCCAAAAGCCCCCACAGTTTATGTGGGGGTTTTTGTATGATGAAAAATATAGCTTTTAGGCACTGTTTTTGTCTCAACAAGTACTATTTACGCATTTTGAAAAATTAAATGCTTATTTTTTAAAAAATGGGTGGAGGAAAGTGGGGGGATGTGGTATGTTAATGACATAAAGTGGGGTGAGTAGCATGTTCATGGGCGAATATCAACATAACGTTGATGCGAAAGGACGGTTAATAATACCTTCCAAATTTCGTGAACACTTAGAAGACTGTTTTGTTTTAACACGTGGTCTTGATAATTGTTTATTTGGTTATCCTATGGATGAATGGCGAAAACTCGAGGAAAAATTGAAAGAACTCCCTGTAACGAAAAAAGATGCACGAGCATTTACTCGGTTTTTCTTTTCAGGTGCTACAGAAGTTGAAATTGATAAAACAGGACGTATTAATATTCCAAGTAATCTTCGTAGTTATGCAAAGATGGACAAGGAATGTATCGTGTTAGGTGTATCGAATCGCCTGGAAATTTGGGCGAAGGATGCATGGGAAAATTACTTTGAAGAATCAGAGGATTCCTTCAATGATATTGCAGAAAATATGATTGGCTTCGATATTTGAGGAATAAAAATTTAAGGAGGGAAAGGCTTGTTTCATCACACAACAGTATTATTAAAAGAAACGGTAGATGGACTTGCCGTTCGTCCAGATGGTATTTACGTGGACTGTACATTAGGTGGTGCAGGTCATAGTGAATACTTAGTGAAACAACTAAATGAGCAAGGCAAGTTAATCTGTTTCGATCAAGATATGACAGCAATTGAAAATGCAAAAGTAAAGCTTGCACCTTACTTAGAACAAGTAACTTTTGTACATGCGAATTTTCGTCATTTGAAGAAAGAACTTGCGAGCATTGGGATTGAAAAAGTAGATGGCATATTATATGACCTTGGGGTTTCTTCTCCACAACTCGATACGCCAGAACGTGGTTTCAGCTATAACTATGATGCTCCACTCGATATGCGTATGGATCAAACAAGCGAGTTAACTGCTTATCATGTTGTCAATGAGTGGGCATATGAAAAATTGGTCAAAATATTTTTCCGATACGGGGAAGAGAAGTTCTCCAAACAAATTGCTCGTAAAATCGAACAATCCAGGGAAACAGCTCCAATTGAGACTACTTTTCAATTGGTGGAATTGATCAAAGCAGGAATTCCAGCTGCGGCAAGAAGAACAGGTGGGCATCCGGCGAAACGAATATTTCAAGCAATTCGGATAGCTGTAAATGATGAACTTGGAGCAGCAGAGGATTCCCTCGAAGATGCTATCCAACTTATAAACGTTGGTGGGAGAATAAGTGTAATTACATTCCATTCGCTCGAAGATAGACTAGCAAAAACAATTTTTAAAGAAGCATCGTCGTTACCTGATTTACCTCCAAACTTGCCAGTAATTCCAGCCGGGATGGAGCCTATGTTAAAACTAGTAACAAGAAAACCGATATTGCCATCAGCTGAAGAACTTGAAGTGAATAACCGATCTCGATCCGCTAAGCTACGAATTGTGGAAAAACTAATTGAAAAAGGGAGTGTTTAAATGGCCTTACGTAAACATCAATCAGAAACATACATAAGTCGTCCTTCTTTCCCAGTACAACCACAAATACAGAATCCGGTTAAAAAACATAAAAAGTTTTTATCAAAGGGCGAGAAAATATTACTCATTTGTCTGCTTTCTGTAGTAACGGTACTCTCTGTTATGATTATCCAAACGCAAACCGCAGTTCGTTCTACAACTACGGACATTTCTCTAATCGAAAAACAAATCGATACTACTTCAAAAGAAAATACAGATTTGTCCATACAAGTAAGTGAATTATCTACCTATGATCGCATTTGGAAAAAGGCGGAAGAGCTCGGTTTGAAACTGAATGAGCAAAACGTGAAGGTAGTACCAGGACAATGAATAAGAAATTTCGTTTTCAATGGGGAGCCTTTCTAATGTTTTTACTTTATGGAGGGCTCTTTTTTGTATTGTTAGGTAGATTTGTTTTCATTCAAGTTACCGGGGTTGTAGAAGGTCAAGTGTTAACAGCAAAAGCAGATTCCAAGTATAATAGAGAGCAAGTTTTACAGGCGAGTAGAGGGAAGATTATCGATCGGAACGGGGAAATTCTTGTTCAAGACACATTAAGTTATAAGATGATTGCCGTTATTAGTCCGAAAGCCACGGAGAATAGTAAAGTACCTCGACATGTCATAGATACGAAAGAAACGGCGCAAGTATTATCGGAATATATTGATATGACGGAAGAGGAAATAGTCGATTTATTGAACAAAAATATAGAAAAAGAAAGATATCAAGTCGAGTTTGGAAAAGCAGGTAGAGATATTAGTCATAAAGAAATGAATGAAATAAAAGCACATAATCTACCTGGAATTATTTTCGTACAAGATTTGAAAAGACTCTATCCTAACGGGCAATTTGCATCGCATTTAATAGGATTTGCATTAAAAGAAGAAAACGAAGATGGTGAAGTAAAAACGGCAGGGAAAATGGGGCTAGAATATATATATGACAAAGAGTTAACTGGAACCCCAGGGAAAGTAGAATTTAAGAGTGATACAAAAGGATTTTTACTTCCAAATGCTGAAAAAATGGTAACGGAACCACAGAATGGTCAAGATATATATTTGACCATAGATAAAACGATTCAAAACTTCTTAGAAGATGCACTTAACCAAGCGGAAGAAAAATATAATCCAGAGAAAATGACTGCCATAGTAGCGAATGCTAAAACAGGAGAAATTCTTGCGATGTCCCAAAGGCCAACGTTCGAACCAAATACCCGAGAAGGATTGTCTACGAATTGGTTAAATGAGGCAACAGAGCAAACGATAGAACCTGGCTCCACGATGAAAATCTTTACATTAGCTGCAGCAATCGAAGAAGGCGTATGGGATCCAAATGACTATTATAAATCTGGATCTTACACATTATTTGGTGATACCATTCGAGATCATAATGTATATGGGTGGGGCACGATTACGTATTTAGAAGGTTTTCAACGATCGTCTAACGTATCCATGGCATATTTACTTAATAGAATGGGAGATGAAACATTCATCGACTATATTCATCGTTTCGGTTTTGGAGAAAAAACAGGCATCGATCTTCCGAATGAAGCTACGGGTACAATTCTTGACACTTATCCTATGAATAGAGTAACGACCACATACGGGCAAGGTACAACTGTAACACCTATTCAAATGGTCCAAGGGATGACTGCAATAACAAATAACGGCAAGATGATGCAACCATATGTCATTGATAAAATTGTTGATCCTAATACCGGTGAAGTAATAAGCAATCATAAGCCAACCGAAAAGAAATCACCTATTTCAGCAAAAACAGCCGATCAAGTGAAGGAAATTTTAGCTAGTACGGTTACATCTGAGCATGGTACCGCCAAGCGTTTTAAGTTAGATGAATATACTACAGCTGGGAAGACTGGAACAGCACAGATTGCAAAACCAGGGGGAGGATATTACTGGGGGCGGGAAGTATTCTTGTATTCCTTCTTAGGAATGGCACCTGTAGAAGACCCCCAACTCATCGTATATGTAACTGTTCATAAACCGCATTTAAAGTTAACGGAAGCTGGTTCACAACCAGTTGCGGAAATATTTAATGCAGTAACTGAAAAAAGTTTGAAATACTTAAATGTTCAACCTGAAAATCTAGAACTTGCTACTCCAATTGAAATGCCAAACGTAATAGGTAAAAATATTATTGAGAGCCAAAGTATGCTAGAGTCACAAGGCTTGAAAACTGTTATAATTGGGCAGTCAGAAAATGTAATGGAGCAGTACCCAACTGTTGGTACTTCTATTATTTCTAGTGGCATGGTGTTCATAAAAGGACAAGGTGAAATCCAATTACCAAATTTTTCAGGTTGGTCCAAACGCAATTTAATGTTATATAAATCATTAGCGAATCTTCCAATCGAAATTATTGGGGAGGGATTTGTCACAGAGCAAAGTTTGACAGCAGGTTCAGTTGTAACTAGTGAAACACCTATTGTTGTCAAATTAGCGACCCCCGAAGAAACATCCAATGTTGATCCTAAAGAAGAGGAATTAGTGGAAGAACTACCACAGGATTAATAGAGTTATAGAAGAGGTATAGAATAGTTATTGCCATTTTCTCATAGGTTATCTAAAACGAGTAAAAGGAGAAAATGGCATTTCTAAAATAAATCAAATGATCCGTCTACGAATGATTTGGCTGATTACGATTATTCTATTTGTGTTAGTTGGATCTAAACTAATACAGCTCCAGTTTTTTCAGTTTGATGAATTGACGACTAAAGCGAAACAAAGCTGGGATCGGGAACTCCCTTATTCATATCTCCGTGGCAATATTCTGGACAGAAATGGAGAAGTAATTGTTGGAAATAAGCTTGCCCCAACATTATATTACATGCCGTCTCAAAATGATAATCCGGAACAAGTAGCAGATCAGATCGCCCCACTCATTGAGATGGATAAAGAAAAGCTATTTGAACAAATAAATAAAAGAGAGAATATCATAAAAATTGCCCCAGCTGGCAAAAACATTTCTACTGAACTAGCGATGGAAATACAAGATAAGAATATTAAAGGTTTATATTCAGGCGTTGACTACATACGAGACTATCCGCATGGGGAGATGCTTTCTAGATTGCTAGGATTTACTGGTTATGATAAACAAGGACTCGCAGGTATTGAATATCAATATGATACTGTATTAAAAGGAAATGATTCAGCCATTCGAATGTATACGGATGCAAAAGGGATTCCTTTACCGCATGTAGATGATGGTTGGAAAAGTGGAGCGAAAGGAAATCATGTGCAACTGACCATTGATATGAAAGTTCAACAAGTTGTAGAAAGAGAACTTTCTCAAGCGATGAAGCAGTATGATGCGACGCAAGCGATTGGTATAGCAATGAATCCTAATACAGGAGAAATACTTGCCCTCGCCTCCGCGCCAAACTTTGACCCTGCTAATTATCAAGATGTGGATTCTACTATCTATAATCGTAATTTACCAGTTTGGATGACATTTGAACCTGGCTCCACATTTAAAATAATTACACTGAGCGCTGCACTAGAAGAGAATGTAGTGGATTTAGAAAATGATCATTTTTATGATCCTGGTTATGTAATGGTAGAAGGTGCTAGACTCCGTTGCTGGAAAAGACAAGGGCATGGAGATGAAACTTTTCTAGAAGTCGTCCAAGATTCCTGTAACCCAGGGTTTGTCGAGCTAGGAAGAAGAGTAGGACCAGATAAACTTCAAGAGTATATTCGGAAATTTGGATTTGGACAATCGACAGGATCAGGCATGGCTGGAGAATCAACGGGTATTCTATTTAGTAAAGATCGATATGGTCCTGTTGAACATGCAACCACGTCATTCGGTCAAGGTATTTCAGTAACACCAATTCAACAAGTACAGGCGGTTGCTGCAGCAGTAAACGGTGGTTATTTATATAAACCTTATATAGTTAAAAATGTGTTAGACGGGGAAACAAATGATATTTTATCGAGTGCTCAACCAGAGATGAAAAACCAAGTAATCAGTGAGGAAACTTCTGCAAAAGTCCGTGATGCGCTAGAACATGTTGTAGCGTTAGGCTCGGGAAGGTATGCATATAGAGATGGTTTGCGAATTGGTGGAAAAACAGGAACTGCCCAAAAGGTAAAAGACGGTAGATATATGGAAGGTGAATATATTGTATCTTTTATCGGTTTTGCCCCAGCGGATAATCCGGAAATTATTGTATATGTTGCAATTGATAATCCCAAAAATTCTACGGTATTTGGGTCTACTATTGCAGCACCGATTGTTGGGCAAATCATCGAAGACTCATTGGAAATTACCGGTGGCGGTAAACAATTAGAAAAAGAGTACAGATGGGGAGACGCGGAACAAGTGCGTGTTCCAAATTTAGTAGGAGTAAAGAAAAAGGAAGTAACATCCTATATGTATCCATTTTCAATAGTTTGGCATGGTGATGGAGATGAAATACTTACCCAGTTACCAAAAGAAGACAGTCTAATACCTATTGATGGAACCATACATGTATATACGAAATAACCATATTAAAAAATAAAAAACTATGGAACATTCAGCTATAGTTGATGGCAATTAAGGAGATTTTTTTCATGACATTATCTGCAACGATTATAACACTTTTTGTAAGTTTTCTTTTATCGGTCATTCTCGCACCAATCGTTATTCCTTATTTAAGGAAGATGAAGTTTGGTCAAAGTATTAGAGAAGAAGGACCTGAATCACATCAAAAAAAAGCAGGAACACCGACGATGGGAGGACTTATTTTTATCACTTCCATCATCGTCTCCACGATAGGTCTTTCGTTTTACTTCGATAAGTTAACGACACAATCGATCGTTTTGCTCATCATATTAGTTGGATTCGGGGCTATTGGATTTTTAGATGACTTTATTAAAGTCGTACTAAAACGAAATCTTGGATTGACATCGATTCAGAAATTGATCGGTCAAATTATTATATCCATTATTGCCTACTTCTTATTGAAGCTAGGTCCTTTTGATACAACACTTGCTATTCCATTTACGAATGTCGATATCTCTTTCGGTCAATTTTATGTGGCATTCCTCATTTTCTGGTTAGTCGGATTTTCTAATGCAGTAAATTTATCCGACGGGTTAGACGGTTTAGTATCTGGAACAGCGTCAGTCGCTTTTGTAACATTTGCAGTGCTTGCACTTACATTTGAACAAACAGATATAGCTATTTTCGCTTTTAGTGTAGCTGGAGCACTGTTAGGATTTCTTTTATTCAATAAAAATCCAGCAAAAGTATTTATGGGTGATACGGGATCGCTTGCATTAGGTGGATCGCTTGCAATGGTATCTATTTTAGTGAAGCAAGAATTAATGCTTGTCATCGTTGGGATTATTTTTGTAGTAGAGACATTGTCCGTTATTTTACAAGTCATTAGTTTTAAAACGACTGGAAAACGTATTTTTAAAATGAGTCCGATACACCATCATTTTGAACTTTCCGGTTGGAGTGAACGTAAAATTGTTACTGTATTTTGGGCAGTTGGTTTTGTTGCCGCTATGTTTGTTGTATTGATGGAGGTTTTGTAAAGTGAAACAGTTACCAATTGTTCATCATAAAAAAATACTCGTATTAGGCCTGGCGAAAAGTGGTACGGCTGCGGCTGAAATATTGCATGATTTAGGTGCTTTCGTCACTGTCAATGATGCAAAACCTTTCGATCAAAATGAGAATGCCCAGTACTTGCTTTCTAAAGGGCTAACGGTCATATGCGGAAGCCATCCAGAGGATCTTTTAGATGAGGGATTCAGTCTTATTGTAAAGAACCCTGGTATTCCCTACACGAATCCTGTTATCGCAGAGGCGAAAAAAAGAGGCATCCCAGTTTGGACTGAAGTGGAGCTCGCTTATCGCATAAGCGATGCACCAATGATTGGTATTACAGGGTCGAATGGAAAAACAACAACGACTACTCTCATTTTTGAAATACTTAAACAAGGACATAAACACCCATTGATCGCTGGGAATATTGGAACGGTAGCTAGTAGTGTGGCGAAAGAAGCTACGGTCGACAATACGATTGTCACGGAGCTCTCATCGTTCCAACTCATGGGGACTGAACAATTGAAACCGAAAATCGCCATCTTGATGAATTTGTACGAAGCACATTTAGATTATCACGCCGATTTCCAAGAGTATACGGATGCTAAATTTAATATAACGAAAAACCAAGATAGCTCCGATTGGTTTATATATAACGGAGAACAACAGCTTGTAATGGATTATGCAGAAAAAAGTAAGGCGATTAAAGTACCGTTTTATGTGAACAAAAAGACGAATGATGGTATAAGTGCGGACGATCAGTTTGTCTATTGGAATGGCGAGAAGGTATTTGAACGATCTTCCATCGCACTCCGGGGGAAACATAACTTAGAAAATGTGTTAGCAGCAACTGCCGCAGCACTTTTAATGAATTGTTCAATAGAGGATATTACGACTGTTCTTTCTACCTTTCACGGTGTAAAACATCGAACACAATTTATTCGAGAGTGGAAAAATAGAAAGTTTTATAATGATTCAAAAGCGACAAATGCCCTTGCAACTAAAAGTGCATTAGAAGGTTTTTCAGAACCAGTCATTTTGCTCGCTGGTGGGGTTGATCGTGGCCATTCCTTTGATGAATTGATCCCTTATTTACATCATGTAAAAGCGTTAGTTCATTACGGGGAAACCGCAGAACGTTTGCAAAAGTTTGGCGAGGAACAATCTATACCAACAGTTATTCGAGTAAATAATTTAGTAGAAGCTATTGAAGAAGGGGTAAAAGTATCTGATGCAGGAGATGTTGTACTATTGTCACCTGCTTGTGCAAGTTGGGATCAATATGCGAGCTTCGAGTTGCGTGGTGATGAGTTTATCAAAAAAGTTATCGCTCTAAAAGAGTAACGAAAGGATGAAATAATCGGAAGACAAAAGTAAAGTACTATTCGTTTCCTCCGTCCTATTTTTATCGATTATTGGCATTTTGTTTGTACATTCCGCTGGTTCTTACTGGAGTGAAGTACATTATAAAGGGCAAATGCCATTCGCTGTTAAGCAAGCAACTTATCTAATTGTAGGTATTGCGGTAGCTTTTTTTATCCGAAATAAAAGCATTATCCGCCTTCCTACATTTTGGCAAATCTTATATTTAATTTCTATCGTATTATTAATAGGGGTATTAATCCCTGGGATAGGTGTAGTACGTAATGGTTCACAAAGTTGGATTCCTCTAGGTTTTATGAACTTCCAACCGGCAGAACTTGCTAAAATATCTGTTTTAGGAGTATTAGCAAGTGCTTTGGCTAATGAAAAGAAGTCGAAAAAAACAGTTTATTTTCAAAGTGCTATTTTGCTTTTATTGCCAATTAGTTTAATCATGCTTCAACCGGATTTTGGGTCTGCATTTGTGTTAGTAGTAGCGGTGTTCTTTTTATTGTTCGCTGCAGGATTGTCTATCAAGTTTTTTTTAGGAATTGGGGCAATTGGAATTATTGGCTTTATAGCATTGATCGTTTCAGCGCCATATAGACTTGTTCGAATTCAAGCTTTTCTAGACCCATGGAAGGATCCGTTAGGTTCGGGTTTCCAGGCGATACAATCGTTACTAGCTATTGGGCCAGCCGGTTTGTTTGGCTTTGGATATGGTAATAGTAGGCAAAAGTTTTTATACTTACCCGAACCTCAAAACGATTTTATCTTTTCTATTTTGTTAGAAGAGACAGGTTTTATAGGTGGGTTAATCGTCATCATCGCTTTTCTGACTTTTTTTACGACAAGTTTTAGGATGGCAGCCAAAGCCAAAACGAGAGAAGCACAGTTAATGATTATAGCATTTACTTCGTTGTTAACTGTCCAAACTTTTTTAAATATGGGGGTTGTGACAGGGTTACTTCCTGTAACGGGTGTCACTTTACCATTTATAAGTTACGGCGGGTCCTCACTTGTCATGACTTGGATTATTATTGGGATTATATTCAACTTAGCAAATACATCTATAAACGAAGGGAGGCGGTAGAATGGAAAAAATCATTGATATTGAAGATCGCATACCTACTTTAAAAGAACGTAGAAGACGTAGAACAAACAAAAAGTTTTCCATTCTACTTTTTCTCTTTGTCACCACTCTTTTAATCGTTCTTTATTTCCAATCGTCCTATAGTCAAGTACAGACAATTGAGCTGAAAGGTGCGTCACTCGTTCCAAAAGAGAAGTACATGGAGCAAAGTACATTAAACTTGGGCGATTCAATGTGGGGCTTTAAAGAAAAGAACATTGAAAAAACGTTAGAACAAAATGAGTGGGTAAAATCTGCTCACGTAAATCGCGACTGGTTAACGGGAGTACATATTCAGGTGGAGGAATACAAACAAATTGGCTATGAGGAAAAAGATGGAATACTCCAAATTATATTAGAAAATGGCAAAGTGATTGAGACAGACGGACAAGTCTTACCACTGGAAGGTCCAATTTTTTCAGGATTTAAAGAACAAAAAGTTCGTCTAAGATTAATAAAAGAATTAGCAAACTTACAGCCAGAAGTACTGTTAACGATTTCGCAAATCATCTATACGCCAACAGAAAATGATGCCTATTCGATTCAAGTATTTATGAATGATGGTAATGAAATAAAAGCCATTATCCCGTCGTTTGCCCAAAAGATGAATTATTATCCATCCATTGTATCGCAGCTAGATCCAAACGTAAAAGGCATTATCGACTTAGAGGTTGGCTCATTCTTCCAACCATATGTAGATTCATCGAACGAAGAAATAAAAGAGGAGGTGATGGAGCTTGAAAAAGAGCAACAAACTCCTTAAAATTCCTTCTCGAGGTCGAATATTAATATCCTTAGTAAGTTTAGTTTTAGGCTTTATACTTGCCTATTCTTACAGTATAGCTGTAGAAAATGAATCTGAAAGAAATATAACTAGCGAAAGTTTTTTGGAACAGACCAAATATAGAGAAGATTTAATCGATCAAAAAGAAAGAAATAAGGAACTAACAGAAGAAATAAATAGAAAACAGCAAGCGATTCGTAACTTGGAACAATCATTTGCAAATAGTGAAGAAAGTGTAGAAGAATTAGTCAAAGAAGCCGAAAAGTTAAGATTATTAATGGGTGATATTCCGTCACAAGGAAAGGGAATAGTCGTTTCATTGGAAGATGGCGCATATAACCCATCCAAAGAAAACCCGAATGATTATATTGTACATGAGAGCCATGTTTTTAAAGTGGTGAACGAGTTAAAAATTTCGGGAGCAGAAGCGATTTCTATTAATGGACAGAGGCTTCGAGCGAATTCGTTTATCCGTTGTACAGGCCCTGTAATAACGATAGATGGAAAGACATTCCCGGCACCGTTTACAATCGAAGCAGTAGGAGATCCCGCTGTCCTGTTAGCTTCAGTCCAACTAGGAGGTGGCGTTATAGACCAGCTAACAAGCGATAATATTGTCGTGATGGTTGAAGAAAAAGGGAATATAACGATGCCCGCACTACGGGATGAAAAAGGCTAACGAACTAACAAAAGCGCAAGCGTAACTGCAACGGGCTTGCGCAGGAGCCTGGACGAAGAATTACTTGTAGAATGTTGTCCATATGCCGTAAATTTTATAATTTCCTGAGCAATAAAGGAGGCCGAATAATGAAAAAAGCCGTCTATATTCGGTTTACGATCATTTTGTTAATAGTTGGTTTTATGTTAGCTGTTCAATATAATACCGTTAAAAATCCAGAAACGAGAGACACGAGAGACATTTGGGCCATTCGCCAGGAACTTGCTAGAGAAACGGAATTACATTCAGAGTTATTATCGGAAGTACGTATGCTAGAGCAAACGATTGGTAAATACGAAAATATGAAGAACGAAAGTCCAGCAATCGCATTAAATGATACAGTGAACCAATTGAAAAAAGATATCGGAATTGAAGTGTTTAATGGTCCCGGGCTCACTATTACTGTAAAACCATCATTAGAAAGTATCGCTGTAGGACAAACTATCGAAGGAATTTCACCCGACTTACTTATTCGATTGGTCAACGAAATTAATCGGTTTAAAGCAAAAGTTGTAGACATAGACGGAAAACGTATTATTTATTCGTCGGCAATAAGAGATGTTAATGGGAAAACAACGGTCAATAATTTTGCAATACGAAATGCTCCTTTTACGATAAAGATAGGTACATCATCGTTTGAAGATGCCAAAAAAATGTATAATCAATTAGAGGCGTCCGCCATCGGTGACGATTTTTACATCGATAATCTAATGTTAGAAATCGGTGACCCTGTAAACAATCTTACTATTTCCGGTTATGACCAATCAGTAAACAAACAATTCTTACAAGAGATCCCAGGAGGAGAGTAACGTATGTGGTTGCCATTATTAGGTTTAATACTCGGGATTTCCCTTGGTCTTTTAACAGATATCCAAATTCCGGAAATATATGAAAGCTATTTGTCTATTGCTGTACTAGCGGCTCTCGATACGCTTTTTGGGGGAATTAGAGCACAATTACAACGTGTGTATGATGACAAGGTTTTTGTAACTGGATTTTTCTTCAATATTGGGCTAGCAGCAGCGCTTGCTTTTTTAGGGGTTCATCTTGGGGTAGATTTATATTTGGCTGCTATTTTTGCATTCGGCGTTCGGTTGTTCCAAAATATAGCAGTGATACGCCGTATATTATTGACAAAATGGTCAGAAAGAAAAAATGCATGAATAATATGTATGAAAAATTAGAATATTTAACTGCTGTATTATAAAGTTTTAGACTTTATAAGGTTTTTCCACTAGAATAATAGTTAAAGAGTAAATAGGAGGTGCCACGGGTTGAATCAATCAGAATTGTATGTATCACTAGATATCGGGTCGTCTTCTATTAAAGTATTAATCGGAGAAATGAATGACGACTCGCTGCACGTAATAGGTGTAGGTAATGTAAAATCAAATGGTATTCGAAAGGGCACCATTGTTGATATAGACGCAACTGTTCAGTCTATTAAAAAAGCAATAAGCGAAGCGGAAAGAATGATCGGGATGTCTATCCATGAAATCGTTCTAGGAATTCCAGCAAATTTGGCAAATATCCAAAGTGTTAAAGGCGTAGTAGCTGTAAATAGAGAAGATAGAGAAATTACTGATGGTGATCTGGAACGTGTCATTGAATCTGCTCAAGTAATGTCTATCCCACCAGAGAGAGAATTGATCAATATTGCACCAAAGCAATTCATTGTGGATCATCTTGAAGAAATAAAAGATCCACGCGGAATGATTGGCACTCGTCTCGAGCTGGATGGAATTATGATGACTACATCGAAAACAATTTTACATAATGTGTTGCGGTGTGTAGAAAGAGCTGGTCTGCAAATTAGAGAGATATATTTGCAACCATTAGCAGGTGGTCATTTTGCTTTATCAGAAGATGAAAAAAACCATGGTACTGCCTATATTGATATTGGTGGTGGTTCTACTACCATAGCTATTTTCAATGAAGGGCATTTAATCAATACAACTGTTATTCCGGTTGGTGGAGATCATCTTACAAAAGATTTATCGATTGTATTAAAAACGCCGACGGAACAAGCAGAAATGATTAAGTTGAAATATGGACATGCCTTTTACGATGATGCTTCAGATGATGAACTTTTTGAAGTTCCAGTAATTGGGGCAGATATGAAAGAACAATATTCTCAGCGGTATATTGCAGAAATCATTGGCGTTCGTCTAGAAGAATTATTTGAATTGGTATTAGAAGAGTTTTATAAAATGGGTCTCCAAGATCTGCCTGGTGGTGTAGTCATTACCGGGGGCGTTTCTAAATTGGAAGGAATAGGTCAATTAGCGAGACATATTCTACAAACAAGAGTGAGATTGTACACACCAGATTATATTGGGGTGCGCGAACCTCAATATACGACTGCTGTTGGTCTTATAAGATATGCCTATAAAGAAGATCTTTTCTATGGTAAAATTGGTAATAGCCAAGCATTAGCACAAATGGCTAGTAGTGAAGCAGTTTCAAGTCCTAAAAAACAAAAACAAACTGTTCAAAATTCGACAAATGAAAACAAAGAAAGCGCAATGTCAAAAGCGAAGAAGTTTTTCGACAAATTTTTTGAATAACAAAACCTTTATCATAGCTGAGAGAATATAGGAGGCAATAGCATGTTAGAATTTGAAACAAACGAAGATCAATTAGCCGTTATTAAAGTTATTGGAGTAGGTGGCGGCGGTAATAATGCGGTTAATCGAATGATTGAACATGGAGTTCAAGGAGTAGACTTTATCGCTGTTAATACAGATGCCCAAGCTTTAAAAATGTCAGAAGCCGAAGTAAAACTACAAATTGGTGGTAAATTAACTCGTGGATTAGGAGCAGGTGCAAATCCAGAAGTCGGTAAAAAGGCAGCAGAAGAAAGTAAAGAACTTATTGAAGAAGCATTAAAAGGCGCAGACATGGTGTTCGTTACAGCTGGAATGGGTGGAGGTACTGGTACTGGTGCTGCCCCTGTAATCGCTCAAATTGCACGTGATCTAGGCGCACTAACGGTTGGTGTTGTAACACGACCATTTACGTTTGAAGGTCGTAAACGCTCTACGCAAGCTGTAGGCGGTATCGGTATGATGAAAGAATCGGTTGATACGCTAATTGTCATCCCAAATGATCGCTTATTGGAAATCGTAGACAAAAATACACCGATGCTAGAAGCTTTTAGAGAAGCAGATAATGTATTACGTCAAGGGGTTCAAGGTATTTCTGATTTAATCGCGGTACCAGGACTTATCAACTTGGACTTTGCTGATGTCAAAACGATTATGTCCGATAAAGGGGCAGCACTTATGGGGATTGGTATATCCTCAGGTGAAAATCGTGCAGCAGAAGCAGCGAAAAAAGCAATTTCCAGCCCATTACTTGAAACATCTATTGATGGTGCAACTGGAGTGCTGATGAATATTACTGGTGGTTCTAACTTAAGTTTGTTCGAAGTACAAGAAGCTGCTGATATCGTTGCTTCGGCTTCGGATGAAGAAGTGAACATGATCTTCGGTTCGGTTATTAATGATAATTTGAAAGATGAAATTGTTGTGACGGTAATTGCAACGGGCTTCAATGAAGAACTTCTAATGCAAAAACAGCCAAGATCTACTGGTTTTGGAGGAAGTAGAACACAACAAGCTGCTCCATCTACTCCAATCCGTGAACAACGTAAAGAAGAAATACAACAACCAGTACAACATGAACGGGAACGTCAAGTGTCTAACCATCCACAAGAAGATGCACTAGACATCCCAACGTTCTTAAGAAATCGTCAACGTCGATAATATAAAATGACTGATAAAGCTATCTTCAAATTCGATCAAAATCGATTTGGAGATAGTTTTTTGTATGGGAAATTATTAATATGGGGCTTCGTATATTAAGTGTCCGTTATGATTTCCGCTGCACTAGAATAATAACATGGACGAACTCTACCCAAAGTTGGACAATCTCTTACTAAACCTGGACAATCAGCTCAAATAGATGGACAATCTAGCATGAAAGTTGGACAATCGTTTAGAACTTGGACGAACCCTCCCCAAAGTTGGACAATCTCTTACTAAACCTGGACAATCCCCTCAAATAGATGGACAATCTAGCATGAAAGTTGGACAATCGTTTAGAACTTGGACGATCCCTCCCCAAAGTTGGACGAACTCTTACTAAACCTGGACAATCAGCTCAAATAGATGGACAATCTAGCATGAAAGTTGGCCAAGAGTTAGAACTTGGACGATCCCTCCCTAAAGTTGGACGAACTCTTACTAAACCTGGACAATCCCCTCAAATAGATGGACAATCTAGCATGAAAGTTGGACAATCGTTTAGAACTTGGACAATCTCTCCCCGAAGTTGGACAATCGTTTAGAACTTGGACGATCCCTCCCTAAACTTGGACGAACTCTTACTAAACCTGGACAATCCCCTCAAATAGTTGGACAATCAAGCATGAAAGTTGGACAATCGTTTAGAAGTTGGACGATCCCTCCCTAAAGTTGGACAATCTCTCCCCAAAGTTGGACAATCCCCTAAAATAATTGGACAATCCTCCCTCCAAGTACATTTCATCCAGCCATTTATTTGGATGATGTCGCATATTTATCGTCATCTCTTTCCAAATTAACTCGTTCTTTTAAGAAATGATTGCTCCCGGTGTCTGGTTGTTGTTCTTAACCAGTTATTGGATATGAGATTAGATTTAGAGCAACGGCACTACTCAGTTAGCAAGCCCTGTAGCGGAAATCCTAGCGGTTAATTCCTTGACCCATTATTCCTATACTGTGAACTATCTTATAGACATGCAGTTTTTTTATTATGTTTTTTTGTCGTTAAAAAAGGTGCTTTTCCACCGTTCTTTTGACAAAGTTTTTAAAAGTGACATGGTACCATTTAGTAAAAAAGGAGGGAGAATCATGTACGCGGAAGTCATGATTGCAACTAATACTTTTTTCAACTATACCGTGTTAGCATTTGCAAATAAAATTGGTTGGATAGAAAACCAAAAAAGATATTTGTTCCTTTCAGCTTTTACTGCTGGAGTGATTACAGTCATTTTCTCTCATCATATAAGTACGGTATTTTTATCTTTTTTTGTGATGATTGGCATTGCTTTTTGGAACAAACGTACACAAATCGTTAAAGCGATTACATTGACATTACTTGCAAGCATTTTTGCTGGCGGATTACTAACCGCAATAGCACCGATGTATAGCAATAGTAATAATGGATTTATGATAGTAAATTTTGCACTAATCGCAATCGGCGGACTATACTTCTTAACTAAACATGTGCTACATCTAAACATTTCGAATGCAGAAAGAGAGTTATTATATGCCTCTCATATAACCTTGTTTGGGGAAACAAAGGAGTTAACTCTTTTTATTGATTCAGGGAATGTATGTAAAGAACCACTTTCCAATGATCCAGTACATTTCGTTGCGGCTGAAGTGTTACAGGATGTGTTACCAAAAAAATTGTTTCATGCGATTAGTGACTGGGAGTTTGATAAAGATAAAGGACTGGACAAACTCTCCAAAGAATATGCTACAAAATTACGATTAATACCAATATCTACGATACAAAAAGAGAAGACTTGGGTAATTGGGATAAAGTATGAAGAATGGATAGTAAATGATTTGCCATTACCTAAAGGATATATTGTCATGACAAGAGTGAAAGATAAATTTCCACATGGAGCAGATGGAATTTTGCATAGTTCTTCTTATTTCCATTTAAAGAAAAGGAGTGTTAGATAATGCTGTTGAGATTTTTGCGCCGAATATATTATTGGATATTATCTTTTAAAAGAAGCGGAGTACATTACATCGGTGGTAATGAATCATTACCAAAACCGCTAACAAGAGAAGAAGAACGTGAAATGCTTTTAGCTTTTATGGATGGAAACGAGCGTGCAAGAGATATATTAATCGAACGGAATTTAAGACTTGTTGTGTATATTGCAAGAAGGTTTGATCAAACAAATACGAATATTGAAGATCTCATCAGTATCGGTTCAATTGGACTTATTAAAGCGGTAGAAACATTTAATCTCGATAAAGGGATTAAGCTTGCTACATATGCATCAAGATGTATTGAAAACGAAATATTAATGCATCTAAGAAAAACGAATCGCATGAAATCAGAAGTTTCTTTTGATGAACCATTAAATTCTGACTCAGACGGAAATGAATTGCTTTTATCTGATATATTAGGAACGAGTGAAGATCTAATCATTGAAGATGTAGAAAAAAAACTAGAGCGACAACACGTGTTTGAAGCGATTAATTTACTTGGAAATCGCGAAAAATATATAATGCAATGTCGCTTTGGTTTGAATGGAAAAGAAGAAATGACGCAAAAAGAAGTCGCGGATCATTTAGGCATCTCGCAGTCATATATATCTCGTTTAGAAAAGAAAATAATTTTAGACTTAAAAGAGCTGTTAAATGAACCAATTGCATGATGGGTGAAATTGGATGACTCTCCCTCGGAATAATCTTTACTCCACCGGACAAACTGATTAAGAACCAATTAAAAAGTCCGGAGGAAGATCTATGACGAGAACAAAAGTAGAATTATGCGGCATTGATACATCTAAGCTTCCTTTACTTAAGCATGAAGAAATGAAAGAATTGTTTATCAGGTTACAAGCAGGTGAAGAGTCAGTTAAAGAAGAACTAGTTATGTGTAATTTAAGGCTAGTTTTAAGTCTTGTTCAACGATTTGCATACCGCGGGGAACAAGCAGATGACCTGTTCCAGGTTGGATGTATTGGACTGATTAAGTCCATAGAGAACTTTGACTTAAAGCATAACGTTCGTTTTTCCACGTATGCTGTCCCGATGATTATTGGAGAAATTAAAAGACATTTACGCGATCATCACTCTGTACGTGTTTCTAGGTCGTTAAGAGATATTGCCTATAAAGCGATGAAAGCAAAAGAACAATATATAAATGAGCATTTACAAGAACCAACACTAGATGATTTATCGAAAATACTCGATATCTCAGTGGAAGATATATTACTTTCCTTAGATGCTATTCAAGATCCGGTTTCACTCCAAGAACCTATTTTTAGTGATGGAGGAGACGCCATTTATATGATGGATCAGTTATGTGATAATGATGTATCCGAAGAGCAATGGGTAACATATTTTACAGTAAAAGAAAGTTTCCAAAATCTCGATGCTAGACAAAAGAAAATATTAACTAAAAGAATTTATTATGGGGCAACACAAACAGAAATCGCAAAGGATTTAGGATTATCACAGGCACAAATTTCCCGCTTAGAAAAAAGTGCCCTATCAACGATTCAAAGTCATTTGAATCCTAAATAATTATTTGTTCAAATATTAAGACGAAAAATAAACGAAACGCTTTTTCTGCATAGAAGAAGCGTTTTTTTACGATTTCGCTCATACAATGTGTTAAGAAGGAGGTAAACTATGAAATTTTCTGATGCACAGCAAAAGGAAGTAATTGAAGCGAGTAGTGGCCAATTATTAGGATTTATAGTTGATGCGGAAGTTGATAAAGAAAGCGGGCATATTATTTCTTTTATCGTTGAAACAAATGGAGCTTATCCGACTTTCTTTAACAAAAAAAGGGAAACCCAAAAAATAGCTGTTCAAAATATAGCTATAATTGGAAAAGATGTAATAATTGTTTCGAAAAACATAGAATAGGCAAGTTTCATCATTGATAAATCAGTCTTTCATTGATACAATAAACAAAAACAAATGATGAAAAGTTGGTTTTCATATGACAAACGTACAGCAAAATTTACAACAAATAAAAGAACATATTCAAGAAGCTTGTAGCCGGTCCGAAAGAGAAATGGAGGATGTTACGATTATTGCGGTGACAAAAGAAGTTTCCGTGGATCGTACGAAAGAAGTAATCGACACTGGCATGATACATCTAGGAGAAAATAGACCAGATGGACTTAAGAACAAATTAGATGCCATTTCAGACAATGTCAAATGGCATTACATAGGATCGCTACAAACGAGAAAAGTAAAGGCAGTCATTAATGTTGTGGATTATTTGCATTCACTCGACCGTATTAGTTTAGCAGATGAAATTGAGAAAAGAGCAACTTCCACAAAAGATTGTTTTGTACAAGTAAATGTATCGGAAGAAGAGTCAAAACATGGTCTTTCAATCGGAGAAGTAGAGACTTTTATAAGTGAGTTAGAAAATTACTCCCGTATACGTGTCGTTGGCTTGATGACAATGGCTCCTAATACAGACGATTATTCCGTTATCCGTAATGTCTTTCGTCAGTTAAAAGAACTACAAGAAAAAATTGCAGCTAAAAAGTTAATCCATGCTCCATGTACTGAGCTATCCATGGGAATGTCCGGAGACTATGAAATTGCAATTGAGGAAGGTGCTACATTTATTAGAATTGGAACAGCATTAGTAGGTAAAGAGAGGGAGGAAATTAAATGAGCATGAAAAACTGGATGAAAAATTTCTTCTACTTAGACGAAGAGGAAGAAAATTCAGCGGCACAGCAGCCAAGACCTCAGCAACAACCAGTAGAAAGTCAAATGCGACAACAACCGGTTAAGACTCCTATGAAAGAGCGTAAATTTAATACGACACCTAAAGAAACGGCTGTACCAAATTTAGTAAGCATTCAAAATGTGCAAAAGTCTTCTAAAGTAATGTTAATAGAACCACGTGTTTATGCGGAAGCTCAAGATATTTCAGAACACTTGAAAAGTAAAAAAGCAGTGATTGTAAATTTACAACGTATTGATAAAGATCAAGGAATCAGAATCATCGACTTTTTAAGCGGAACCGTATACGCTTTAGGTGGAGACATTCAACGAGTTGGTACAGATATTTTCCTTTGTGCACCAGATTCCGTAGAAGTAGCAGGAGCCATTTCGGATTATTATTATAACGACTTAGATTAATAGAGGAGCAATTTCAAATATGATTTTATTTTTAAGCTTGTTAAGTCAAGCAGTGACAATATATACGTATGCATTGATCGTCTATATTTTAATGTCATGGGTACCAAGTATTCAGCAATCAACTATCGGAGTGTTTTTAGGAAGAATTTGCGAACCGTATTTATCAATATTCCGAAAAATCATCCCACCACTAGGTATGATTGACATCTCACCGATTGTTGCCATTTTCACTTTACAGCTTGCAATGAATGGAGTAGCATATCTTTTACTAGCATTTATTTGAACCTCACATTTGTGGGGTTTTTATTATACATAAGGAGATAACTTTATATGGAACATGTGTTACAACATTTTAGGAAAGAAGAGCAGCCATTTATAGAGCAAGTCGTGAGTATGATGCATGAAGTAGAAAACAGATATGCACCGAAACTAACGGATTTCTTAGACCCAAGACAACAATTTATCGTCGATTCAATTCGTAGGCAATATGAAGGAATCCACTCGGAAGAAAATGGTGCGCTAGATCAAGCGGAACGAAAGAGAGTTTTATTGTATCCTTCTTATTTTGTTCCTACGACTGAGGATTTCTCGATATCTGTTGTGGAAGTGAAATATCCGACGAAGTTTGTTACGTTGAAGCATAAAGATGTACTTGGGTCGATGATGTCACTAGGCATGGACCGGAGTAAATTTGGGGATATTCGCGTTGTGGAAGGTGCCATTCAATTTGTTGTTGCTTCAGAAGTATTGGACTATGTCCGAGCGAACTTTACTTCTATAGGAAAAGTGAAGGTTCAAATGGAATTAGTAGAGGACAAGCTAAATTATTTTGAGCAGTCGGAAGAGTGGTTAATGGAAACATTGACGGTAAGTTCTTTACGTTTAGATACAGTACTTTCTGCTGTTTTTAATATATCTCGACAAAAGTCTGCTTCGCTTATTTCCGGAGGCAAAGTGAAAGTAAACTGGGCAGAGAAAGACCAGACTTCTTTGGAATTGCAGGAATTAGACTTACTTTCCATTCGTGGATTGGGACGAGTGAAGTTATTAATGATCGAAGGAAGAACAAAAAAAGATAAAATACGACTTCAAATCGGTCGTTTAGAGCAAAAAAAATAAAAATATGCAACAATCTTCGAATTTTAGATGTATTCCCCCTAACGTAAATGTATAATAGAGAGAAGAATGATAGTCTAGTCAAAGGAGATGGAACAAATGCCACTAACACCACTTGATATTCATAACAAGGAGTTTAGTAAAGGATTTCGAGGATATAATGAAGATGAAGTAAATGAATTCCTTGATCAAATAATGAAAGATCTTGAAATCTTAATAAAAGAAAAAAAAGATCTGGAAACCAAATTAAAATCTTCAAGCGAAAAAGTTGGGCATTTCACATCGATTGAAGAGACTTTACATAAGTCTATCGTTGTCGCACAGGAAGCTGCTGAAGAAGTACGAAGAAACTCTCAAAAAGAAGCGAAGTTAATCGTAAAAGAAGCAGAAAAAAACGCGGATCGTATTGTTAATGAAGCACTATCCAAAGCAAGAAGAGTTGCAATTGAAATTGAGGACTTGAAAAAACAGTCAAAGGTTTTCCGTAATCGTTTTAAAATGCTAGTAGAAGCACAACTCGATTTGATCAATACAGATGACTGGAATCATTTAATGGAGTATGATGTGGATACAGAGAGCCTTGACCGAATTTCGGCGACAGAAGAATAATACAATTCTTGACTGATGGACTTACATTTTCTATAATGATTTCATATCATATAATTATGCGTTGAAAAAGACGTCTAAAATTGTTTTCGAATAAGCGACTTGAGGATGGTGAGAGCTCAAGCAATGAAATTATTTTAGATTATCACTTTGGAGCAAGGACACCCAAAAAGAAAGTAAGTGTCTTCGGTTTATGCCCCGTTATGGCATACTAAGCGGCGATTTTTTACAAAATCGCAAGTAGGGTGGTACCGCGAGTCTAAACTTCTCGTCCCTTTTGGGGATGAGGAGTTTTTTTGTTGTCTAGCCCAACTTCAATCGCGCTTCCGCTTTTCAAATATAAGGAGGAATTTAAATGGAATACAAAGACACATTATTAATGCCGAAAACGGATTTCCCAATGCGCGGAAATTTACCAGCAAATGAACCGAAAATGCAAGATAAATGGAATGAAATGGACATTAACAAATTACAGTTAGAGCGTACAAAGGATCGTCCAGAATTCATCCTACATGATGGACCTCCATATGCAAACGGAGATATTCATATCGGGCATGCATTAAATAAAGTACTAAAAGATATGATAACTCGTCATCGCTCCATGACGGGTTATCATGTACCTTACGTTCCAGGTTGGGATACGCACGGACTACCAATCGAGCAAGCGTTAACTAATAAAGGGGTAAAAAGAAAAGAAATGACAGTTGCGGAGTTCCGTGAACTTTGTGAAAAATATGCCTATGAGCAAATCGACAACCAACGTGCTCAATTCCGTCGTTTAGGCGTTCGTGGGGATTGGGAAAATCCTTATATTACATTAAAACCTGAGTTTGAAGCCCGTCAAATTGAAGTGTTCGGTAAAATGGCTGAAAAAGGATATATTTATAAAGGTTTAAAACCAGTTTACTGGTCACCATCTTCCGAATCTGCATTAGCAGAAGCAGAGATTGAATACCAAGATAAAAAATCACCATCCATCTATGTAAGCTTCGAAGTAAAAGATGCAAAAGATGTTGTGCCAGCGGATGCAAAATTCATCATTTGGACGACAACTCCTTGGACTATTCCAGCTAACTTAGGTATTTCCGTTCATCCTGAATTCACTTATGCTGTAGTACAAGTAGCGGACAATAAATACATTGTAGCGAAAGATTTACTAGCATCATTAGCTGAAACTTTAGAGTGGGAAACATACGAACTACTACAAGAAGTAAAAGGTGCAGATTTAGAATATATTGTGGCGAAGCATCCAATTTATGATCGCGATTCCCTTGTGATGGTCGGGGAGCATGTAACGGCGGATGCTGGTACAGGTTGCGTTCATACAGCACCAGGTCATGGGGAAGATGACTATCTAATTGGAAAACAATATGATTTGGATATTTTAAGCCCTGTAGATAACCGTGGCTGTTATACAGATGAAGCACCTGGTTTTGAAGGACTATTTTATGATGATGCAAACAAAGTAGTAACAGAAAAATTAAAAGAACTAGGTAGACTTGAAAAACTAACATTCTTTACGCATTCTTATCCACATGACTGGCGTACGAAAAAACCAGTTATTTATCGTGCTACACCACAATGGTTTGCTTCTATTGATGCATTCCGCGATGAATTATTACAAGCGGTTCGTGAAACAGCATTTACGCCTGCATGGGGTGAAACTCGTCTTTATAATATGATTCGTGATCGCGGGGACTGGGTTATTTCTCGCCAACGTGCATGGGGCGTGCCGATTCCAATTTTCTACGCGGAAAACGGAGAGCCAATTATCACACCAGAAACAATTGCGAATGTCTCTACATTGTTCCGTGAGCATGGGTCTAATATTTGGTTCCAAAAAGAAGCGAAAGAGCTATTACCGGAAGGCTTTACACATCCGGGTAGCCCAAATGGTCAATTTACGAAAGAAAACGATATTATGGACGTTTGGTTTGACTCAGGTTCTTCTCACCAAGGTGTACTTGTAGAGCGTGGAATGAAATATCCAGCCGACCTTTACTTAGAAGGATCTGACCAATATCGTGGCTGGTTTAACTCTTCTCTTATTACAAGTGTTGCGATTAATGGATACGCACCATATAAAGGGTTGCTGTCTCACGGTTTCGTGTTGGACGGAGAAGGTCGCAAGATGAGTAAATCAGTTGGTAATGTAATTCTTCCATCTAAAGTAATGAACCAATATGGTGCAGATATTTTACGTCTATGGGTTGCATCTGTCGATTATACGGGCGACGTTCGTATTTCGATGGATATGTTGAAACAAGTATCAGAAGTATACCGTAAAATTCGTAACACGTTCCGTTTCTTACATGGAAACGTTGCAGACTTCAACCCTTCAACAGATCGTGTCGCATATGAAGACTTACGCGAAATGGATAAATACGTGTTCATGCGTTTGCAGGATGTATTAAAAACAGCTCGCGCGGCATATGATCGCTACGATTTCGCAGCAGTTTACCACGCTGTAAATAATTTCGTTGCAGGTGAGTTAAGCTCATTCTATTTAGATGTTGCAAAGGATGTTGTATACATTTACGGAGAGAATCATGCAGATCGTCGTGCAATGCAAACAGTGATGTATGATACATTACTTACATTATTAAAAGTAATGACACCAATTTTACCGCATACGACAGATGAGCTTTGGGCTTATTTGGAGCATGAAACAGAAGCTAGTATTCAATTGACGGATATGCCTGATGCGGTACAATATCCAGATTTCACAGACTTAGCTACTAAATGGACGAAAATTATGGAATTACGTGATGATGTGTTAAAAGCATTAGAAGAAGCACGTAATGCAAAAACAATCGGTAAATCATTAGAAGCAAAAGTAACTTTATATGTGAAAGATGAATATAAATCATTGTTTGAAACAAATGCACTTGATTTTGCACAATTGTTTATCGTATCTCAGTTTGAGTTAGTAGAAGCTGCTGCTGAAAATAGTCTTGTACTGGAGCATGCATCTGTGTTAGTAGAAAAGGCAGATGGAGAAAAATGCGAACGCTGCTGGACTATTTCAGAAACGGTTGGAACGAATGAAAAACACGCAACATTATGTACGCGATGTGCGGATGTTGTAGAAGAAAATTACATGTAATTAGTAAATGTGGTCCTTTATGTAGGACCACATTTTTTATGCTTTAGGAAGTAATGAAATTTATATTGTTTGTATAATTTCCTATAAACAATTAGGCGTAGTATAGGGGAACTACGTCGTAAGGTGACCGCTATGATTTTCGCAACAGACGGACGCTTTCCGCCGGGTAAGCGATGAGCCTTCACCGCCGCTACGCGTACGTTGTGAAGTCTCATTTTGCTCACTTATCCGGCAGGGGTCGCCGCCTGCAGCGAAAATCAATGGAAATTGCTTGCTTACTCCATATCAACTCGATAAAAACAGGGTTTTATACAGTTTATGGAATGTTTGTA